>CAZPAX010000045.1:0-15038 GCA_964584535.1 uncultured Eubacteriales bacterium
TCTCATTCAATTTTTTTAATTCATCATCAAATTGTCTTTCCATTTGACCTCCAGAAGTAAAGGATGAAGCTTCTTTTATCCGAATCTTCCTGTGATATATTCCTCGGTCAACTTATGAGCAGGATTAGTAAATATTTTTACAGTTTTATCAAATTCAACAAGCTCGCCAAGCATCATGAACGCTGTATAATCAGAGACTCGAGCTGCCTGTTGCATGTTGTGGGTGACAATAATGACTGTATAATTTTCTTTAAGCTTTTCAATAAGATCCTCAATCTTGGCTGTGGCAATTGGATCTATGGCAGAACAAGGTTCATCGAAGAGGATCACGTCAGGCTCAACAGCCAGAGCCCGGGCAATGCACAGACGCTGCTGCTGGCCGCCTGATAGAACAAAGGCATTTTCTCTCATTCGATCTTTGACCTCGTCCCAAAGAGCAGCTTCTTTGAGGCTTTTCTCCACTATCTCCTCTATTTTTGCCCTGCTTCTTAGGCTATTTATTCTCAAGCCGTAGGCCACGTTATCAAAAATCGACTTTGGGAAAGGATTGGGCTTCTGAAAAACCATTCCCACTCTTTTTCTTAATTCTACCACATCGACTTGGGGAGAATAAATATCCTCTCCATCCAAAAGAATTTGTCCTCCCACTCTTGATCCTGCAATGACATCATTCATTCTATTGAGGGTTCGAATAAAGGTTGTTTTTCCACACCCAGAAGGTCCAATAATGGCAGTTACCTTGTTCGCTTGACAGAGAATGTTGACATTTTTCAAGGCTTGAGTCTTCCCATAATAAAAATTTAAGTTTTTTGTCTCAATCTTCGTTCGAGAATTCATAGTTCACCCCCTTTTCCTCCTTCGCAACCTGAACCTGAGGATTATTGCCGCCATGTTCATTCCCAAGACCAAAGCAATCAATACAAGAGCTGTGCCATAAGCCAGAGGCCGAACTAGAGAGATATCGTGATGCTGAGTGGCCATGATGTAGAGATGATAAGGAAGAGCCATGAACTGGTCGCCGAGAGACTTGGGCAGATAAGGAAGATAAAAGGCCGCACCTGTAAACATAATCGGAGCAGTCTCTCCCGCAGCTCTGGCGATTCCTAGTACTGTGCCTGTTAGCATACCTGGGAGGGCATAGGGAAGGACATTGGTCCGGATAGACTGCCATTTGGTGGCTCCAAGAGCAAGAGCTCCCTCACGATAAGAATTGGGAACAGTCTTGAGGGCTTCCTCACTGGCTGTGATAGTCCAGGGAAGAGTGAGAAGACCCAGCGTCAAACCAGCTGAAAGAATGGATGTGCCGAATTTGAGAATATTGACGAACAGAATAACTCCAAAAAGCCCATAGACAATCGACGGTACTCCTGAAAGATTTCTGATCGAGAGGCGAATGATCCGGGTCAGCTTGCTCTGCCTGGCATACTCATTCAAGTAGATGGCGGCAAACATGCCCAGGGGCACAGCTAAAATAGCAGTGACTATTGTGACCAGAAATGTTCCCATAATTGCTGGAAAGATTCCTCCTTGAGTCATGCCGCGGCGGGGAGCTTTTGTCAGAAATTCCCAGCTAATTGCTCCTCCCCCTTTGCTTCCGATATCATAAAGGAAAAAGAGAAGCACAGCTAACACGAAATAAAGGCAAGCCCGCAGAGCCAGAAATCCAAGGAATTGAATAATTTTCTTTTTTTTCATAGCTCTCTTTCCTGATACTTATGAAGGATGATGTCTGCGATGAGATTGACAAGAAAGGTCATTAGAAACAAGACCAGGCCAATGGCAAAAAGAGCGTAGTAATGGGTGGTAAAGTAAGGAACTTCTCCAAGCTCAATAGCGATATTGGCAGTCATAGTCCGGATGGAGTCCAAGAGCCCGTGGGGAAAAGCCCTGGCATTGCCAGTCGCCATGAGCACTGTCATTGTCTCGCCAATGGCACGGCCCATGCCCAGCATGACAGAAGCGATAATCCCTGAGAGAGCTGCAGGGATTCTGACCCGGACAAGAGTTTGCCAGCGGGAAGCACCCAAAGCCAAGGATGCCTCACTGTAGGCCTGGGGGACAGCATTCAGTGAATCTTCTGAAATACTAATAATGGTCGGAAGAGCCATTGTGGCCAGCAACAGGCAGCCATTGAGGGCGTTAAGGCCGGAGCTTGTATTAAAGATTTTGGAAATTAAAGGCCCAAGAAGCACAATCCCCAGGAAGCCTATGACGACAGATGGGATACCAGCCAGGACTTCAATAGCTGGCTTGACAATCTCTCTTACTCTCCAGTGAGCAACATCTGATAAGTAAGCAGCCACTCCAACTCCCACAGGAACAGCGATGGCCAGGGCACAGGCAGTGACCATAAAAGTGCTGACCATCATGGACAGAATTCCATATTCCGCCTTGAGTGGAGAAGTTGGATCCCAATTTCTACCAGCAAAAAAATCTTTAATATTGACCTCTCTGAAGGCAGGGATAGAGGTGTAAAGGAGCAAGCCAAAAATGCCGATAAGGACAAAAATTGCCATAATTCCGTTCAAAAAAAAGAAGGCCCGGATGGCTGATTCTCTGAGCCTAATCCAATTTCTTTTTTTCTTAATCACGATTCCTGCCTGCCGCTCAGAATTTATTTTTAATAAAAAGATATAAAGGCGGAATTTCTCCCGCCCTTATTCTTAATCTCTAAATCTATCTCTGATTTTTCCCTTTTAATCTATTTAAGATTCTTGTTGTTCTTGGCAATATGATCAGGGCCGATAATGAAGAATCCTTCCCGCTCGACAATTTTTTGCCCTTCCAGTCCAATTTCGAACTTGATAAAATCCAGGACCGCACCCTTAGGCAAACCGTTTGTCGACTGATAGAGAGCTCGTGCAATAGGGTATTTTCCTGAATCCACAAACTCTTTATTTAGTGGCGAATAGGCTTCGGATTTCGCATCTTTTGAGATATCCAGAACCTTTAGCCCTTTCCGCACTTTTCCTGTCTCCCGCTCCACTACATATCCAACGCCTACATAACCAATGCCAGCCTCATCCTGAAGTACTCCCTCGATGATCTGGGCATTGCCATTCATTTCTTTCATATATGGAGAATAGTTCTTATTGCCGAGAACGTGCTCCTGGAGGAAAACATAGGTTCCGGAGTTTGACTGTCTTCCATAGAGAGAGATGGGCACGTCTGGCCCACTGACCGCTTTCCAGTTCTTTATTTCTCCTCGGTAAATAGCTCCAACTTGCTCAATAGTCAGCCTTGTGACTGGGTTTTTCTCATTGACGATAATACTCAAGCCATCGACAGCAATAATGAAGAAACGAGGTTTCACGCCTTTCTCCCAGGCCATATCAATTTCTTTTTTATTCCATTCTCGGGAATGGTCGGCAATATCGCAGGTACCGTTGATGAGGGCTGAGAGCCCAGTGCCTGAACCACCACCTAGTACTGCCAGAGGAACCTCAGGGTGTTTACCCATGTACTCTTCAGCTAGAATCTGGACAAGATTGACCATTGTGTCTGAGCCTTTGATCTGAATCATTTTGCTCTTGGCCGATGAAGGGCCAGGAACGAAAACAAGACCTAAGCAGAGAATAGCTGCTATTGCAATTTTTTTAAAATTCATTTTCAATACCTCCATTTTTTATTTTCAGAATTCAAGAAAAAAAGTCAGATTAAAGACAATGTCGTCTCTCTTGGCCGAGTCGGAATAGGTGTAATACCAGATATTTGGTTGAAGCTTGAAAGTGGAGTGAAGAGGAGTCCAATCCACCCCGGCAATGATCAGGCTCATCTCATCTTTATCAACTCTTGTGCTCGGTTCATAACGGTCAAATCGAGCAAACAGATTCAGCTTATTTGGGATAATCGTGTAGGTTCCAAAAACAGAAAGTCCAGAACTCTTGTACTGCTTTTTCTCCGAAGTCAGATTCAGGTCATTGTCATAGCTGAAAATCTCTCCTCCCAGAATCAAGCCCTGAATCATTTCATAATAGGCATCCGCCTTATAAGTCCAAGCTTCAGCCTTTGCTTTTTGTTTTTCATAATCCACATACCCAACCAGAGACAATCCGGCCAGAGGAACCAGATGGAGCTGAGCCATGAATTTTTTATACTTATCTTTCTCTGGATGAGAGTAAGCAGAGCCATTGCTGACCATAAAACCATAGCGAATTTCTTTAGACAGAGTCCCAATGAGACTCGCCCCTAGGTCGGCACTAGTAGCATCAATCTCTTTTCCGGTTACATCCTTGTAGCCATCCAGCAGAGTTTTGGCCACACTTCTATAGCCCCATTTTTTCTCTGCAATGTTGCTAAAAGTTATGGTCTCGATCATCCCAACTTTCAAGCTGGAATTGGAGAAAGGGCCAGTCCAATCCAGAAAGATGTGCTTGACAAAAGGCCTGAATTTGTCGTCCGCTTTACTGTTCTTATCAATGCTGTTTACTGTATCTGCATCGTAGCGGAATCTGAATTTGAGGTTGTCATTGATTTTGTTCTCATAAGTGAAATAAGCCCTTCGAAAGAGAAACTGATTGTTCAGATCTTTTCTGGCCTGAGCTCCTGTCAGGTAGCCATTACTCGAAAGGTCCGAGGTGTAATCAAAATAGATGGTCGTTTTGAAAGTCTGCTGAGCCTCGAGAAATGGAATGAGGAATAAGGATATCGCCAATCCTAAAAAGAAGAGCCATGTTCTTTTCTTTAAATTATCCATATTTTTTTATCTCCTTTCTCATGGAATCCTTCTTTTCTCATTTTTTTCATTTCTAGATTAAAGTAAGATTGTTAAGAGATAATAAAGATCAGGTTAATTTTTAATGAAAAACTAGGAACAGGCTCTTCTCAGAGAGGATTCGGAGAAGATAAAGGCAGGTTAAAAGCGGTAGCCGGCCTGTTTGAGTTTCCGGCGATAGTCATCTCCCCCCATCTCGACTATCTTGCACATCTCATAAATTCTCGACCTCAAGCGGAATCCAATTCTGTTGACAAGTGAGTCATCCCCTTTTTTAAAATAATTCTCCTTGTAATCCTCGCTTTCTTCACTGTCCAGGTAGTTGGAAGTAAAAACGGTCAGTTTTTTATTGTTATAGCGGTTATTGATCGTGTAAAAGATCGTCTCTTCAACCCAGGCTGTTGTCCTTTTTGCGCCAAGTTCATCGAGAACCAGAACTTCCTTTTCGAAGACAGGAGCTAGCACATCTGATTCAGATAAAGAAGACTCAGGAGTGAAAGTACTCTGAATGTCGCGGATCAATTCCCTGAAATCATAGAAAAGACAGGGAACTTTTTTCTTCTGGATGAGCTCTTGGATGATGGCCACAGCCAGATGTGTCTTCCCTACTCCGCAAGGGCCTATGAAGAGAAGCCCGCAGTTGAGTACAGGATAATCATTGACAAATTTTTTGGAAATCTTCAGGGCATCCCGGTGAGAATCATTATGGATTTCGAAATTCTTCAGGCTGCAGTTCTGGTATCTTTTTGGGATTTTGGCCTCTTCAAGAAGAGTCTCTTTCTGTCGCTCATAGTAGCACTTGCACCTCTTGGCCACAGCACCTTTCTCAGACTCCTCCAGAACCCAGCCAGTATCTTGGCAAAGAGAACATTCCTTCTCTGTCATCAGTTCAAATATCCTCTGAGTTGTTCGAGTTTGTGAGATCGTGACAATTTTCTCATCGCTTTGCGCTCGATTTGCCTTATCCTTTCCCTGGTCACCTTCAACATTTTTCCTATTTCTTGAAGGGTTCGAGGTTGATCATCATCCAGTCCAAATCTTAATTTTAACACAATAGCCTCTTTTTCATCCAATTCTTCAAGCATTTCCCTGATTTGCTTCTGGAGGGAGGCTTTGACTACCTGGTATTCCACAGGAGGGGAAATATCGTCGCTGATTTTATCCTCTACTTCCAGCTCATCATTAGAGTAGCGATCGCTCAGGGAAATATTTTTTTCTTCCAGCAATTCCAGGTCTTCCACATCTTCGACGGCGATGCCCATGCTCTGAGCGATTTCTTCTCTAGTTGGCTCTCTGCCCAGTTCTGCTTTGATCTGGGCTTTCTTCTTCCTCATCTGGGAGATCTGGTTAGAAAGCCTTTGAGGAACATGGTAAATTCTGGAATACTGAGTCAAAGCATGGACAATAGCTTGTCTTATCCACCAGACGGCATAGGAGACAAAACGGACATTGCGCTTGGGATTAAATCTCTTGGCAGCCTCAATAAGACCAAGATTGCCTTCATTGATGAGGTCAAGAAAACTCAGGCCCATTCCTTTGTATTTTTTAACGTAGGAAACGACAAACCTGAGATTTGCTTCAATCAGCCTTCTTAAGGAATTCTTGTCTCCCTTGAGGATAAGCTGTCCTGCTTTTTTCTCCTCTTCTTCAGAAAAAACAGGAAATTTGGAAATCTCATCCAGGTAGAGCTTCAGATTCTTCGAATCAAGATAATCCTGATAATTCATTTCTGTTCTTCTTTTTCGACTTTGACAATTTTCATCTGACTCACTTGAACCAGGCTCTTCTTTCTGCTTTCAAATTCATCCTCTTTGCCTTCGAAAAATTCCTCTCGGATGTAATCCAAGAACTCATTCACTTCCACTTCAATCTGTTCAATTTTCTTCCTCATATTCAGAATGACCTCCACGCCAGCCAGATTAACGCCCAGATCACGGATGAGATTGAGGATCATCTCGAGCTGTTTCAGGTCTTGATCAGTATAAAGCCTTGTGTTTCCTTCACTGCGGGAGGGCTGGAGGAGTCCCTCTCTTTCATAGAGCCTGAGTGTCTGAGGATGGATATTATACATCCGGGAGACACTACTTATATGATAATAGTTTTTTGGTTCTTTTTTTTCTTTTTTCATTTTAGTGAATCCCCATTTTTTCCCTTGGATTCTGCCCAGAGATTTTCTCCAGCTCCTTCATGAGCTCTCGGATTCTCTGGTCATCAAAAGGAGGCGGGACAATCGAGATCTCGACAAATTCATCTCCCTTCCCTCGCCTCCCAGGCAGAGGCGCACCTTTTTCTTTCAATCGGAATTTCTGACCGGATTTGGTGCCAGGAGGAATTTTGATTGTTGTCGGGCCATAGAGAGTTGGAACAGCAATCTTTGCTCCCAAAGTTGCTTCAGGCACAGTGATCGGCAGCTTCAAATAGATATTGGAGCCTTCTCTACGATACAAGGAGTGAGGAGCCACTTCGATGGAAATAAGGAGGTCTCCTGGTGGACCTCCGTTTCGTCCTGAATTTCCTTTTCCGGCAATGCGAACCTTGGAGCCTGTGTTGACCCCTCCTGGAATCCTGACATTGATTAATTCCGTCTTGGGAACAAGGCCTTGCCCGTGGCACGAAGGACATTCTTCTCCTCTGAGGACACCTCTTCCGCCACAAGTGGCACAGGTTGTTGAGAATTTCATGAATCCTCGCTGCATATAGGTCCGGCCACTCCCTGCGCAGGAAGGACATGTCCGCTTGCTTCCTTTCTGAATATTCCCGCTGCCCTGGCAATTTAGACAATGAACCATCCGATTCAGCCTTATCTTGGTCTGCAGGCCGTAGATAGCATCTTCGAAGCTGAGTTTCATTGTATAGAGTAAGTCTTCGCCTTTTTCAGGCTTCATCTGCCCCTCACGGGAAGGACCGCCAAATATATTCTCAAAAAAATCTCTAAAGGAGGATGTTCCGAAGTCAGAAAAATCAAATCCTTCAAATCCAGAGCCCGGAGCCTCTTCTCGCCCCTCTCCAGGAGGAATGTCTCCGATGAAGCCGAATTGGTCGTACTGGCTCCTTTTCTTAGGATCGCTCAAGACAGAGTAAGCTTCCTGGATCTCTTTGAATTTTGCTTCGGCTGATTTATCTCCGGGATTAAGATCAGGATGGTATTTTCGGGCGAGTTTCCGATAGGCCTTTTTTATCTCAGCTTGGGAAACCTTCCTTTCAACGCCCAGTGTTTTGTAATAATCTTTAGCCATAATCCATCCAGGAGACAGGCAGGACTCAGCAACTCTTAATTTTTCTTTTCGTCATCAACAACTTCAGCATCAATAACTTCTTCCTCTGTTGGCTCTTTGGCTGACCCTTCTTGGCCACTTTGGCCTGAGGACTGTTGTTGAGAATAACCTTGCTGATACTGCTGCTGGCCTGCCTGCTGATACATCATCTCTGTCAGCTTATGAGAAGCCCGCGAGAGCGCCTCCATGGCTCGTTTTATCTGGTCGAGATTTTCAGTCTCAATCGCTTTTTTGGTATTCTCGATCTCGGCCTGAACTTTCTTTGCCTCTTGATCAGGGATTTTGTCCTTGTTCTCTCGGAGCAGCTTCTCTAGACTATAAACCAGCTGGTCTGCCTGATTCTTGGCCTCGATAACTTCTCTTCTTTTCTTGTCTTCTTCGGAGTGGGCCTCTGCTTCCTTAACCATTCGATCAATTTCTTTCTCGTCAAGTCCACTATGACCGGTAATGGTGATAGCTTGCTGCTTTCCAGTTCCCAGGTCCTTGGCTGAAACTTGGAGAATTCCGTTGGCATCGATGTCAAAAGTCACTTCTATCTTTGGAAAGCCTCGCGGTGCAGGTGGAATCCCATCCAGATGGAACCGGCCTAAAGTCCTGTTATTGGCAGCCATCTCCCTTTCTCCCTGGAGGACATGAATTTCAACGCTAGGCTGGTTATCGGAAGCTGTTGAGAATATTTCTGTCTTTTTTGTCGGAATTGTGGTGTTCCGAGGAATCATCTTGGTGAAGACTCCGCCCAGAGTCTCAATACCGAGTGTCAAGGGAGTGACATCGAGGAGAAGAACATCCTTCACTTCACCACTGAGAACAGCTCCCTGAATGGCCGCACCAACAGCTACAACCTCATCGGGGTTAACTCCCTTGTGAGGCTCCTTTCCGAAAAGCTCTCTGACGAGCTCCTGGATTCTGGGTGTTCTCGTTTGGCCTCCAACCAAGATGACCTCATCAATATCTTCTGGCTTCAGGTTGGCGTCTGCCAGGGCCTGCCTGCAGGGGCCCACAGATCTCTGAATGAGGTCCTCCATCAGCTGTTCCAGCTTGGCTTTGCTGAGTTTCATCAAAAGATGTTTTGGGCCAGAGGAATCAGCAGTGATAAAGGGCAGATTTATTTCTGTCTCCATCAATGTCGATAATTCACATTTTGCTTTTTCGGCTGCCTCTTTAAGCCTCTGGAGGGCCATCTTATCCTTGGTCAGATCTATTCCTGATTCCTTCTTGAATTCTGCCACTATCCAATCTTGAACCCTTTGATCAATATCATCTCCTCCGAGATGGGTGTCTCCATTTGTGGATTTAACTTCGACTATGCCCTCACCAACCTCTAGAATGGAAATGTCAAATGTTCCACCGCCAAAATCATAGACTGCAATTGTCTGATCTTTCTTTTTATCCATGCCATAGGCTAGGGCGGCTGCTGTCGGTTCATTTATAATTCTCAAAACTTTTAACCCAGCTATTGTCCCTGCGTCCTTGGTTGCCTTGCGCTGGCTATCGTTAAAATAAGCAGGCACAGTTATGACCGCCTCCTCAACCTTGGTCCCCAGATAATCTTCAGCTGCTTTTCTTAGCTTCTGAAGGATCATAGCTGATATCTCAGGCGGAGAATATTTCTTGCCGAAGGCTTCTACCCTGACATCCCCATTTGGGTCTTCTGTAACCTTGAAGGGAACTTGTTTTATCTCTTGAGGAACTTCTTTGTACCGACGTCCCATAAATCTCTTTATGGAATAAATTGTATTTTCAGGATTAGTAACTCTCTGCCTTTTGGCGACTTGGCCGACTAATCTCTCACCTTTGGGAGTAAAACCCACGACTGAAGGTGTAGTCCTGCCGCCTTCTTCATTGGGAATGACTACCGGATTATCGCCCTCCATAATAGAAACAACCGAATTGGTTGTTCCAAGATCAATTCCTATCACTTTAGCCATTTTAACCTCCTAAATACGAACCTACATACTATAAAATATGAGCATAATTTTGTCAAGATTTATTAGTATTTATTTGTAAAGTTTTAGGATAAAATTTCGGCCTTAGAGAGGAGTCATCCTGGAGAAGGATGATAGATTATAGCCTTTAGCCCATCCAGAAATGCCCAATAGAAGGCCTTTGCCTCATTCTTGTCGGATAGCTGGATGTCAATAGAGGAATATGACTTTTTCTTTGCATGAAGCCATAATGTCTTGAGTGGAGGAAATAGATACCATTTAAGGGTATGGCCTAAGTTGCTTAAAAAGGGGATAAAACCTTTGCCTTTTGGCCGGATGTATATCACTATTCCTCCCTCCATGGAGAGCGTATAGTTGGAAGGCATGTCCTTTAACTCTAATATTTCAAGCTCAAAATTGTCTTTTCCTTCGCTGTTGCCAGGGATAATATTCTTTCTTTTTGGAGGAAAAAGAGTGCTCTTCTTCACTAAAGAAAGAGATTTTACAGGAGGAGGATTTCCCCAGAATCGCGCCCTCTTCATTTCCCAGGCCTTTAAGACTTTCCCCTTCCCCTTCAAATAAATAGTCTTATCTTTAAAATTAAAAATTATATAGATGGATGGTGTCTTGGCGAGTCCAAGTTCTGCCTCGAGGAATTGGTTTTCCATAAAAATTTGAGTCTTTTCTTCACAGAATCCCTGCTCGATCATAGCCAAACCAATAAGAATAAAAAAAGAGGACAATTTCACAGGCATTCCTAATAAATGAATATTTTTGTCCCTATCGAGACTGACTTGAAAACAGCTTCGAGATCCCTATCTGCAACTCGAATGCAGCCATGGGTCACATTCCGGCCAAGGAGCCTTGTATAAAGAGTTCCATGAATAAAATATCCATCGCCAAAACCAAGAGCATAATCTCCCAATACGCCTGGCTCCACTCTCTCGTCAAAATCCTTAGGAATATCCTGGCCTTCTTCGATAAAAGCCCAATCCGGCTTTATCCAATCAGGTTCTCGGAGCTTTGACTCAACAAAAAATTCCCCGCGCGGAGTGTCAAAAACCCATCTCCTCTGGCCACCTGGCTCCTGAAGTATATCTCCGCTTCCACTAGAGATCACTGCCTGGCAGAGAGTCTCGTTTCCTCTCTTCAAGTAGAGGATATTATTACCCGTATCGAGGACAATATAGATCCCTTTTGGAGAGAGGCTCTGGATTTTCTTATTGAGAATTCTATTTTTTGCTTTCAGCTCACCAATATTTTTTCTGGCGAGATCCTTCTCCAGGATAGCGGATTTCTCCTCAGAGCTACTTTTCGCTCCGATATAATATCCAGCAAATTCTAGACATATAAAGATAGCCAGAATTCCAAGACATATGATTAGAATAAGCTTCTTTCTGGACATCTTTTATAAATTTTTGAGGAGAGCGAGAATACTATTCTTGCTATCGATGGCTCCAACAATAGTCACCGCAACTCCGAAATCAAGGAGAGGAAAAATTTTGTCCATAACTTCATTCTCCACAGAAATGCAGCCGTTGGTCAAGCTGTCTTTGCCTCCACCATGAATTTCTATCAGACTCCCTATTCCAACTTTTGTGGGAAGGACGCCTTTCTTTTTTGCTCGATTAAATTTCTCTCTATCTTCTTCATTGGGATAGTTGATCAGCAAAGCCTTATAATAACGGCTTATGGATGTCTTTTTTATAATCTTATATTTCCCTTCTGGCGTGGCGTCGTCGCCTGCGTGGAGCTTATCAGATAAACCATATCTTCCTAAACCGATATCGTAACTGGATCTGACCTCGCCTTTATTATAAAGAATCAATTTCCTGTCAAGCTTATTGACAATTATGGCAACCGTGCCTTTTTTCTTTGATTCCTGAATCGTCTCATTTACCCATTTCTGCCATTTTTTAATCTGCTTTTCGTCCATATAGCGTTCGAGGATGGAGAAGATTGACTCTTCTGTTTGATTGACATATGTACCAACATCCTTTAATTTCTCACTGGCTTCTTGATATTTTTCCTTGCTGAGCAGAAGCTCTGCCTCCATCATTGCCACTTCTGCCTGGGTGAGGCTTTTTCTTACCAGGCGGCCCTCATTTATGGAAAAAGCAATATTTTTAAGGGTATTGAATCTCTTGTTGAGGATGGAAATTTGATTGGTGAGGCTTTTCGTTTTTGTTTCTTTTTCTTCCTTAACTTTTTTTAGTATCTGCTCGCCACTATTTAAAACATTTTTAAATTCTGTTTTGACTATTTCATAATTCCGGAACCAGCCAAACTTTGCCTTTTCCTTGATAAGTTTGTCTTTTGCAGCTCTCAGGGCCTGTTGATATTGAGTATAATCGTCAAGAGCATAAAGAGGAGCACCGGCCCTCCACAGGTTGTGTTCTTGAGTTTCTGCTTCTTCAACCTCTGGAGGGACCGGCGGTGTTTTGCAACCAAAGATAAGTAGGCTTACGAAAAAAAGCGCGGCTATCGCCGAAATCTGCTTCAAAACTGAATAAGGTGTTATTTCTTTCTCTTCGCTACCTTTTCGATAGCCTGTTTTATCTGGTCAGAGATGGCAACGGCTTTTCCTTTAATGGTATTTGCTTTATCTGCCGCTCCAAAATAATCCTCTCCATCGATAGCCGTCTGAACCTCAACCAGCGCATCCTCAAGACCTTTCAAATCCGCTTTGAAGGCTTCGATGTCTGCTTTTGTTCCCTTTCCTTTAGGAGCTTTTTCCAGAAAAGCTTTTGCTTCATCTACAGCTGCCTTTGATTCTGTCTGAGCGGCTAAGGCTTTATTCTTGGCTTCTTCTTTCCGGGCAGGAATAGTCGCCTTGAGAGCTTCTGCATCAGCCTTTACTTTTGCCAGCATTTCTTTGGCTTTTCCGAATTTTTTGAAGAACTTCTTACTCTGGGTGGCAATCTCATCATTGGCAGCGGCTAAATCGTCATTTAGCTTCTTGATCTCTTCTACGGCATAAATATCAGCGCCCTCTTTGGCTACCGCTTCGATGGCAGCTTTTGCCTCATCCATTTGCAGAGTTGGTTGCTTGGCACAACTTGTAAAAATGAATGCAACAACCAAACCCAAAACGAAGTATTTCATTAAAACTTTCATCCTCAAATCCTCCTTTTCAATAAAATTCCTGTTTCTGTTATTGTCAGCAGTTTGATTTCGACCTTCCTTCCTATTCTCACCTCCTCTCTATAAAATGAACTTTTACCTCATCTTGATTTTTCTTTGGAGTATTATCTTCTTTCCTTCTTAAATTATAAGAAGTTACTGGGGGAATAAACTAGGGAGGAGATAAGGCCTCTTTCCATGAAGAATCTGGTTTCTTGTTTATTTCCAATGTTCCCCTTTTTCTTGCCATGTTTTTCTCAGCTTGTCCCGTATTCTATAGCATATCAAGAATTGAAAGTCAAATCGTGTTCAGAGTCAATATTTGGGGTCATACATTATCATAGGGGTGTCTGGGAGTCGAGGGCATGCGAACATCTCTTCTTCATGGCAATGTCTGATCCCAATTCTCCGTCTTATTCATCAGGATCAGTGATGAATTTCTCTTTCATCAGCATCTTCACTTCTTCTCTGGCCTTTTTTATGATTGTCTCAGCCAATTTGAATCTTTCTTCTGCCGGAGCTTTAATCCTGGCCACTCCTTGCTCAATTCCCTTTGTTCCGACAGCTACAGCCTCCCTTGGAAAGACTTCCCACTGGTCCATGTTGGGTATGATATAATCCTCACTCACTCCATGGTCCTCAGCGACTTTAGCTAGCTCTTTGGCTGCTTCGATGCACATTTCGTCTGTGATGGAGATAGCCCTTATATCCAGAGAGCCTCTGAAAATCCCTGGGAATCCAAGGGAATTGTTGACCTGATTTGGAAAATCCGAGCGTCCTGTGGCGACAATCCGAGCCCCAGCTTCTTTTGCTTCCCAGGGCCAAATCTCAGGAATTGGGTTGGCTTCAGCAAAGACAATAGAATTCTTGGCCATTCTGGCCACCCATTCTTTCTTCACTGTCCCTGGGCCAGGCTTAGAGGCCGAAACGAGGACATCCGCTCCTTCCATGGCCTCAGGGATATCACCCTTGATTCCGCTCGAGTTTGTCGTCAAGCAAAGGTGCCATTTTTCTTTGTATTTGCTCTTTAGAGTTTCTCTATCCCCTCGATCTCTGTGCAATATTCCTCTTGAATCGACTGCAACGATGTTTCCAGGCTTCACTCCAGCAGCTATAATCAGCCTGGCAATGGCGATGTTTGCAGCTCCTGCTCCTACCAGGGCCACCCTGACATCCCCGATCTTTTTTTTGACAATCTTTAGAGCGTTTAAGAGTCCGGCCAGAGTCACACAGGCTGTGCCCTGCTGGTCATCGTGCCAAACAGGAATTTCACATTCCTTTCTCAAAGTGTCCAGAATGTGGAAGCATTTGGGGTGAGCAATGTCTTCTAGATTGATGCCGCCGAAAGTTGGCTGGATCCATTTGACAAACTGGATAATCTCCTCTGGATCTTTGGTGCCGACACAAAGGGGAAAAGCATCCACTCCTCCCAGATACTTGTAGAGAAGAGACTTCCCTTCCATCACTGGCAGGCCAGCTTCGGGTCCGATATCGCCAAGCCCTAAGACTCGTGAGCCATCTGAGACAACAGCAACAAAATTCCATTTATTAGTCATCTCAAAGACCTTCTCCCGGTCCTTATAGATCTCTTTGCAGGGAGAAGCAACGCCTGGAGTGTACCATATGGCAAAGTCATTAAAATCCCTAATTCGACATTTGAGCGTGACTTCAATTTTTCCCTTATAATAAGGATGAAGCCGCATAGCGTCTTTTGAGGGTTGTTCAGCCTTCGCTAACAACTCCTCCACAGTCACTTTCATTTTAATACCTCCTCTAATGATTGAAAAAATTTATTATAATCTTTATTTCAAAGAGTCAATTAGAATAACACTGCCGGGATTATTATTCAACTTTTCCGTTGAAAAAAAGAGAACATCTATTAATAGTGATTTTAATGATGGGTGCAGGAGGCTGCCCGAAAGCCCCCGTAGCCGGGGGGACCCGCTACCTTGGAGGGGACTCTGAGTCCCCTTCCAACGCTCGAAGACTCACTGCCTCCCC
>CAZPAX010000046.1:0-12102 GCA_964584535.1 uncultured Eubacteriales bacterium
TCCCTATCCTGCTGGCCTTCGGCAAGATCGCCAACAACAACAAGACGACGACAGGTCCCAAAGGTACGAAGCTCCCTGACCGCAATTTCTGAAGAAGTGAGTTCTGCCTCAAATTTTTCCCTCAACTGCTCTAGTGCAGTTTTGACATGGGAGGGTGGGATTTCCTCTGTATTGATTTCCAGGAGAAATTCCATCAGAGTGATGCCTCTTTTGCAGTGTATTTTTGAGCGATCTGGGTGACTAGAGCTCTGATCCTAGCAATCATTTTTACCCTTTCGGTGACACTTATCGCTCCCCTTGAGTCGAGAATATTGAAATAATGGGAACATTTGAGACACAGGTCATAAGCAGGGAGGAGCAAATTTCGCTGGATGAGGCGGCTGGCTTCTTTTTCAGAGAGAATAAAAGATTTTTGGATGATTTCTATGCTGGCCTGATTAAAATTGTACTCAGAAAATTCTTTCTCCTCCCGCAATCTCAAATCTCGGTAGAGAGTGTCTGAGGACCAGTCGAGATCATAGATATTATCTTTTCCTTCAAGGAACATCTCCAGCCTTTCCAGGCCGTAAGTGATTTCTACGGGAACTGGAGAAAGGTCAATTCCTCCAGCCTGCTGAAAGTAGGTAAACTGGGTAATCTCCAAGCCATCGAGCAAAACCTGCCAGCCAACTCCCCAGGCCCCGATAGTGGGAGATTCCCAATCATCTTCGTCAAAGCGGAGGTCATGGTCTTCAAGGGAAATGCCGAGAGAGATAAGGCTTTTGATATAGATTTGCTGAATATCGGATGGGGAAGGCTTGATGATGACCTGGTACTGAAAGTGCTTCTGGACGCGATGCGGATTTTCTCCGTAGCGGCCATCAGTTGGCCTGCGGGCAGGTTGAACATAGGCAACCTTCCAAAACCTCTTATCCAGAACCCTGAAAAAAGTATCAGGTGTCATGGTTCCTGCTCCGACTTCAAGGTCGTAAGGCTGGGCAAGGTAGCAGCCCTGGTCTGCCCAGAACTTCTGGAGGTTTATGATCAGGTTCTGGATGCTCATTTTTATTCCCTCGAATCCGATTTTTTCTCTCCAGTCCACCTCAAGATGGGATTCCGTGCCGCAGAGGTTTCATCCAGCCGCCGGACATAGGAAGTGTGAGGAGCGGATTTGAGGATTTCGGGATTTTCTTTGGCCTCCCTGGCAATCGCTTTCATGGCCTCGATAAAAAGGTCAAGATCCCTTTTGCTTTCTGTTTCTGTCGGCTCAATCATCAAAGCCCCAGGGACAATCAAAGGAAAAGACATGGTTGGCGGATGAAGGCCATAGTCAATCAGTCTCTTGGCAATATCTATGTTCTGGATGCCATATTCCTTCTGAAACTTGTCTGAAAAAACATACTCGTGAAGGGTCGCAGTTCGATATTTCAGGTGATAATCATTCTCCAGGTTCTTGCGGATGTAATTTGAATTCAAAACAGAAATCTCGGCGATCTCCTTTATTCCATGGGGACCTAAGGAAAGAATATAGGCCAGAGCTTTGACAATCACAAGATAATTTCCATAGAAGCTTCGGATTCTGCCAATAGTCTTCGGCCGCTCAAAATTGAGGACATATTCTTTTCCTCTCTTTTCGATGATAGGAACAGGGAGATAGGGTTCTAATACTCGCTTCACTCCAACAGGTCCGGCTCCCGGGCCTCCTCCGCCATGGGGAGTGGAAAAAGTCTTGTGCAGATTCAAATGGATGACATCCACATCCATGTCGCCAGGCCTGGAGATTCCGGTCAGAGCATTCATATTGGCCCCATCCATATAGACAAAGCCACCTTGGGAATGAACGATTCGGGCAATTTCCTTGATATCTGCTTCAAAGACACCCAGCGTATTGGGATTGGTGATCATCAGAGCTGCCACATCCTCTGTCATCGCTCGGTTAAGATCGCTGAGATCTATTGTTCCTTTCTCATTCGACTTTATCTCCTGGACCTCGTAGCCGCAGATATGAGCACTGGAGGGGTTTGTTCCATGGGCAGAATCTGGAATGAGGACTTGCTTCCTTGGGTTTCCCCTGTCCTCAAGGCAGGCGCGGATGAGCATCATTCCTGTGAGCTCTCCATGAGCGCCAGCAGCAGGTTGGAGAGTGAAAGCATCCATTCCTGTGATCTCAGAAAGAAGCTCCTCTACTGTTTTCAGGATTTCTAGATTCCCCTGGATTAAATCCTGAGGTGCCAGTGGATGGGAAAAAGCAAATTCAGAGAGGGAAGCAACTTTCTCATTCACTTTTGGATTGTACTTCATCGTGCAGGAGCCAAGAGGATAAAAACCTATGTCGATACAATAATTTGTCTGGGAGAGCCGGGTAAAATGGCGAACTACCTCTGCCTCTGAAACCTGAGGGAAACCTTCTATCTCCTCTCTCAGACGAAGCTTATCCAGAATCTCTTTCTCGGAAGGGACATCCAGTTTGGGCAGGCGATAAGCCCTCTTTCCTTTTGCGCTTATTTCAAAAATTAATGGTTCACGGATCATTTTAGAGCGCCTCCTAAGGCTTCAACCAATCGATCAATTTCTTCTTTTTTATGCATCTCTGTCACACAGAAGAGAGCGCAATTGCGGAGCTCTGGATAGGAATCTCGGAGAGCTAGCCCTGGGATGATTCCTTTTTCTCTGAGAGCTCGATCAATTTCTTCCCATTCTTTTGAGAATTCCAGGACAAACTCGTTGAAAAAATTCCCGCTGAATTTCCTCTTCACGCCCTTTATCTGGCTAAGCTTTTTCAAGGCATAATTTGTCTTCTGGATGTTCTGGAGGGAAAGCTCTCTGAGTCCCTCGAGGCCAAGCGTCTCTAAAAAAATCGCTGCTCTCAAAGCGCACCACGCCTCATTGGTGCAAATATTGGAGGTGGCTCTTTCCCGGCGGATATGCTGTTCTCTTGTTGAGAGGGTCAGGACAAATCCCCTTTTCCCTTCTGCATCCAGAGTCTCGCCTGCCAGACGGCCTGGCATTTGGCGAACGAATTCCTTGGCACAGGCCATAAATCCAAGAAAGGGCCCACCGAAACTCAAGGGAAGACCAAAGGATTGGCCTTCTCCACTGACAATATCAACGCCCAGCTTTCCTGGAGCCTGGAGGATGCTAAGAGATAAAGCTTCGGCCACGACAACGATGAAGAGAGCCTGGTGAGCATGGCTAGCTTCTACGAGCTTCTTGAGATTTTCAACAACACCAAGAAAATTGGGTGACTGGCAGACAACAGCCGCAGTCTCTCCATCCAGCTTCTGGCTCAAATCTTCAAAATCCATCTCACCGCTAGAAGCATAGCTAATTTCTTCTGACTTTATCGCCAGATTTTTGATATAGGTCTTGATGACTTCTCTGTACTGGGGATGAAGAGTGCGGGCGACAAGCACTTTTTGCTTTCCGTTAATACGGTTGGCCATCAAAACGGCCTCAGCTGCGCCTGAAGCTCCATCATAGAGAGAAGCATTGGCAATATCCATGCCAGTGAGCTGCGAGATGAGTGTCTGGAATTCAAAGATGATCTGGAGGGTTCCCTGACTGACTTCAGGCTGATAGGGAGTGTAGGGGCTGATGAATTCTCCTCTTGAGCTTAGATAATCCACCAGATAGGGGATAAAATGAGGATAGGCACCTCCGCCAAGGAAGGAGAGATAACGAGAGAATTTGTTGCGCTTGCCTATTTCTTCAAAATGGCGAACAAGTTCTGGCTCGGATAAAGGAGAAGGAAGGCGGAGTTCCCTTTTTAATTTAACTTCATCTGGAATTGTCTGGAAAAGCTCGTCCAGGGAGCGAATGCCAATTCTCTCCAGCATCTCTTTTTTATCTTTATCGCCAAGAGAGATGTAACTCATTTCCTGACTCCAAATCCATTAGACCTCGATTCCCTCTAAGAATTTTTCATAATCGACAGCGGCCATGAGTTTCTCTACGTCCTTTTTATCTATTATTTTAAGGCGAATGATCCAGCCTTTTCCATGGGGATCCTGATTGATGAGTTCAGGCGAATCGTTGAGTTCCTGGTTAACCTCGATGACTTCCCCTGAAATAGGTGTGTAGACATCAGAAACTGCTTTTACGGATTCTATGACTCCGATTGTCTGCTGAAAGTCAAGCTTTTTCCCAATAGCAGGCAGCTCGACATAGACAACATCACCAAGCTGCTTCTGGGCAAAATCTGTGATTCCCACTGTCGCCTTGTCACCCTTGATCTGGACCCACTCATGGTCTTTAGAATAATAAAAATCCTTGGGATACATCTCGAACCTCCTCTCTATTTCTGAATCGTAAAGCGTAAACAGGACACCGCCTACGATTTACTGAGTTTTGAATTTCTCTTCTCTCTTGTAAAAGGGCGTTTGAACAACTTTAGCTTTTGTCCTTTTATCTCTTATGCCAATCTCAAATTCAGTACCAACTTCAGTGTATTCAATGGGCAGATAGGTGAGGCCGATGCTCTTTTTCAAAAAAGGAGAATAAGAGCCAGAATTCACCTCAGACACTTTTTCTCCTCTGATAAAGACTGGATAATGGGGACGGGCAATGCCTCTCTCCAGGAGCTCAAATCCGATGATTTTTCTTTTAATTCCCTCCTCAGATTGTTTGAGAAGAACTTCTTTCCCTAGAAAATCTCCTTTCTTGAATTTCACCAGCCATTTCAAATCTGCTTCCATGACTGTAGTTGTCTCATCGATATCGTTCCCGTAAAGCATGAGTTTGGCTTCGAGACGGAGTGTATCACGGGCGCCTAGTCCGATGGGAAGAAGGCCAAAAGATTTTCCTTGCTCTATGATTGCTTCCCAGATAACACCTGGATTCTGGGAAAGGGTGTAGATCTCAAAACCGTCTTCCCCAGTATAACCTGTGCGGGAAACAAGAGCCTCCTCCCCACTGACTTTTCCCCATGCAGACCAGAAATATTTCATCTCATCGAGATTAATCTCTGTCAAAGGTTTAAAAATCTGAAGAGAGTTTGGTCCCTGGAGAGCAAGCTGAGTGTAAGCATCACTTGCATTTTCGACCTGGACATGGAAAGCTCCTTTATGGCTTGCAATCCATTCATAATCCTTATCAGAATTGGCAGCATTGACAACCAGGAGAAATTTATTGTCGCCTAAGTTATAGGCGAGCATGTCATCGATGAATGTCCCTTTAGGAGTAGTTAAAGCAGTATACTGAGCCTGGTTTTGGGAAAGGCGGGAAGCGTCATTAGGAGTCAAGTACTGAACAAAGGCAAGGGCATCAGGTCCCTGAATGAGTATTTCTCCCATGTGGCTGACATCAAAGAGGCCAGCAGTCTTGCGGACAGCAAGATGTTCATCGATAATTCCCTTGAACTCAACCGGCATCTCCCAGCCAAAGAACTCAATCATCTTTGCTCCAAGCTCCAGATGGCAGGGATAAAGGCGTGTTCTTTTCATTTTTTCCTCTTGGGTTTGAAATAATTTACTATCATAGAATCCCCTCTGATGCAAGAGGAATCGTCGGTTGAAATGAGTCTTATTAACTTAAAAAAGAGAAGATTTTTTGCTCAATAATTAACAAGAAGCTTCTAAAATCTATATCGCAGTCTCGCTGGAATTTTCAGCGATTAGATTTTAACTTTTAATTTTAAACTGATAATAAAATGATCAGAATTTTTAATCTGGAGTGAATAATTAAAATGAAATTTCAGAGCATAAATCCATAGATCGTATTTTCGAGCTCTGTATAATTCTTGGAAATGACTTGGAAGCGTTCTAAATTCAACTCTTCAGAAATCTTTTTTAGTTGATTCATATCTCTCTGCTGAGGAGTTAACTTCGCTTCAAAGGCTTGTTTTTTATTTAGAATAAAGTCAATCTCGACACCGCTTTTTTTCTCGTAATAGTTTATCTCCCCTTTCTGTCTGAGACTCTGAAAAACACAATTCTCGAAAAGGATTCCTTGATCCAATCTGGCCAGATGGTTGGCAAGGCCTGTATCACAGAGATAGACCTTAGGTCTTTTTCGGATTTCGGAATTCCTTCCTTTTGTGTAAGGTCTTATTGTTTTTATAAAAAATGTGCCCTCGAGGAAAGCAAGGTATTCATGCAATCTCGGACGGCTAATCCCCAGTTCCTTGGAAATTTTTTGAAAATCCAATTTGGAACCCAGTCTCTGAGCCAGCAGCAACATAAGATCCCTGATTATTTCTTTCTTACGAAAATCGCCGACTTGGATTACCTCAAGTTGAAAATAAGATGTGAAGATTTCATCCAAAGAACGTTTCTTCTCTTCAACATTCGTTTTTAAGACAACTCCGGGAAAACCTCCAAACAAAAGATATTCGTCATATAAAGTTGACACTGATTCATAAATTGGACGTGTGATATCGCTCGGATTTTCAGGTATTTCGAGAGGGCTTTCTTTGAATACGAGGAATTCGTTGAAAGTTAGAGGGTAAAGCTCAAAGATATATTTTCTTCCTGCCAGCGATTCTGTAAAGAGATTCTTAAGATAAAAGCTTGCCGAACCGGTTAAAAAGAATTTAACCTTGTAATGATCAATGAAATATTTAACAACAGAAGGCAAATTCCTAACAAATTGTATCTCATCCAAAAAAACATGTGCCTTCTGAGTAAAGTCTATTCCCAGCATTTCAAAAGAGGCTTTGATTTTTCCGTAATTAAGTTCTTCAAAAAATTTCCTGTTTAATGGATTTTCTAAATCTAAAAAAATTTTATTTTTTGAGTCTGTTTGTTCAAAAATTAGAGTCAGGAGTGTGGTTTTGCCAGTTCTTCTCATACCAGTAATGATTATTGCTTCAGGCGAGCCATAATAAGGTTTTATGCTGTCAAGAATGACTCTATGCTTAGTCATTTGACATTATTTTACAAATAGTTAAACTATTTGTCAAATATAATTTTACAAAAAGTTCAATTTTATTCTAAAATCATCACATCATCATAGAAGATACTTGATCCGTTTACAGTCTCTGAATTGCCATTAGAAAGATGCTAGCGCTGTCATCGCGAGCACCCATTAGGTGCGTGGCGATCTCATCAAAATAAACTGAGATTGCTTCGCTTCGCTCGCAAAGACAAATATCTATCGGCAAATTTAGGGACAGTTTGCTGACTTGTGAGTTTACGAGAATTTGCTATAATAAAAGGCCACAAATGCTCAGACTTAAGACGAATCTGAAGGAAAAGATCTCTCGAAAATTGAAGAAAAAATACCCTCTTTCTCCCTCAGAAATCGAGATCAATTACACTCCGAACCAGAAGATGGGAGATCTGGCCCTGACCTTTCCCTTCCATCTCGCGAAAAAATTAAAAGCCCAGCCTCGGCAGCTCGCTCAAGAGATTATCCCTCTTCTTTTGCCTCTTGAAGGAGTGAGCAAGATTGAAGTGGCAGGTCCTGGCTACATCAACCTCTTTCTCGATCGCAAAAGCTTCTTCAGCCGCGAGCTTCTCTCCCTCGAAACACCTTATTCGCTCAAGGAGGAGGAAAAAATCGTAATTGAGCACACAAATATCAATCCCAATAAAGCTGCCCACATCGGCCATCTGAGGAATGCCTGCTTGGGAGATGCTCTTTGCCGCTGTCTCAAATACAAGGGAGAGAATGTGGAGATCCAGAATTACATCGACGACACAGGAGTCCAAGTTGTGGATGTTGTCTTCGGTTTTATGGAGCTCGAAAAGAAGACTCTCTCCGCTATGAAAAAAATTAAAGATAAATTCGATTTTTATTGCTGGGATCTCTATGCCCGAACCTGCGCTTATCTTGAAACCAATGACCAGGCTCAGGGGAGGAAAGCAGAAATTTTGCGAAAGATTGAGAAAGGGGAAAACCCAGAAACAGAAATGACCCATTATATCTCCCGCCGCATCCTTAGCGCTCATCTGGCCACCATGCGTAGAATCGGTGTGAGCTATGATGTTCTTCCCTGTGAAAGCAGTATTCTCGCCCTCAAATTCTGGGAAAAGGCCTTTGACCTGCTCAAAGAAAAAGAGGGAATCCATCTTGCGCCCGATGGTCCGAACAAAGGCTGCTGGGTGATGAAGGTGGAGGATGAACAAGAAAAGGAAAAAATCGTTGTCCGTTCTGACGGGACAGTCACTTATGTTGGCAAGGACATTGCCTACCAGCTCTGGAAATTTGGCCTCCTGGGAATAGATTTCTACTATGAACCCTTTGAGAGAGAAGATAATCGAACAATCTGGATTACAACATCTATTCCCAATAAGAATTCTCTTTCCTTTGGCAAGGGAAGCAAGGTTTATAATGTCATCGACTCTAGGCAAGCCTATTTGCAGAGAATTGTTGTCCAGGGATTAAGGTCTTTAAAGTATCTTTCCCAGGCAGAAAAATCGATCCATTTCTCCTATGAAATGGTTGCCCTCTCTCCCAAGAGTCTTAAAGAGCTGGGCCTTGAGGTTTCTGAGGAAGAAAAAGAAAAAGCTTTTCTTGAAGTCTCAGGAAGAAAAGGCCTGGGTGTAAAGGCTGATGACCTCCTGGACAGGCTCGAAGAAAAAGCTCTCCTTGAAGTGGAAAAAAGAAATCCTGAGCTTCCCCCTGATATCAAAAATTCCATCGCCAAGCAGATAGGCTGTGGAGCGCTTCGCTATTTCATGCTCAAATATGCCCGCAATTCTCTCATTATTTTTGATTTTGAAGAAGCTCTGAATTTTGAGGGAGAGACTGGCCCTTACCTCCAGTACTCACTTGTCCGTCTGAAGAGCATATTTAGGAAACTTGAAGAAAGGCAAGGATTTGGCGAGAAGGAGATGCACAAGCTCCTCTCTAAGCCACAGATTCCGCTGGAAATCCTCTCCGAGCAAGAAATAAGCGATTTCTGGGATCTTGTTGTCTATGCCTCTCAGTTTGAAGAAGAGATCCTCCATTCTGTGAGCTCCTTGGAGTTTTCGCATCTGGCAAAATTCACTTTCAACCTCTGCCAGAAGATCAATTCCTATTATCATCTCTATTCTATTCTGGCTGAGGAAAACAGAGAAATAAAACAAATTCGCATTTTAGCCATCTTTTATGTGAAAGAAATTCTCAAAAAGGCTTTTTCTCTCCTAGGCATCCCACTGCCTGAGAGAATGTGACGATTTATTAGCGATATTGTCGTTGCGAGGCCTTTCTTGCTCGCAATGACCACTGAATTGGCTTGAAGGAGGACCGAATGATTGAAGTTGAACATCTGACTAAAAAGTACAATGAGCTGGTAGCAGTCAATGACTTAAGTTTCAAAGTCGAAAAAGGAAAAATCTGGGGTCTTCTTGGCCCCAACGCTGCCGGCAAGACAACCACAATGAGAATCCTCACCGGCTATTTGCCTGCCACTGACGGCAAGGCAAGTGTGGCTGGCTACGATGTCTTTGAGCAGCCCAATGAAGTCAAAAAAATCACGGGCTACCTTCCGGAGAATGTCCCGCTTTACCTGGAAATGACAGTCTCCTCTTATTTGGAATTTGTAGGTGAAATCAAACAGATCCCCGCTTCCCAAAGGAAAGAAGCTGTCGAGCACAGCCTCAAAATAAGCGGGCTGGAACCTGTCAGAGGAAGACTCATCAAAAATATCTCCCGCGGGTTTAAGCAGCGGGTGGGTGTTGCCCAGGCTCTCATCCACAATCCTCAGGTGCTCATTCTTGATGAGCCAACCATCGGCCTTGACCCGGCCCAGATTATCGAAATCCGCCAGCTCATCAAGTCCCTCAAGGGAGAGCGCACAATCATGCTCTCTACCCATATCCTGGCTGAAGTTACCCAGACCTGCGACGGTGTGGTCATCATCAATGAGGGTAAACTCATGGCTTCAGGTTCGCTCGAAGAACTGACAGCATCATTTAGAGAAAAGGATGGAGTTATTGTCAGGCTTAAGAAAGGAGGAGAGGAGGCAGCCAGTCTTTTCAGGAAAATAGCGGGAATCGAAAAAATAAGCCGCGAAAACAATGAGTTCAAGATGGAATGGAGCAAGACAAGGGATCTCAGAGACCAAATCACCAGGCTTATTGTTGAGAACGAACTGGGACTTGTGGAGATGAGGCCTGTGGCCATGAACATCGAGGATCTCTATCTGCGGATTGTCTCAGGAGGAGAAGAGCAATGAAAAACATCTGGTTTATTGCCAAAAAAGAAATCAAAACCTATTTCACCTCGCCTATTGCCTATGTGGCCATTACAGTTTTCCTGGTTCTGGTCGGATTCTTCTTCTACAGCCTCATCTGGTGGTTCAATTCTCAGGCCATTCAGATGGCCCAGAATCCTTATTATTATCAACAGATGAACATCAATCAGATGGTCTATTCCCCGCTCTTCCACAATATGAGCATCATTCTCCTGCTGATGATCCCCCTTTTGACGATGCGGCTTTTCTCCGAGGAAAAGAAAATCGGGACAGATGAGCTTCTTTACACCTCCCCTCTTTCTGTGGGCCAGATCATTCTGGGTAAATATCTGGCTGCCCTGATTGTTCTTGTGGTTATGTTGCTACTCACTGGAATTTTTTCTATTTTCACCTTTGCTTATGGAAATCCAGAGCCTGCCCCGCTTCTAAACGGCTACCTGGGATTATTTCTAATGGGTGCAGCCTTTATCGGTGTGGGAATCTTTTTCTCTTCGCTCACTGAGAACCAGATTGTCTCAGCCATTCTGACCTTTGGCGCGTTACTTCTCTTCTGGATTCTGAACTGGGCTTCTTACTCTGCAGGAGGAATTTGGAAAGGTATTCTCAATTATCTCTCCTTTTTCCAGCATTTCGATGACCTAACTCAGGGAATCCTGGACACAACTGATGTCGTCTATTATGTAAGCTTCGCTTTTTTTGGCCTCTTTTTGACCCACTCAGTGATTCAATCCAGAAGGTGGAGGTAAAAAATGGAAAAAATAAAGAATTACTTTAACCATATCGGCCTGGCCCTGATTTTCCTGGCATTGGCTTCGATCATCATCTGGCCTTACCGGAAAACCATTCCCCTTGTGCTGGCAGCTCTCGGAGTTGCTTTTCTGGCTGCTTACATCATCCTCAACCTATCAGCACTCAAGAAAAGCTTCAAGCGAAAATCCCTCCTCTATTCGAGCAACATGCTTCTTGTCGTTATCCTTGTCTTGGCCATCTTAGCCCTCCTCAACTACATCTTTGCCAGGCATCACCACCGCTTTGATTTTACTGAAGCCAAAGTGCACAGCCTTTCTGACCAGTCGATCAAAGTCCTCAAAAACTTGAAAAATGAAGTGACCATCAAAGGCTTCTTCCGGGAGGGCAATTACAGCCGGGCCAAAATGGAAAACTTGATGAAAATCTATTCTTACCATTCTGGCAAAATAAAGTACGAGTTCATTGACCCGGATAAAAATCCAGGCCTGGTCAAACGGTACGAAATTACCCAAGACGGAACAACTATTTTTGAAAGTGGAGATAAAGATGGCCGCATCACAACTTCCACTGAAGAAGATATCACCAACGCCCTGATCAAAATTACCAGGGAGAAGAAAAAGGTTATCTATTTTCTTGAAGGCCATGGGGAAGAGACAATGGAGGAGAGCGGGGAGAAGGGCTATTCCCAGGCCAAAGACGAACTCGGAAAACTTGGCTATGAAGTGAAAAAGCAGACTTTGGCCCTTTCTGATACTTTCCCCAAAGACTGTGCTCTCCTTGTCATTGCCGGACCCGAAAAAGACCTCCTCCCTAACGAGCTGGAAACGATCAACAATTACCTCAAAGAGGGAGGAAGGGTGTTTTTCATGATCAACCCAGAGACTGCTCCAGGCCTTGTCCCTTATCTTCGAGAATACGGCCTCAAGCTCGAAAATGACTTGATTGTCGATACAGTCTCGCGCCTTCTGGGAGGAGACTATTTCATGCCTGTGGTCAGTGAGTATGAGTATCACGATATCACCAAGAATTTCCGCTACGCCACCTTCTTCCCCTTTGCCCGCTCAGTGGATGTTCTCGAAACCAAGCCCGAAGGAGTTGTAGCTTCGGTCCTGGCCAAGACAAGCGCCAACTCCTGGTCAGAGAGACAATTGGACGAGAAGCGAGTCTCTTTTGATAAAGATAAGGATAAACAGGGCCCCATCCCGATAGCAGCAGTAGTCACTTATAAACCAAAAAAAGAGGAAAAAGCTGAG
>CAZPAX010000046.1:12202-15003 GCA_964584535.1 uncultured Eubacteriales bacterium
AGAAGAGGCAAAAGGAGAGGAGAAAAAAGAGAGAGTCCAGGAGGCCGAGAAAGAGGGACGTCTGGCTGTTTTTGGCGATTCTGATTTCGCCTCAAACCGCTACTACAACCTCTCCGGGAATGGTAACCTCTTTTTAAATACAGTCAACTGGCTGACTGAAGAGGCAGATCTCATTTCCATTCAGCCCAGGACATCTTCTCCCCGCACCATTCAGCTCACTCCTTCCCAGGGCAGGATGATCTTTTTCACCTCTCTCATCATTCTACCTCTTTTGGTTTTGATCATCGGGATTTCAGTCTGGATAAGGAGAAGATCCCTATGAGATTCAAAATAACACTCATCCTCTTTGGAATTTTCCTGGTCCTCGGAGCCTTCGTCTTATTCTTTGAATCCAAAAGAAAGCCTGAAAAAGGAAAAGAGGAAAAACTTGTTGACCTTGCTTCTGCGGATGTTGAGAAAATAACATTCAAGAAAGAGAGCGAGACAATCTCCTTCCAGAAAGATGACAAGGGACAGTGGCTGATCACCCAGCCGATGGAAGCGAAGGCTGATAACTCTGAAGTTTCGAGCCTGGCTGATGATTTTTCAAGTCTGAAAATCGAGAGAGTTGTCGAGGAAGAGCCCAAGGATTTATCCAGATATGAAATTCCTCGCCAAGAGGTCAGTCTCTGGTTCAAAGGAAAGGAGCAGCCTCTGAAAATCCTCATCGGAATGGAAAATCCGCTGGATAATACGTTTTTTGCCAAAAGAGAGGATGAAAAGAGGGTTGTCCTCATTCCCAGCACACTCAAAAGCATGTTTGAGAAAAAATTATTCGATTTCCGCCAGAAGGATATCTTCGGGTTTGATACTGAGGCGGTCAAAAGAATCAAACTTCGGGCCAAAGAAGCAGAGTGGGAGGCTTTAAAAAAGGAAGAAGAATGGTTTTTTGAAAAGCCGGTCAAGGCTTTAGCTACGAAGAGCAAAATCGAAAATGTCCTTAATACTCTCTCTAATCTTAAGGCCAAAGAGTTTATCTCTGAAGCCAAGAATGATGAGGAGATAGAAAAATATGGACTGGAAAAGCCCGAATACGAGATCTCCTTATCTCTGCCTCTATCGAACCAGGAAGTCATCTTCACCCTTCAAAAAAAAGAAGACAAAGTCTATGCCACAACTTCCCTCTCCTCAAAGATTGTAACAGCCGAAGAAAATGTCCTTTCAGAGCTAGAGAAAAAGGCAGCTGAGCTGAGAGAAAAACAAGTAGCAGTTTTTTATAGCTGGCAGGCCGATAAGCTCTATCTCAAAAAAGGAGAACTGAGCCTGACTGTTCTGAAAGATAAAGATGATAAATGGCATTTTGAGACTGCGACAAAAGAGGAGGCGGATAGCTCTAAAGTCGAGACTTTTATCCGCAAGATAGAAAGCATGGAAGGAGCAGAATTCATCGATCCTCCTTTGAATCTGGCCGATTATGGCCTGGACAAACCTCAGGCAGAAGTCAAGATCCGGGTCAAAGAAGATGAAAAAAATATTAAAGAAGTCCATGTTTTTATCGGAGCTGAGGATAAAGAGAAAAAGCAGGTTGCGGTAAAAAACGCAAGGCTTGACTATCTTTTCCGCGTCGACTCATCCATACTGACCGAGTTTCCCAAAGAGGCTAAGGACTGGAAGAAAGAGAAACAAGAAGAAAAAGAAAAGAAGTCATAGCCTTCTCGTTCCAATTTTTTGCCAAAAATCATGAGAAATACTCAGGCGAAGGCTCGGCGGCCATCATAAGCTCGGACCCGGCTGTGGACCGAGAAGCACGAGTGGCGCTAGCGGAGAATCTTCCTCAGACTCTTTGGCCTGCTTTTTGGATCTTCATCATTTTGGGAGCAATCCAGATGATCATTGGAAATTTTGTTGAGCCGATGCTGATGGGACTGGGATTGGGCTCAAGCACCCTTGTCGTTCTGTTTTTATTCCAATAACTTTACTTCCTCTATCATCACACTTTTTGTCATAGAGCCGAGCCTTCCTTGACATCTTTTTTTGCCGTGATTTATACTTGCTGACGATGGTTGGAGTTAAAAATCAAAACGGAAATGCAAGCTCTGCTACCGCGTGCGAAAATAAATTTCTTTCTCATTGAGATAGCGATAAGAAGAGATGAAACCATTATCCCGCGATACGAGCCCTAAGGCTGAGGCCGTTCAGTTAGACTTGATTCGAAAAGCGCCTGTTTACAGGCGACTACAGGTGGTTGCTTCTTTGGTGAAAACCACGCGACGGCTGAGCTGGGAAGCCATATGCAATCGATATCCAGACGAGCCCCTGGAATCGAGAGCCGAACGTTTTGCTGCGCTGCTGTATGATAGCCCCTCCTTGGCGCGGAAAGTCAAATCGGCTTTATTGAAGAGGAAAGCTGAGCGGTGAAAGCTCCCGACATTATCGAGGTTGCTTTAGAAGTCATTAAAGTATTTGAGAACCTCAATATCCCTTATTATATCGGAGGCTCTCTTGCCAGCTCTGCCTTTGGTGTTGCTCGCTCGACTATGGATGTCGATCTTGTTGCAGACATTAAAGTGAAACATGCTTCAGTCCTTGAGAAAAGACTGGGGGCCGACTTTTATGTCGAAAGAGAGATGATCGAGAAAGCCGTCGAAAAACAATCTTCATTCAATCTCATCCATCTCGAGACAATGTTTAAGATTGATGTATTTATTTCGACAGACCAGCCGTTTGACAAGACGGTCCTTTCGCGAAGGCGCCCTCAGCGGGCGATGCCCGAGAGTGATCGGCAAATATATTTCTCTTCTCCTGAAGACATTATTCTCAGA
>CAZPAX010000047.1:0-14546 GCA_964584535.1 uncultured Eubacteriales bacterium
GTCATTGTCGGGCCACCAAAAGCAGTTGCTTTTGCTCCTGACGGATCCCCTTCTAAAGCGGCTTACGGTTTTGCCAAGGTGCAAGCAGTCGAAGTGGAAAAGCTGGAAGTGATTAAAACAGAGAAGGGCGAATATCTGGGATTAAAAAAGATTAAAAAGGGTAAGCCCACCCAGGAAATTCTGCAAAAGAGTATTCCTCAGATCATTCTTTCCCTTTCTTTTCCCAAGATGATGAGGTGGGGGGAAGGTGCCATCCGCTTTTCGCGGCCGATAAGGAACATTCTCTGTTTGTTTGGAGAGAAGCTGCTTCCATTCTCTGTGGAGGGGATCACTTCGGCTGATTCGACTACAGGCCATAAATTGCATTTTCCCCAGAAAATAAAAACAAAGTCATTTCGGGAATACAGGGAAGCCTTGCGGGAGAAGAAAGTTGTAATTGAAGAAGAAGAAAGAAGGAAGATGATTCTCGCCCAGATTGAGAAAAAACTGGCTCCCCTCAAGGCGGAGGTTCATCCAGACCTGGAGCTTGTGGAAAGGCTTGTTTATGATCTGGAATATCCCTATGTTTTCCTGGGCTCTTTCCCTGAAGAATATCTGCGGCTGCCCCTAGAAGTTTTGAGCACAGCTATGAGAGAAGGGCAGAAGCTTTTTTCTGTAGTCAGGGATCGTAAGCAGCTTCCTTACTTTTTGGGAGTGGCCGATAACTATCGGGATCCCAAATCGCTTATTCAAAAAGGAAATGAGAGGGTACTCAGAGCAAGGCTGGTAGATGCCCAGTTTTTCTGGGAGCAAGATCTAAAATTTAGCTTCAAGCAAATGGCTCCCGGATTGCGGCGGATCATCTTTCAGGAAAAGCTGGGTAGCTATGAGGATAAAGCCCAGAGGTTGAAAAAAATTGTCGCTTATCTCTGCGACAAAATTGAAGCAGGGAAGATAAAGAAAGAAGCTATCCAGGCTGCTGAATTGTGCAAGGTGGACTTGCTGACCGGAATGGTCAGAGAGTTCCCTTCCCTCCAGGGAAAGATCGGTGGACTCTATGCCAGAGATAAAGGCTATCCGGTGATTGTTTCTCAAGCTATCTATGAGCATTATCAGCCGATCGGGCTGGAAGATGAATCTCCTTCATCTCTGGCTGGAGCTGTTCTCTCCATGGCTGACAAAATAGATTCCATTGTCGGTATTCTGGGAGTGGGTATCCAGTTGACCGGCTCCAGTGACCCCTTCGGGCTGCGGAGAAATGCCCTCGGGATTTGTAAGATTATCCTGGACAAAAAACTCTGCCTTTCTCTTTCCAGGTTTCTGGATAAAGCGCTGGCCATTTATGGGGAGAAAGTGGAGAAGCCAAAGGAAGAGATCAAGTGTTTCTGCCTTGACTTTTTCTCCAGCCGCCTCCGCTACATTTATGAGAAAAAAGGGTATCGCTATGACCTGATCAATGCGGCTTTAGGAGCTGGTATTGACAATATTTATTATTCCTTCCTCCGAGTGAAGGCTCTGGATGCCCTCAAGACAAGCGCTCAATTTGAGCCGCTCATCCTCATCGCCAAAAGAGTCAATAATATTCTTCGCGACCAGCCTGCCTATAAAATCAATGCGGATCTTTTTTTGGAAAAAGAAGAAAGAGAGCTCTTCTCCACTTTTTCCATCATCGAAGATAATGTGTGTCCCATGATTTCCAAGGGTGATTTTTCCCAGGCCCAGAAGTTTATCTTCAGGATTCAGTCTTCCCTCAATAACTTCTTTGACCGCATTCTGGTCATGGCCGAAGAGAAGAGGCTCAGACAGAATCGCCTGGCTCTCCTTCAGGCCATAAAAAAACTTCTCTTTCAAATTGCCGATTATTCTCAAATAGTGGTGGAAGGGGAAAAATAAAGCGAAGGTTAATTTATCTCAATTAGATACTGAATTCATCCTTCTTGGATTCATCCTCTTTCTCGGAAATTTCGGTTCTGTCCACGAACTTTTGCTCAAGGGCAATTATTTTCACCAGATTTCCTGGATAGTTTTGATCTTCCTTTTCACCGTAAGGATAAAACTGAACGCCAATCTGATACTTATAGCTTTTGCCAGGATTAAGGGATGTCCACCTCACCTCTCCTTTAAGAGTGAGAGGAACTTTTTCGCCTGGGATAGAGATCTTCAGGCTCAATCTTTCCTGGTATTTAAGAGGTTTCTGGCTGAGAAACTGGACACCGCCACGGCTGATATCGACAACAGGACAAAATTCTTCGCTGTATACCTCTTTTTTTTTGAGTGCTACTTTCTCCTTGGCGTAGCTGGCTGTAGCTCCTGGAATTTTAAATCGCTGACAGGCTCTTCTTTCTAATCTGGTTTCTTCCATAAGAGGCCTCCCTTCACCTAAATCTCATTGGAAAAAGCTTTTCTTTTGTAACCATCAGACGCCATATAAAATACACCAAATAGCAGGGAAAAGTCAAAAGAAAAAGTGGTTAGTTGGAGTCAGTATCTCCCATGACAAAACATGACCCGAACCCCTTCCGACTTATCGCAAGGTGCCTTCGTAGCGGGCAGTGAGCTGGCGGCGCCGGACATCCTCTGGAGTGTAAGAAGGAAGGAGGACTGGAGCAATCCGATCAGTTTTGATCCTTGCTCTGTTTAGCTCTTTCTCATATTTCGTAACATGGTCTAGAGTTAGTTTTCCAAGGCTCACAGATTTCACATACTGGGCCGCATATTTTCCAGCTCTCCGTCCAAAAACATTATAGTCCAAGACAGAGTTTCCCATCAGGCGGTTCCGGCCATGGACACCGCCCGAGGCTTCTCCAGCAACGAATAGACCCCGTATGTTTGTCTCAGTTTTTTCATTGATTTCTATTCCGCCATTCTGATAATGGAGAGAGGGGTAGACGAGCATTGGCTCTTTGGTGATATCAATGCCATAGCGAATAAACTGGCGGTGCATGGCAGGGAAATTCTTATTGATGTAGCCCTCTCCTCGGATAACCTCGATCAGGGGAGAGTCGAGCCAGACTCCCCAGCGTCCGCTTGGTGTTTCAATTCCGTTTTGCCTTTCCAGGCATTCTCTGATAAAGGCTGAACTTTCCACGTCCCGGGGCTCTCGGGGGAAGACAAAAAGCTCACCGCATTTATTGAGAGGCTGTCCGCCAGCGCCTCTTATTTTCTCTGTGATCAGGAAGCCTGCAATCTGCTCCGGAAAAGCGGCACCTGTCGGGTGGTACTGGACAGAATCCATATAAAGGAGTTTAGCTCCAGCTCGGTAAGCGATGACAAGGCCATCGCCTGTGGCGCCGTAATGATTGGTTGTATCAAAGCCTCTGACATGGAGACGGCCATAGCCTCCAGTGGCGATAATTGTTGCCTTGGCTTTGACAACGAAATATTCTTCGGTTTCCAGGTTGTAAAGGATTCCACCTGCACATCTTCCTCTGCTGTCCAGGACAAGCTCAACAGTGGGCATGAATTCTAGGATTGTGATTTTATCCGGATGATTCCTGACTTCATCCATCAAAGTCCGCATGATGATGGCCCCGGTATAATCCCGGCAGGAATGCATCCTTTTTCGCGATGTATCACCTCCATGGAGAACCAGCATCGAGCCATCAGGGTTCTTGTCCCAGACAACTCCCAGCTCTTCCAGCCACTTTACGACTTCAGGGCCGTCTTCTGTCAGGGCCCGGACGAGCTCTGGTTTATTGTCAAAATGGCCTCCACCCATGGCATCCAGATAATGCCGGGCCGGAGAATCTTGAGGAGTGACAGCAGCCTGCATGCCTCCCTGGGACATCATCGAATTGGCATCACCCATCCGCAGTTTTGTGGAGATAATGGATTTGGCACCGTTTTCTAAGGCGATAATGGCTGCTGCGCAGCCAGCGCCGCCTCCGCCAATGATCAGAATATCTGTTTCGTAATCTGGATTGGTTAAATCGAAGTCCTTGGGATCAATCCGCGAATGAGATTCCAGAATGTCAGCCACTTCTGTGGTTACCTTTTCGCCCTTGTTTAGCCCGATGTGGATGACACGCCTAGCTTCAGGCTTGTAATCGGGATGGAATTTAATGAGGACTTCTTCCCTCTCTTCAGCTTTCATTGGAGGGAAGACAGGCTTGCCTGATTTTTCAAGCTCAAGCCGTCGGGGCCTCGTCTCTTCGACTTTCTTCAGCGATTCTCTCATACATTCTGGGTACATCTCTCACTCCTTTTATTCCATATCTCTTGCATAATATCTCTTTTTCAGATCTTCTCTGGCTATCTTCATCAGTTCTCTGTAATCTTTATCATATTTCTTATCCTTGACTTCTTTGATCCTTTTTTCCAGATGTTCGCTCCTCTTGGAAAGATATTTCCCGTAAATTCGTTTGGCCAAAAGGCCAACATTGTAGTGGACAATTTCTGCAGGGCAACGGATAGCGCACAGGCCGCAGCAGAGGCAATCAAAAGAAAGGTCCATCACTTTTTCAATATCCCCCCGGATCGCAGCCTGGATGTAGTCCATGACTTCCAAATCCTGAGGGCAGGCTTTGGTACAGGTGTTACAGGCCACACAGCGAAAGATTTCTGGATAGAACTTTTGGAAAACTGTTACATCTGGATTCAATTTAGCGATGTCATAGACAGGCTTCTGGGAGGGAATGGAGGGAAGCTGAGAAAGCCACATGCCTTCCTTAACCAGAGTGGTGCAGGCCAGGCCAGTATAGATTTTATAGTCATTGGGAAGGCGATAGACAGTGGCACAGGCGCCGCAAAAGCCTTCCCGGCAGCCCGCTCCTCTTTTAATCTGGTAGCCAGCATATTCGATGGCTCCCATGATTGTTGCTTCTGCCGGCACTTCATAGGCTTTTCCCATGATAAAGACGGTGACCATGGCTTTTGTTTCATTTTTGCTCTTGACTTGTCTAGCTTGCTTCTTTTTGACTTCTTTTTTCATGGCCATTCTCTTATCTCCTTGATAATTTTGAGGCTTTTCCTTTTAGTATTCTTGGGGAAGTTTTTTCAACTCAGCCCAAGAATAAACAGGGCCGTCTTTGCAGACGTAATGGTAGCCAATGTTGCACCTCCCGCATTTTCCGATGCCGCATTTCATTTTGTTTTCCACTGTTGTGTAGATTTGCTCATCTTCAAAGTGGAGGTCTTTAAGGGCTTTGATGACGAATTTGATCATGATCGGCGGACCGCAGGTAATGGCTATGGCGTTTGAGGGAGAAGGCTTTTTATCTAGGACATTCTGGGGGACAAAGCCAACAAATTCAGTCCAGCCCGGTTCTTTAACGTCTATGGAGAGATAAACGGGCATCTTCTGCTTCAGCTCTTTCAATTCTTCTTTAAACACCAGGTCTTTGGATGTCCTTGCTCCATAGATGAGGGTCAGATCTCCATATTCTTCTTTTTTGCTCAAAGCTGTTTGGAGAACAGACCAGATAGGTGCAAGACCAATTCCACCGCCAATGAAAATGATATTTTTCCCTTTCCATCTCTCAACTGGAAAACCATTCCCATAAGGCCCTCTGATTCCGATGAGATCGCTCACCTCCATTTCGTGAAGGGCTGATGTGACTCTTCCCATTTTTAAAATGCTGAACTGGAGATAATCCTTAACGAAAGGGGGAGAAGAGATGGAAATCATTGCTTCTCCTTTGCCAAAGACAGAGAGCATGGCACATTGACCACAGCGGAAGACAAAATCATTGTTGGTGAGAAAATTCGTCCTAAAAGTTTTAATAGGCCTTGCGCCTCCAACTTCTTCTTTAATTTGGACTATCTTGGCCAGTTTTGGAATGTAGATATTATGATCCATGATCTTTGACCTTATCCAGAACATTGATAATATCTATTCTCACTGGGCAATAAGAGATACACCTTCCGCAGCCTATGCATTGGAAGTTTTGATAGAGTTCAACAAAATACTTGAATTTATGAAACATTCTCTGGCGAAGCCGAGAGGCTTTGTCCGGCCTTGGGTTATGCCCTGAGGAGTGCATGGTAAAATCAGGGAACTGACAGGTGTCCCAAGTCCTCACCCTTTTCCCTTTCAGAGGAGAAGAGGAAGTCACTTCATCGTTGATATCGAAGCAGTGACAGGTTGGACAGAGATAAGTACAGATGCCGCAGCGGATGCAGCTCAGGCTTTCTTCATCCCAGAAGGGAGAGTCGAACATTTCTTTGAGTTTTGATGGAATGCTTTTTATATCTTTGATACGCCTCTTGATTTTCTCTTCTGATTCGAGATGGATTTTTTTTACGGCTTTCTTGTCTTCAGGCTTTGGCTCTTGGAAAAGCTCTTTAGCCTTGCCGAGGAGCTTGTCCCCTTTTTCTGTCAGGGATTCAACATAGAATTTATCCCCGAGGTCGGTTAAGAGAATATCAAGACCTTCCACAGAATGAGGAGAACCGTCGACAGAGAGACAGAAACAATTCGGAGAGGGAGGCTGGAGGCAGCTGAGCCCGATAAGCGTTGTCTGGTTTCTTCTTTTCCAGTAATAGGGATCTTGGAAGTCGCCGCTGAAAACCTTATCTATTAAGGCCAGGGATCTTCCATCACAAGGTCGCAGCCCAAAAATAACAACAGCTTCGTTATCAGGCAGAATCTCTTTAATTTCTAAGTTATTATTACCTGATGAGCTGAATTCGAGGAGAATCTCACTTTGAGGAAAAATAATCTTCTTCGGAGAAACCACGCTATTTTGATAATCCAATTCTATGTTTTCAGAATCTTTAGTAACTTCAAAGTTCCAGATGTCTTCATCTTTTCGAGGAGTGTACAATTTATAAGATTCGAGCTTCTTTATCCATTGGGGGAATGCTTTTTTCGTTAGTATTTTTTCCATAGTCTCACCTGATGAAATCTTGTGGATCTTCGTCCTTAAAACAGGAGATAAGAGAAGGCAGAGAAGGATCCATGCCAACCTCATAGCCAAAAAGCTCTTTTGCTTCTTTTTCCAGTTTTTTGTTCAGCAATCGGAGCGGAATATGGACAGGGCATACCCTCTCGCATTCTCCACAATCCACACACCGCCCGGCAAGATGGATAGCTCTGACCAGATGGTAAACAAAATTTTCGGAGGAAAGTGGCGACTTCTCTAGCCATTTTATTTTTGCAGCCTTTTCCTCGGCAGTGGTGTCTGCGGTCACAGCAAAATTGATGGTATCGACGACGCACTCATCGCAATAGCACATTGGACAAGCAGAGCGGCAGGCATAACAGCGGATGCATCTGGAAAGCTGTTCCTCCCAGAATTTCCACTTTCCTTCTTGGGGCAGGGATTCGATATTTTCTAAAGTTTTATAGGGATTTTCGACATTCCTATTGGTTTTTTCTCCAAAAAGGACATCATAAATAACAGGAAAATTGGCTTTGCATTCAAGACACCTCGTGGCGAGAATCTCTTCAGCGGGGATTTCAATTTTCCCGTTGGCGGCAGTGATTATGAATGTGTCTTTTTCGCCAACTTCGATCTTTTCAGGAATTTTCTGTTTCAATTTTTTTGTTAGTTTTCGCTCATCCACCACTCCCGTTTTTTCACAGGAGAGACCAATAATATAGACATCATTGCGGGTGATGAATTTCTCTTGGAGCAGGACGACAATAGCTCGGCTATCACAGCCTTTGACAATAACCCCAACCGGTTTTGTGTCGGGTTGCTTTTCCCTTGCCTTTCTCCTTTTTTCATCCACCAAGAATTTGGCCAAGTTATAGACACAGCTATGATCCCAGACAAGTTTCTCTACATCTTCCGGTTTTCTGATAAAAATGGGATTAGACATCAAGCCATTTCTTCCTTTTTCATAGCCAATGATATATTTAACCTTTCCATCAACAATAAGTTTTTTGACTTCTTCTTTGAGGTTATCAATATTGACCATTAGGGATTTCTCCTCAACTTCGTTTGAGGGCCAAGAGGTTTAAGTTCTTTGACGAGGTCCTTGATGATCTGGGTGTATTTAGTGCCTTCGGCAGCTGAAACCCAAGACACCTGAAATCTCTCCGGCTCCAAGCCAATGTGTTCTAAAAGTTTCTTGACCAGAGCCAGCCTCCGCCGGGCGTACATGTTGCCTTTTATGTAATGACAATCGCCAGGATGACAGCCTGAAACAAGCACCCCGTCTGCGCCTTTGTTTAAGGCAGAAAAAATATAAAGAGGAGAAACACTCCCTGAACACATGACTTGAATAGGAATCACATTGGGTGGATATTCCATTCGAGAGACCCCTGCCAGGTCGCTTCCCGCTGAAGAACACCATTTGCAGAGAAAGGCAACAATTTTTGGTTCGAATTCCTCTGGCATCTTTAGCCTCCAAGGCAAGCTTTTATCATTTCATGAACCTGATGGGGAGTGAGGTTCTTGACCTGAATGGCTGCCCTTAGACAGGTCGCTGAGCAAGTTCCGCAGCCCTCACACAAAACATCGTTGACCTCAACTTTCCCGTCCTTAAGGGAGAGAGCCTCATAAGGGCAGACCTGGACACACATGCCGCATCCTGTGCAGAGATTCAGATTGACCTTAGCCACTGTTGGAGCATGGTAGAGCCTTTCCTGGGATAAAATGGACACAGCTTTGGCTGCAGCCCCGCTAGCTTGAGCGACAGCTTCAGGGATATCCTTAGGAGCTTGGGCTGCGCCAGCCAGGAACATTCCAGAGGTTATGCTTTCCACAGGCCTCAATTTCGGGTGAGCTTCAGCCAGGAAACCATCCTTATCTAGGGCAATCTTAAGCTTCTTGGCCAGTTCTTCTGATCCTTTGGAAGGTCGCGTGGCCATGGCCAAAACAACCATGTCGGCATCTATCTCGATATCTTTTCCTGTCAGGGTGTCCACACCCCAGACTTTTATTTTGCCCTTCTCTTCGAATATTTTGGAAACCTTTCCTCGCAGATAGAGGACTCCATCCTCTTCGACAGCCCTCTGGACAAATTCTTCATAACCTTTTCCTCCAGACCTGATGTCAATGTAAAAGATATAGGCTTGGCCGTCGTGAACATGATGCTTATAAAGCATGGCGTGTTTAGCGGTATACATACAGCATATTTTTGAACAATATGGATAATGTTGCTCAGGGTCACGGGAGCCTGAGCACTGGATAAAAACTACTTCTTTAGGTTCTTTATGATCTGAAGGCCTGAGGATCTTGCCTTTAGTTGGGCCCGAGGCAGAACAGAGTCTTTCAAACTGGAGCCCATCCAGGACATCTGCGTATTTCCCATAGCCATATTCGGCCATATTTTCTTTATCATAGAGGTCATAGCCAGTAGCGACAATGATTGCTCCCACCTCTTCTTCAATAACCTGAGGTTTCATGTCGTAATCAATGGCTCTTGGCTTGCAAACATCAAAACATTTGCCGCAGGCAATAGGCAGGAGTCCTGGGCAGGCCTTGATATCGAGAGTATAAGAAGCTGGGATTGCCTGGGGGAAGGGGATATAGATGGCCCTCCTTCCTGTCAGACCGAGGTCAAATTCATTGGGAACAAGAATGGGACAGACTTTGGTGCATTCATCACAGAGGTTGCATTTATCAGCTTTGACATAGGTTGGCTTTTTGAGAATCTTGACTTTAAAGTTGCCAACGTACCCTGAAACTTCTTGAACCTCGCTGTAGGTCATGAGTTTGATCTTGGGATACTTGGAGACCTCAACCATTTTTGGAGTCAGGATACACTGGGAACAATCTAATGTTGGAAATGTTTCGGAGAGCTGTATCATATGCCCCCCGATGGAAGGGGATCTTTCAACCAGAATGACCTCGAATCCACTGTTAGCTAGGTCCAAAGCTGACTGGATGCCAGCAATACCCCCGCCGATAACTAGGGCTTTACGAGTAACGGGGACACTTAAGGGCTCTAAAGACTCATTCCTCCGAACTTTTTCAACAGCACTCTTGGTAATTTTTATTGCCTTTTCAGTGGCTTTATTCATGTCTTTGTGAACCCAGCTGCACTGCTCGCGAATATTGGCAATTTCGCAGCGGAAAGAGTTTAGTCCAGAAGATTTGGCAGTGTTGCGGAAGGTCGTTTCGTGGAGAGTTGGAGAGCAGCAGGCAACCACAATATGATCTAATTTTTTCTCTTTTATGGCTTGAACGATCAAGTTCTGTCCGGGGTCAGAACACATGTAGACGTATTCTTCGGAGTGGACAACTCCTGGATGGCAAGAAAGCTCTGCGGCAACCTTCTTGATATCCACAGTTCCTGCGATATTGATGCCACAGTGGCAGATAAAAACTCCTGTTCGCTTCATTTCTTTCCCTTTCTATTTCCTGCTTTTTGAGTCTTTTCTTTTTCTTGTTCTCCCTGCTTTTCTTTGTCCAATACCTCAATTCCGAAATCATAACCTCTATCAAAGGCTTTGATATTGATATCCAGAGATCTTTTGGGTACAAGTCCAGGGAGAGCATTTTTCATCGCTTCAGGCGAAACAGTTTTTGAAATGGCTGTAAAGAATCCCAGCATGACCAAGTTGGCGAAAATCCGGTTCCCCAGTTCTTCAGCAAAGCGAGTGGAAGGGATGAGGTAGAGTTTAACATTTTTTTTGGAAGGCTTGAGCTTGACCAGGTCTTGATCAATGATAAGGGTTCCACCTTCTTTCAATTCAGGCTCATATTTTTCATAGGCTTCCTGGGACATGGCGACCAGGACTTCAGGACGTGAGATATAAGGGTAGAGAACTCGATCCTCGGAGACAACAAGCTGAGAACTGCAGGCACTTCCCCTGGCCTCTGGGCCAAAACTCTGGGTCATGGTCGCAAATTTATTGTCAAAGAGAGATATGGCCTTTCCTGTAATAAGGCCGCAGCGGATGATGCCCTGTCCACCGAAACCAGAAAAGCGAATCTCAGTCATGGCTTATTCTCCATATCGTTGATATTTATCGCCTAAAACTTTGGAAAGATGCTCGTTCATACAAGAAAGGAAAGTGGGTTTTTCTCTATCGACAAATTTGCCGACCACGATTTTGCCTTGATAGCTAATATCCAGTGTCCTTGTGTCCGCACCGTGCTGAATTTCAGAATTTTCGTAATAATATTTGAGAAGATTCAATCCATCGCCGAGGCGATTGCGGCGAGCATAGAGAGTAACACAGGGAGTGATGACTTCAATAAAGGAAAAGCCTTTCTTCTGGAAAGCTTCCTGAATGGCCATGGTCACTCTCCTTAGATGAAGGGCTGTCCAGCGGGCAACATATGTGGCACCACAGGCGTCAGCCAGATAGGGAAGGCTGAAGGGATACTCATAATTGCCGAAGGGAGCTGTAGAAAGATTAGCAAGGATGGGAGTTGTGGCTGCAACTTGGCCTCCTGTCATGGCATAATTAAAATTGTTGACACAAATGACCAGGATGTCCATATTGCGTCTGGCCGCATGGATGAAGTGATTGCCGCCGATTCCGACGATATCTCCATCTCCGCTGAAGACAACCACTTTGAGTTCTGGATTGGCCAGTTTTAGGCCAGTAGCAAAAGGAATGGCTCTTCCATGAGTCGAATGAAATGAGTCAAGCTTGATATAGCCTGCCACCCTTCCTGTGCAACCAATTCCTGAGACAACACAGACTTTATTCAGGTCGATCTCACTTTTGCGAAGGGCTGAGGCAAAGGAGGAGACGACTGTTCCGATTCCGCAGCCAGGACACCAGATATGGGGAATCCTGTCCATTCTCAGGAAACCTTCCATGGGATTCTTTTCTTCGAAACGTTCATGCTCTTTCATTTTGCTGCCTCCTTGATAACTTTTAAAATATCATCGGGATCGTGGACCCAACCACCGCAATGGGGAACATGGAAAGCTGGAGCCTGGCCAGCAGCGCATCGCTCCACTTCATAGATGATCTGGCCATAATTGATCTCGGGAACGACAAAAGCTTTTATTTTTCTGGCAAGATCATGAATACGCTTTTCAGGAAAAGGCCAGACTACGACAAGTCTCAGGGTTCCAACTTTTATCCCTTTTTTCCTGGCTTCCTGGACAGCTTTGATCGAGACTCTGGAGGTGATTCCATAAGAGACAACGACCACTTCGGCGTTATCGATCTGGTCTTCTTCATATTTAATAATCTTGTCAGCATTTTTCTTTATCTTATCCACAAGCCGGGGAACACAGATATTCTGGCATTCGGCATTGATTACCGGATAGCCACGCTCGTCATGAGTTAATCCTGTAGTGTGGAAACGATAACCATCCCCCGCCTTAATCATAAAAGGAACAAGGTCTTTATCAGGCTTGTAGGGCAAATACTTATCCTTTGGTCCTTCATACCATTTCCTCTCGACGAGCTCAATTTCTTCGGCAGGAGGAATGACGACCTTTTCATGCATGTGGCCGACGCATTCATCTGTCATGATAAAAGCAGGAACACGGTAGATTTCAGATAAGTTAAAGGCTTCGATGGTCAGATTGAAACATTCCTGAGGAGAGTCTGGAGAAAGGGCGATGATTTCATAATCGCCATGAGAACCCCACCTGACCTGCATCATGTCCTGCTGACCAGTCAAAGTTGGCAGCCCCGTTGAAGGTCCTCCTCTCTGGACATTGGCAATCACTATGGGTGTTTCCATCATGCAGGCCAAGCCAATATTTTCCATCATCAGGGAGAAACCTGGCCCAGAAGTTACGGTCATGGCTTTCTTCCCAGCCCAGGAAGCCCCAATCATGGCAGCAATAGATGCGATTTCATCTTCCATCTGGATAAAAACTCCGCCCACATAGGGAATCCGTTCGGCAAATCTTTCCGCAGTTTCTGTGGAGGGAGTGATCGGATAGCCAGCAAAAAAGCGGCAGCCAGCAGCAAGTGCTCCCTCAGCTATGGAAAAATCACCATCCAGGTAATGGGCTCCGGTTAAAACTCCCTTAGGGTCTGCTTTCACTTTTTTCACCTTCTTCCTCCTCTTTCTTGAGAGTAACAAATATGGCATATTCAGGGCAGATGGCTTCGCAGAGCTGACAGTAACAGCATTCCTCCTCTTTCTTAATTAAAGGAGGATGATAGCCTTTGATATTGAATTCTTCGGAAAGCTCCAAAACATCTCTCGGGCAATATTCAACGCAAAAACCGCATCCTTTACATCTGTCTTTGTTGATGTGGATTTGGCCTTTTTTCGCTTTCAAATCGCCAAAATGTATCATTTGTTCCTCAGAGTAATCCCTTCTCCTTGAGAATAGGCCTGGGGTTAACATAGTGAAGGTCAAATCTTAGAGATTCTTCCGGACAACCCAGGGCCAGGGCCATGATCTGGGTGAAATAGAGAACGGGTATTTTTTTAAAATCCGAATAGCTTTGCAGAGTCTCTTTCTGGCGATAATCAAGATTAAAGGCACAGAGGGGACAGCTGACAATGACAATTTCAGCTCCCTGCTTTTGGGCAGAAGTCAAGATGCGAAAAGTCCTCTCAGCCACAACGCTAGGTTTATCGACTGTCTGGTATGCGGCGCAGCATTCGGTCTTATAAGGAAAATCAATGGGGATTGCGCCCAAAGCTCCCACTAAGTTATCCAGCGAAGTCGGATTTTCATAATCGTCGAAACCTATCTCCTTTGGTCTCACTAGCAGACAGCCGTAGTAGCTTGAGATTTTCAAGTTTTTCAGGGGCTTTGAGACGTATTTTCGAACATTTTCAAATTTTATTTCATCTCTCAGGAGTTCGAGAAGATGGAAAACCTTGACATCGCCATTATAGCTTATCCCTTCGCGTTCCATAAATTTGTTTATCTTGTCCAGGCTCTCAGGATCTCCCTGAATCCTTTTGTTCGCCCTCTTGAGAGTGTTGTAGCACATGGCGCAGAGAGTGACGACTTTGTCAGAGTTGGATTCTTTGGTGCGGATGAGATTTCGGATGGGGGCGATGTGGTGAATCAGATCATCAGTGGCAAAAGAAAAAACCGTCCCGCAGCAGTTCCAGCGGCGAAGTTCTTCGACTTCAACACCGAGGTTTTTTAAAGAACATAAGGCAGAATCTTCGAAATTCTTGGCATTTGTCTTCAGAGTGCAACCAGGGTAATAGCTTATTTTCATTATGATTACCTATTTTTTTGAGATCATAAAATAATAGTATCATGATTATATTAAGAAGTGAATTTTCTAAAATTGCTGATGAGAGCAATGGCAGGAACTTCTGTCTTTTCTTGATCAGATAGTTCAGGAATTCTCAGGTAGTCCTGCCTCTTCCGCAGCAGAATTTGCCTTATTGCCTCCATGACTTCTGCAATCTTAATGCCTTTTGGACAGCGGACATTACAGGTCATGCAGGAAGCGCAAATCCAGATGGATTTTGATTTAAGAAGCTCATCCTTGAAGCCGAGCTGACTGTAGCGGATGATTTGATTGGGAAGAATGTCCATCTGGGAAATAGCCGGACATCCTGCTGAGCACTTTCCGCATTGATAACAGGCGAGGAGCTTTTGGCCGCTTAATTCTTCGACTTTGGCAACAAATTGGTCCCTTATCTTTTTTTGCGAGATGTTGACTCTCATAAGAATTGCTCTTTCAAAATAAGGAGTCGAACGACCACTACTCGTTAGAGTAGGTGAAGGAAAGAGATTAGCACATAGTAAACCATATTTCAGATTTTCTGTCAAGG
>CAZPAX010000048.1:0-14533 GCA_964584535.1 uncultured Eubacteriales bacterium
ACTCGGCGACATGCCTCTTCAATTGCTCGAAGTTTTCTTTATACTCCTGGCTCTGGGTATCAATTTTGCTTTCAATTCTAAACATGAGAGATACCTCTTTTTTATTTATTCAGGGATGAACTTATAGCCATAGCAGAGAATTCCAGATTCTCCATCCTGGAAAATCTTCCGGAATTCAATCTTTACCTTCATCCCTGTCTTTAAGTCATTAAAATCACAATCGACAATCTGACCTGTGAGCTTTATCCCATCTTCAAGCTCGACTATTCCCACCGCATAGGGAGCTTGATCAGCAAACTGCTGAGGAGGAACGCGAATGATTGTGTAAGAAATAACTTTTCCTTTATCCGCCAGCATTGTTGTCTCAAACTCTCTCGTTTTGCATTTTGAGCAGATGAGCCGGGGAGGAAAACAAATTGTCCCGCATTTTTTGCATTTTCCTGCTTCAAGCCTGTATCTCTGAGGTATCTCTCTCCAGTATCTTGATGGCGTTGGCATTTTATCCTCCTTTTATTCCCCCTCAAAAATATGGACTATAGAACTTCCGCCACTGCCGCCCATGTTCTGGGTCAGGCCGATTCTTGCTCCTTTGACTTGCCTCGCCCCTGCTTCTCCTCTGAGCTGCTTGACAATTTCAATGGCCTGAGCCACACCAGTTGCTCCCACTGGATGTCCTTTGGCTTTTAAGCCGCCGCTCGCATTCACCGGAATCTTTCCCCCAAGAGAGGTTATCCCCTGTTCGACAGCTTTTCCGCCCTTTCCTTTCTCAACAATGCCAAGAGCTTCAGTAACGCAAATCTCAGCAATAGTGAAGCAGTCATGAACTTCAATGATATTGATGTCTTTCGGCTTTTTTCCAGCCATAGTATAAGCCTTTTTGGCAGCCTGAAAAGTGGATTCCAGCCAGGTGATATCCTTTCTGTCATTGAGGGCAATGGTATCTGTGGCATGGCCGCTGCCAATGATTTTGACAATCGGCTTTTTCATTTTTTTGGCTCTCTCTAGGGAGCAGAGAACAATCGCCGCAGCTCCGTCTGTAATTGGAGAACAGTCCAGAATCCTTAACGGATCAGCTACTAGCACAGAGTTCAGGACTGAATCAACTGTGATTTTGTAGGGAAATTGAGCTAGGGGATTAAAAGAGCCATTGTGATGGTTCTTGACCGCGACCATGGCCAGTTGCTCCCGAGTTGTCCCATATTTTTCCATATGGGCCCGGGCAATCAAGGCATATAGCCCAGGGAAGGTGATTCCATGATAGCCTTCATATTCCTGATCAGCCGCTGTTCCCAGGGCATAAGTCGCTTCATTCCCGGTGACATCAGTCATCTTTTCCACACCGCTGACCAGGACGATCTCACTCATGCCTGAAGCGACTTCCAGGAAGCCAAGCCTCAAGGCTAGTCCTCCAGAAGCACAGGCAGACTCCACTCTTGCTGCTGGAACAGGAGTCTGTCCCAGATAATCAGAAAGAAGAGAGGCAAGATGCTCCTGGCCGATAAAAAGGCCAGAAGACATGCATCCCACATAGATAGAATCAATCCGGTCAACACCAGCATCATCTAGAGCGAGGAGAGCTGTCTCGACAAAAATATTCCTCAGAGATTTCTCCCATAGTTCTCCCCATTTGGTCATACCCACGCCAATAACAGCCACTTCTCTCATCTTCTCCTCCTAGCTTGCCTTTCTAATTTTTTGACGGAACTTGGCGTAAACACCGTAATCAAGGTAACACTTGTTCTTATCCATAATCTCTCGTGTTTTGGGCGCCAGGTCCCTCACTTCGTCAATTTTTTCTGTAACCTTGAAGATGAAGCCATCGCTTCCTGCTCCTGAGCCATAGGAGACGATGAGGATGAGGTCTCCGGGTTTGGAGATATCCAGGGTTGCTGTTAGCCCTAAAGGAGAAGAGCCAGAATAGGTATTTCCTATTTTTGAGACCAGCGAGCCTGGTTCGATCTGCTTTTTTTCGAATCCCAGCAACTCTCCTACTCTGAAAGGGAATTTGCCATTGGGCTGATGAAAAATGACATAGTCAAAATCAGATGGCTTCATTTTAGCTTTTTTCATGATGCCTTTGGCTGCTCCGATGATATGCTTGAAATAGGCAGGGTCACCCGTGAAGCGTCCGCCATGCTGAGGGTAATACTGATATTCCCGGCGCCAGAAATCAGGAGTGTCTGTCATATAGGAATAGGTCTCCAGAGCTTCAGCCACCACATTTTTCTGGCCAAAGATAAAAGCCGCTGCTCCAGCCGCAGCTGTATATTCCAGAGCATCTCCAGGAGCTCCTTGCGAAGTATCTGCGCCAACAGCCAGACCATACTTTATTTCTCCGGCTTTGACTAAACCCAGGGCAACAAACATTCCTTCAGTGCCAGCTTTGCAGGCAAACTCAAAGTCTGCGGTATGAACATCAGGAGTTGCACCAATAGCCTCGGCCAGAACAGTACCGCTGGGCTTGACGACATAAGGATGGGATTCAGAGCCGATATAGACAGCGCCAATTTCTTGGGGCTTAATGCGGGCTCTTCTCAGAGCACTTTTGGCTGCTTCAACAGACATGGTGATCGTGTCCTGATCAGGCGAAGGAACAGATTTTTCTTCAAGCATGAGGCCTTTTTTGTAGCTGGGAGCATCAGCCCCCCAAACCTTGGCAATCTCTTCGACTTTGATTCTATTGCGAGGAATATAAGCTCCATAACCTATGATGCCTACCATTTATCTCCCTCCTCCTCTGTGTGAAATGGTTTTTTGCCATATGAAGAAACAAGATACAGAATAAAATCAGGCAAGATTAGAAAAATATCCTGTCATATCTTCCCATTCAAGTCAAGAGGATGTCCTGCAAGCCTCTCTGTTTCCGTGATAGCATTGACCAGGAATAGGGTCCTGTCATGGATGGGTGGCACCGTGCCACCCGCCCTTGATCAACGCTCATATCACAGAAACGAAGATGCTATCAGAATTTGCCAAAAATTGACAAATGGAACTTTCTTATTCAAAATCTCGTCTATCAAGGTGAATTGAGTGGAATTGACGGAAATTATCGAGGAATGTCTGGCAGGCAAACAAGGAGCCTGGGAAATGCTGGTTAACACCTATTCCAAAAGGATTTTTAACATGGCCTATCAATTCTCAGGGAGCTACGAACAAGCTGAAGATCTGACACAGGAAATTTTCTTGAAGCTTTACAACTCTCTTTCCAAGTATAATTTTGAAAAAAATTTCACAGCCTGGCTCCTGACCCTGGCCAAAAATTACCTGATTGATGAATACCGAAGGACAAAATGGGAAAAAACGAACAGAGATGATTTCAACGATCATTTTCTAACGGCGGAGGCCTCGGACAGTCCTGAGAATGGTTACCTGAAGGAAGAAAAGAGAAGAATGATCTGGGAAAGCCTCAATCATCTTTCCTCGGAGCTGCGCATGGCAGTCATCCTCAGGGATATTCAGGGGAGATCATATGAGGAGATCGCAGAAATCCTGAATATGCCGCTGGGAACAGTCAAATCCCGGGTCAACAGAGGAAGGCTTCAGCTAGCCTATATCCTTCAGGAAAAAAGGGAGAGAAAAAATGAGATGCGAAGAGATTAAGAAAATCCTCTCTTTTTATCTAGAAAATGAGACCAGCCCAGAAGAAAATGAAATGATTCAAAATCATCTCCGGATATGCCAGAACTGCTCTGCGCTTCTGTCCTTTTTGAAAGAAACAAGAGAATCTCTCACCGACTTTCCAGAGCTCGAGGTGAGCGATCATCTCTTAGAGAAACTTCATGATATTTCGCGGAAAAGGAAAAGATTCAGTTTGGGTTTTGACTTTTTCCTCAACCCTTCTCTTCAACCTGTTTTTGTCGTGGCAACCGTTTGTCTGATGATGATTTCATTCTATGTCTTTCATCCAGACAAGAAGTCTATCGACAAATCCATAAATCGTCAGATTCACCTGGGATACAGCAAAGTCGAAAAGCTCTATGCCGAAGCTGGATCTTTGACTGATAATTTAGGTGCTTACAAAGATAACCTCATCGATTCCCTCAAAAACATGAAGATTTTGAGGAAAAATGAGGATAATCAATAAATAAAATAATTATGGAGGTCTAACATGGAAGAAAAAATCGTCGTCAAAGAACTCCCCAAATCTCCTGTTCTGGCTGCAGTTCTTTCTATTTTTTTCCCCTTTGGAGTTGGCGCCCTTTACAACCGCGAATACATCAAAGGACTGATCTACCTCATCATTTTCGCCGGTCTAGTCACCATGCAGCAGCATGGCGGAGCCCAGCCTTTTGCTGGGATTATTCTGGCAGGCTTCTATTTTTTCCAGATAATCGATTCTGTCCATACGGCAAATGCTATTAACCGCAGAGCCCTTAAGGAAGAAGGGGAAAAAGTAGAAGAGGAGAAACTTGTCCAGGTAGCCAAGACTGGCTCTATTTTCTGGGGAATCGTTCTCATTGGCCTGGGAGCCATCCTGCTTCTTGCCAATTTTGAGGTTCTCAGTTATGAGAGCGTTGTCGATTTCTGGCCAGTTCTGGTCATCGTCATCGGGCTGAAGCTTGTCTATGACTATTTCGCTCGAAAAGCGAGATGAATCTCGGGAGGAGAAAATGGCAAATCGTAGACGGAAAGACCCTCTTGTCTGGGGGATTATTCTCATCATTCTCGGTATCATCTTCTTCTTGGAAAACATAGACATCGATGTCTGGGATACTGTTGCCCATCTCTGGCCAGTGGTTTTGATCGTCTGGGGGGCATGGAAACTCTACTATGGGATAAAAGAGCGTCAAGAAAAATCTGAAGAAATTCGGGATTGAAAATGAAAGTCAAAGAAATTCTGCTTCTAATTTTCATCATCATTGCCGGGGTTGTCTTCTATTATGCTCAGACAGGAAAATTTCATATCGAATGGAACCTGGGAGATTATTTCTTTTTTGGTGGGGAAGAATTCACCTTTGAGGAATCTCAGGTGATTGATCCACCCTTGCCTCCCCTTTTCAAAATCAGCAATGCTCATGGAATTGTCGAGATCCAGGGAACTGAAGAAAGCCAGATGACCATCAGCTTCCAGAAAAAAATTTGGCGAAAAAACGAAGAGGAAGCTAAAAAAGTCTCTAGAGAGCTGCAAATGAAAATCCAGAAGAATGACCTGCAGATCTGGCTAACCACAAACCGGGAGGAATTCAGAAGAAGAAACTTTGAGACAAATTTCAAAATCACTCTTCCCAGGAATATGGACATCGAAGTCCAAAACTCCTATGGGCTGGTCAGTGTCTCTAAAGTCAGGAGCGCATCTGTCAATAACCGTCACGGCAAAATTATTGCCTCCGATATTGATGGAAAGCTGACTCTTCAGAATAGCTACGAAGATGTGGAAATTGGCAATGTCTCAGCCGACTGCAACATTGAGAGCAGGCATTCTGATATCATGGCCAATGGCATAAAGGGAAAGGCGACTATCATACATAAGTACGGTAAAATCCATCTCGAAGATGTCTCAAATGGTGTCATGATTGATGGTTCGCATTCTGAAATTTTTGGCCAGAGAATAAGTGGCTCTTCAGAGGCGAAAAGCTCCTACGAAAAAATCAGCCTCATCGATGTCGGGCCTACAAAGATCGATGGCCACCATTGTGATCTGGAAATTGACGGGGCAAAAGAATATCTGGAAATAATTGACAGCTATGGAACAATCAAGCTGAGCAACATCGAGGGAAACCTCATTGTTAAGGGGAGAAATGTCGAATGCTCGGCAAAGAGGATTGTCGGCAAAGAAATTTCCATATCTACGACTTACCGGAATATTGACCTGGCAGATTTTGCCGGCAAAACAATCATCAGCCTTTCTCATGGAGATGTCACTCTTGAACCATCCCTTCTCTCTTATCCTATAGAAGTGAGAGGCGAGTATTCGAACATCAGCTTCTACTGGCCTCGAGGAGAGAAAAATCCTTTTGAAGCACGAACAAGAAACGGGGAAATCCAGTGGAAACTGGCAGAAGAACTCTCCTTTCAAGAAGAAAACCATGAAACTATTGTCAAGGCATTTCTCGAAGAGAAAGAAAAACCTTCCATCTTTCTCTCTACAAGCTACGGCGATATCCACATTGAAGAATTGCATTAAGGACAGGCTGTAAATCGAAAGGAAAGGATCAGGCCTCGAAAAAGGCCTGATCTTTTTTATGTGTGTTTGGTCTTATGTTGATAGATCCTCTGGATCTGGTCGCTTGCTCATTCCACGAAATGCCTATCAGGCTCTTTCAATGCCGGTGTAAAAATCGAAATAACTACTAATGGCTCATTACCAGTTTGCTTAATAGAGTGTATTTTGCCCGTAGGGTTGAAATGAAGACTTCCTGGTTCAATATCGACCCATTTATCATTGATCAGCATTTGCCCTGTACCTTTAATTACACAAACTGTTTCATCATGTGTTTTGTGAAAATGCGACTTTAATAAAAAACCCTCAATTGCTCTCACCACGAATAGAGTGATCGTATCGTCTTGAGCAATGTTGATCATCTGAACTTTCTCACCAGCTTTTATTGGATTGGCATTAAGTATTTCTTCTATATTTGCGATGATCTGAGAAGTAGTATCTGCCGCATTTATAGAAACTAAAGTCGAAATAAAAATGAACAGAAAGATAACAATTCCATAAATAGCAATATTTCTTCTTGATAACATAATGATTGCCTCCTTTTAAGGATAAGATTTTCCTTTTTGGCTGTGCCGACCGAGCGAGCGTCTTTGTAACAATTTACTCCTCCAACCATGGTAAGGAAATATAAGTCACCACTCAAAGATATCGGAGTCGGATCCCTGGATTACTCCTTCAACAGGCCCTTGAGAATCGCCGATTGAAGCGGATTCGGACTCGAAAGGGGTCTAATGTTGAAACTCCGTTCCATCTTTTTTCCCAACACAACCTCGACCTCGCGGACAGTGTTGCGACGTGAAATGAGAGCCTGGACTTTATCCCCAGGCTTCTTGGAATTGAGGATTTCGCTCATTGTTCGCGAAGTTACACGGCTGCCATCTAGGGCTATGATCTCATCATCAACGCTGAGGCCCGCCTGCGAAGCGGGAGAATCCCATTCGACATTCGAAATCACGAGATTTCCACTCCGGTCCTGGGTGACTGCGCCGAAAAAGGCGCCGGTTAACTCCTTAGGCTGAACGTCAATATCTAAGCCGGCGTAGGCGAAATATTTGGGATAATCGATATCCTTCACCGTGGAGGCGTATTCGAAGATCTCGGCTAGCTGGCATCCGGCCACACTTTCGCAGACTTCACGAAACTCCTGATCAGTGAACCCTCTCTTTTTTTCCTTGTAGTATTTCTGATAGAGAGTGCGCATCACATCGTCGAGGGACTTCCGGTTTTTTGTCTCGTTCCGTATCTTAAAGTCTAGTAGCATCCCCAGCGCTGCGCCTTTGTCGTAATAGGAAATTGTTGTGTTGGCCGCATTCCCTCCCCGGCCAAAGAACTTCATCCAAGTGTCGAAACTCGACTCGGTCGCGGATTGGAAGAGATGTCCGGGGATGTTCTCGTACCTTGCGATGCATGAGTGGAACCGCTCGAGAACCTCGTCCCGGCTGAGAAGCCCGGCGCGATTAAGGATTAGGTCCTGGTAGTAGACGCTGATCCCCTCAGATACCCAGAGCATGTTCGTGTAGTTTTCCTTGTCGTAATCGAACGGACCCAGCGCGATCGGCCTGATCCGCTTGACATTAAAGAGATGGAAGTATTCGTGGGCGACAAAGCTCAGCCAGCTCTTGTAGCCTGAAGGGTTGTTCAAGCTGGAGGCATTGAGCGTGAGAGCCGCAGAATTCAAGTGCTCGAGGCCGCCTCTGCCCGGGCCTATTGCCAAGAAAGTGTAGTGCCGATAAGGAATGTCCCCAATGATGGCCACAGCAGCTTCGACCATTCGCTTCAGGTCAGCCACGAATTTCGTACGGTCGAGGCTGCCCAGGTTATTGCCAGCGAAGAAGTGGGGAATCCCTTGAACCTCGAAAAGAAGGATCTCCTGGTTGCCGACAAGGATCGGGCAATCATAAAGAATATCGAAGTCCGGGGCAAAGAAGGTGTTCAGATGTCCTTCGACCGGATCGAGGCCAGTCGAGACCTTGGTCCAGCTTTGATATGGTTCGATAGTAACGGTCACAGGATTTTGGATCATGCCTGCGATGTGCATAAAGACACCTGTCGGCGAGATGAAGCCCTGGATATCGTCCAGGTAACTATCAGCCACAAACGGGTTAAATGCATACACGTCGTAACTCACTATGATGGAGGCCGCATTTTCGGACTTGACACGCCAGGTATTTTTCGCCGTCTTCTCCCACCCCAAAGGATTCCCTGCCCCGTCCTCGGCGCGAAAATTCAACACATTCTTGGCGTAATCCATGATCTGATAATATCCCGGTGTCCAGGCCGGCATTTTGAAGTCCTGCGTCTCGCCTTTCATCCCTTGGCAGCTGAGGACAACATGATAATAATGCGTGTTCGGCTGGTCCATGGACACTGTGAACGCCATGGTCGGTCCCGGATTCTTTCCGAACACGCAAGAGGCGACGATAAGAAAGACGACACAAAACATGATCACTCGCCATCCATTCTTCATCTCAGCACCTCCTGCTAGCTTAGTTCCTTTCCTCTAGGATATAGCCGAGTTTCTGAACATTGTCAAAATTGTCTCAATTCTCCATTACGATTAACAAAAACTGGGAAAGGAGAATGAGACAATGAATCAAATAATTATACAGATAGGCATTGGGGAAGCCAGGCCTAAGCAGTTCCTTTCGTGCTTATTTTAAGCTACCTCGTCCATACCAGACTGGTTTCTCTGGCAGCTTGTCACGATCGATGATTTTTCCATCCCGGATCAAAATCGAAATTTTACGGATGTTAGAGATGTTTGCCAACGGGTCTGCGTCGAAGACGAGAAGGTCAGCAAGCTTGCCTTTTTCCACGGTACCGAACTGGTCGAGGCTACGGCAGGCAATTGCGCCGTTTTTTGTTGCTGCCACAATTGCCTGAGCAGGCGTCATGCCCAGCTCTACCATTCCCTCGATGGCAATGATCGTTCCGATTCCGGCTTCCTGGTGCTCGGGCTTGGGCTCGCGGCGAAATTCTGGTGCTTGGCCAAGATAGTTATCAGTAGATACTGTGACTATGCAGCCGCTCTGGATCAACTTCTGGGCGTTAAAACGCCTGATTTCCAGACCAATATCCTGCTCGCGATACTCTTTACGCAGTTCAGCTGAAGTTTTGGCCCGCTGTTTGAGCTTTGCTTCCTTTGCCAGCTCTTTCTCTGCCTCAGCTTTCTTCCGCTCCCGCTCCTCTTTGGCCTTAAGATGTTTCTCCCAAACTTTACCGGTTATCGTGTTGGAAAGAATAGAGCAGATAACACTGCGCTCGCGAATTAACTCGACAAGAGCATCTGGGTATTTGTCGGGCAAAACCTCAGGATGTTGAATGAGATCAATGCCAGCAAGGATCGAGATACGCAAGCCTTCTGGGCTTGTCGAGTGTGTCTCCGCTACCTTGCCCCGCTTGTGAGCCTCTTCGACGATAACCCTTTGGGCATCTTCTGAAAATCCAATCAAAGTGGGATAGGAGAAATGAGCAGTGCCGCCGTACTTGATAAAGTCTGGACCTTTGTCGAGATAGCGGTTGATGGCCTGCCTCAGTACCTCTAGCTCCATGTCCATCAGCTCCTCGCCAGCACCCTGAGTGATGAAATCGTTTATCTGCTCTTGAAAGAGCGTGAGCTCTCCCTCGCGCGTGAGCGAGAAGGTAACTGAGTAGGGTCCGCCCCAGCCAACAATGTTGCCAGCAGCCAGTATGCGTGCTCCCATCTTTTCACCGCGGTTGATGGCATCCCTGACCTCTACGAGTGGGAGGAGCGAGCCATAGCTGTCCCTCACTGTGGTGATCCCATACTTCAGGTGGAGCTGAGCAGCCTCAAGCGCTAGGTCAGCATTCTTGTTTTCATAGCGAACAAACGTCTCCCCCGCGCCGTAGAGTGACAGGTGCACGTTAGTATCGATGAAGCCTGGAGTAATGAACTTGCCGGTGCCATTAATGACACGCGCTTCTTTCGGCACCTGAACAGAACCCCTTGGTCCCACAGCCGAGATTCGGTTCCCGGTTACAATTACGGTCACATCTTCGAGTGGCGGACCGCCATTCCCGTCAATCAATGTAGCGCCGACGATAGCGATAACAGGTTCTCGATCCTTTGCCATAGCAGCATGCAAAATTGCCAGGGACAGGCACAGAGCCAGGCAGATGAAACGAAATCGCCTTGACTTCATTTTTTTACCTCCTCAATTTTTTTAGATCTATTTTTTAGCCTATTTTTTCTCTTTTGTTGATAAAAGATGTTCGAAAAAACTTTTCGTGAGGGCTCTTTTCATTTTGGCTACATATTAAAACATTTTATCTGAATTCTCCACTTATTCCGCAAATGTGTTTTTTGTCAAAGCATTTCTCGAAGAGAAAGAAAGACCTTCCATTTTTCTCTCTACAAGCTACGGCAATATCTGCATTGAAGAATTGCATTAAGAACAGGCTGTAATTCGAAAGGAAAGGATCAGGCCGCGAATAAGGCCTGATCTTTTTTATTTGTGTTTGGTCTTGTGTTGATAGATCCTCTGGGTCAGGCAGCCGATGATTTTGATATTGAAATAGGAAATGAGATTGGTTACATCCTTTTTGTATTTTGTCACATAACGGACAAAATCAGTTTCCTTTTTGAAGCGCAGAAGATTCTCAAACTCATTCACTTCATCATGCAACTCTATGAGATAGTGATTGATGTTCCGATACTGGGCGTTGATATCGACCAAATCCTTGCCGTTCAATTTGTTGAAATCCAGATAGGGAGGCAGATACTGGAGGATGGCCAGGCTTTCTGTCTTCAGTTCATTGACTGACTCTTTGATTTCCTGGAAAAAGGATTTGTACTCTAGGGGACTCTTTAATTTTTCCTCAGCTTTATCAAGCAAGACTTCATTCTGGGCCTGGAGGGAGAGAATCAGCTCTTTGACTCCCAGGTGTTTCCGTTTGAAGCTGAAAAGGTCGATAAAATCTCTCCCGATATAGATTTTGTCCTCATAATGAGTCATCAACTCCATCGGAGAATGGGTATAGAATTTGATTTCAAATCGCCTTCCTTTTGAATCCCTCTCCCTCAATCGGGCTAAAACAAGGAAGTTATTCTGCTCGATGAAATAGCTGTTGATATCCAAGAGAACAGAATAAACAGCCAGGTTCTGAATAATATACTCTTTGAGATAATCGAGAAGATCTTCCTCTTTGGTAACAAATTCGCTAACCACCTCATTCGGTGTGGGATTCAGGACAGAATAGGAAGGGGAAATGAGATAGAGGACAGGGCCGCTACCCAGCTCCAGATAAAGACTTTTCAGAACTTTCTGATGGAGGTCATCAAGAAGCATTGACCTCAAGGGAGGCAAGCTCTTGAGATCCACCTTTGATAATTCCTCTATTTCATTCATTTCATCGTAAGCCCTTATTTTTGATGAAAAAATGTTATCACTTAAAATCCAAAAAATCAAGACAGCGAGAAATACAATAAAATCAGCAAAATGAAAGGCATGGAGTAATTCGGTGACTTGACTATCCTTTTCGAATTTTTGTAGACGAGGAGTTGCTTCCTCATGTAAAATCTGCTAGGAAGGAATATTACATCTGGAGAAAGGACTTGATGAAATGTAAGGGCTTTGCCTTCTCTTGCAAGGATTCCTTGATTTCACCTATCGTTGCAACAAGAATAAGGAACTCTCCTTAGAAATGGTATATTAAATATATGCAACACTGGTTCGCCTACCTGAAAGAAGGGCTTTCCCGAAAAATGCCAAAGGATCGCCTTGCCGGCGAGAAAGGTTACACCGGCATTAGGACAAGCCTCAAAAATCTTCATCCCTTTGTCAGAAAACACTGGAAGAAAGGCCTGCTTGGCTCATGCCTCATCCTCCTTGCCTCCCTTCTCAGTTTTCCCCAACCTCTCATCACCCGCTATCTGGTTGATCGGGTCATCCTGGCCAAACACCTTGAACTCCTCGCGGGAACTTTGATTCTTTTGGTTGCCATTTCGGTGGCCCTAGCTCTAGCCCGCTTGCTCGAGCAATTTTACTTTACCCGCTTTGAACAGATTGTCATCCTCGATATCCAGAACAATCTGCTTGAACGTGCCCTGCGCTTTCCTAAGTCATTTTTCGATGCCAATGAGACAGGCTATCTCATGTCGCGGCTTTCGTCCGACGTTCAGGGGCTGAAGTGGTTTTTTTCAAGCACCATTGTTTATATTGCGGGCAACATCCTTCGCTTTATTGGTGGTGTGGCTTTTCTTTTCTATCTTGAATGGAGAATCGCTATTGCAGTGCTTGTGGTTTGCCCCCTAGTCGTTGTCTTTGTCCGCTATTTCTCCTCTAAGATACATGCTTTGAGCCATCAGAGCATGGAGCAAGAGGCTAAAGTTACTAGCCGTTTCCAAGAATCGCTATCATCTGTTCCTTTGATTAAGGCTTTCTCTTCAGAAGAGCGGACTGTTCGACGTTTGATGAATGAGTTAAAGTCGGCCTTTAGAGTTACGCTTGAGCAGTCAACAGTGGGTTCTTTCGCTAATCTTGCTATCAATTCCATGCCTGGTCTTGCTCGCATCTTTGTTTTTGCCATAGGGGCATACTGGATAGTCAAGGGCGATTGGACGCTGGGCTCATTGCTCGCCTTTCAAGCCTACCTTGGATATGTCTTTGGGCCTGCTCAGTTTTTAGCCAGCGCAAACCTCGAACTGCAAAATGCCCGGGCTGCCCTGGAGAGGGTTTCTGCCCTATTCGATATCGTGCCTGAGGAGAAAGCAGAAGAAGGCAGGAAAGTAGAGCGCCTGAAAGGGGAAATCGAGTTCAAAAACGTATGTTTCTCCTACAATACTCGTGAGCCTGTGCTCAAGGATATTTCATTCCGCATCAAGCCCGGAGAGCGCATTGCCATTGCCGGACCGAGCGGTGTCGGCAAGACTACTCTTTTGAGCCTTATCCTGCGGCTTTATAAGCCTTCATCAGGTGAGATTTATTTCGATGGCATCCCAGCATCTGAATACAATGTGAGTTCTTTGCGGAATCGGATTGGATATGTCTCTCAGAATATTCTTCTTCTTTCCGGGACAATTAAGGAGAATCTTCGCTATGGGAACCCTGATGCCAGTGAAGAAGAGCTTGTTCATGCTGCTGAGGTTGCTGGCATCCACGATTTCATCATCGGTCTCCGCGACGGCTATGAAACTGAGATAGGAGAGAAGGGAGTCACTCTATCAGAAGGAGAAAAACAGCGTCTTTCCATTGCCCGCGCCCTTGTCAGAGACCCGGACATCCTTGTGCTTGATGAACCATCCTCGGCCCTGGACAGTGTGACTGAAAAGTCAATCTTTAAATCGCTTCCAGCAGTTTTGAGAGGCAAAACCTTGTTTGTGGTGGCGAATCGAATTTCCACTATCAAGAACTCAGACCGAATACTCTTATTTGACAAGAATCGCCTTGTCGCTATCGGTACCCACGAGTCTCTACTGGAGACAAACGATTATTATCGATCTCTTGTCGAATTCCAGCATTAATATTCAAAACTAAAGCAATTCCCACTGGATATTTTTCTTCTTCAGGAATGTCCAGTCTTCATTCTCATAGCGGGCCTTCTGAATTCTGGCGATAGCCTCCCTTTCCGAGGCAGCAAAAGTCTTGGGCTTCAGAACGACGCCAAAATATTCAGAAAATCCAGCCAGAAAATGGTCAACAGCCCATTCAAAACTCACATTTCTGCCTAGAGCCTGAGAGAGGGAGGTCATCCTTATCTGGCTTTCCTCTTTTCCGGGCAGGGAAACCGACTTGAGAAGTGCTTCATCGTGTACAAGAGGAATAGAGCCGTGTTGAATAAACCGTGAGCCGACTCTCCTTTGAGCGCTTCCGATGACTTTTTTCCCTTCAATTTCAATCTCATCCCGGGCAGGATGAGAAAAACAAAGGGAATCTCCTTTAGCATAAGATGAAGGATGAGAACTGGCCAAGCAGGGCTTGAGCCCCATCTTCTCCAGGCCTCGCATTAATCCTTGAGAAATCGATTTGTAGGAATTAGCGACAGATGAGGTGAAAAATTCTCTGTCAGAAGAGGAAATGCTGTATGTCACCTCCTTGTGATGGAGAACAAGTTTGCCGCCAGTTATGCGTCTTACAATATCGACTCCATGGCTCCGGCAGTAATCAAGGTCAACGGCTTTCCGAATATCTTGAGAAAATCCAAGAGAAACAGTAGGCTTTTCCCACTGGTAGAAACGAACAAATGTCTGGGGCTCTTCTCCAAGAGAGGAAAAGAGGAACTCATCGATGGCCATGTTCAGACTGCCCTTTAGAGGGGCAGGATCACTGATAACCAGCCATTCTTTCATTTGAAAAAATAAGAGCGGGCAACGGGATTCGAACCCGCGACTCCCAGCTTGGGAAGCTGGCACTC
>CAZPAX010000049.1:0-14367 GCA_964584535.1 uncultured Eubacteriales bacterium
CTCCCCTTCTCGGCCTTCGGCCTGAGACCAGGAGGAAATATCCCCCTGGACCCCCTTCAAAGATTCGGCTCCTCCGACGGGACTGGTTCCTCGGGGTGCGGGGGCCAAGGGCAGCTTCCTGCACCCTATTGAATCACATAAAAAGAGATGCTTTAGATGAATCACTCGGCCCAGCCTAATTTTTCCTGCAAGAGTTCAAAATAGTTCCTTTTGGGGGAAGAAATGAGCCGGAGTTCAAAGGGAGCACGCTGGACTTCGACCACATCATTTTTGGCCAATAAAGCTCCTCTCTGTCCATCTAGAGTGAGATAGACCTCTTCTCCTGAAGTCAGAAGTTTGAACTTGACTCTGGAATCAGAAGAAATGACCATGGGCCGGAAGGTCAGTGTGTGAGGGCAGATGGGAGCCAGGATAATAGCCGCAATATAAGGCTGGATGATCGGCCCCCCAGCAGAAAGGGAATAGGCTGTCGAGCCTGTCGGTGTGGAAATAATCAGCCCATCAGCCTTCAAAGTGGCAATCTCTTTTTCGTCAATCCAGATGGCTATCTGGATCATCCGGGCCAGGGCTCCTTTGTTGATGACTACATCATTCAGACAATAATAAACCTGGCCCTTAGTCCTTGCCTCCAGCAGCCGGCGAGGGCTGACTATCTCCTCATTCCCTTCCAGAAATGCGTCCAAGGTCAAATACATCTCATCGACCGGGACTTCGGTCAAAAAGCCAAGTCTCCCCAAATTGATTCCCAAAACAGGAACATCTCTCTGGGCAGCCAGATGAGCGATGCTCAGCAAGGTTCCATCTCCGCCAAGAACAATCATCAGATCCACTTTTTCAGAAAGCTTTTCCCTTGCTATGCCTCGAGATTTGCGAAGTTTTCCCGCTGCAACTTTTTCTAGGAAGCAGGCGATGCCTTTTTTTTCTAAATAATGGCAGAGATCTCGCAAAATATTTTCAATCCGGGGAGCATGAGGCTTGATGACAATTCCCACTCTTTCAATTTTTCTCATTCCAGACAGCCTCCCTGATCATTGTTTCAATCTCATTCTTGGTCAGAAGATCTTCTCCCAAAGACCAGTAAACAAAAAATTCTCGATTGCCTTTCTGTCCGCGGATGGAGCTCTTGATCAAGCCTCGGAGCTTGAATCCCATCTTGCGGGCGTCCTCGATGAGCCTATTCAGAACTTCCTCGTGGAGACGGCGATCTTTGACAATCCCCTTCTTCCCCACCTGGTGTTTTCCGACCTCGAACTGGGGCTTGAGGAGAGAGAGGAGCTCTGCCTTGCCGAGGAATTCTTTTATGGCCGGCAAGACCTTAAGAATAGAAATAAAAGAGAGATCTGTGGTGACGATATCCAGTTTATCTTTAAAATCCTCTTTTTTCAGATAGCGAGCATTTTTCTCCACAAGGACAACCCGGGGATCCTCTCTCAAATGACAATCGATCTGGCGGGTTTGGACATCGACCGCATAGACCTTCCTGGCCCCTCTCTGGAGAAGACAATCTGTAAAGCCCCCTGTGGATGCTCCCAGATCAGCCGCAACTCTCTCCATGACTGGAATGGTGAAGATGTCCAGGGCTTCCTCAAGTTTCAGGCCGCCCCGACTGACATAAGGAATCTCCTTGTGGATGAAAATCTCCTGGCTCTGATCGATCATCTCGCCAGGCTTTTCAATCTTTTTCCCTCGAGAAAAGACCAATCCGGCCATGATCAGAGCCTGAGCTTTCTGGCGACTCGAAGCCAGACCACGGCTGAGGATGACCTTATCAGCTCTCTCTTTGGCCATGACGACGCCGGCCCCTTTTTTCCAGGATTGATTCTTTATCTTTTCCATAAAATTTTCTTATCTGAAGAAAAAGGCCTTCCTCATCCAAGCCATATTTCTTTTTTATCTGCTGGGCTTTTCCCAGAGGGTAGATTTCAAGGGGTAGCCCGATCCTCATGAATTTTACCTCGAATTTCTTTTCTCTGTCTAAAAGTTCCCGAACAGCACTCCCGAATCCTCCCTCAATAACTCCTTCCTCGGCAGTGATAATAGTCCTTCCCTTGCGGGCAAAATGGAGGATCATTCTCTCATCCAGGGGCTTGACAAACCTGGCATTGACAACAGCCAAGCTTATCCCTTCTCGTTCCAGCTTCTTGGCTGCCTCGAGCGCTGGATAGACCATGCTGCCCAGAGCGAAAAGCAAATCCTTACCTTCTCTGAGAAGCTCGGCCTGGCCGAGGAGAATCTCTTTAAAGTCCTTATCCATTGGAAGGCCGACTCCTTCCCCCTTTGGAAAACGGACAGCCACAGGATGGGAAAGGGCGAAGCTGGATTTGAGCATGTGCTGCAATTCATTCTCATCCTTGGGACTCATCACTACCAGGTGGGGCATATGGCGGAGATAGATGAGGTCATTAATCCCCTGATGGGTAGGGCCATCATCAGAGACAACTCCAGCTCTATCGAGAGCAAAGACAACAGGAAGATCCATCAAGCCTACCTCATGGTAAATCTGGTCATAAGCTCTCTGAAGAAAGGTGGAATAGATGGCAACCACTGGCTTAAAACCACTCACAGCCAAGCCTGCCGCAAAATTGACTGCATGCTGCTCGGCGATACCAACATCGAAAAATCTTTCCGGGAATTGGGCAGCAAATGGCCTCAAGCCTGTTCCTTCTGGCATGGCAGCAGTGATGGCCAGTATCTTCTCATCTTCTTTGGCCAGGCGAACCATTGTCTGGCCAAAGACAGAAGAATATGTCGGTATCTTCGATTGGGTTAAAGGCTCTCCTGTTTTGAGGTTAAAGGGGGTTGCACCATGAAACTTCTCTGGATTGTTCTGGGCGAATGAATAGCCTCTCCCTTTCTGAGTCACACAATGGATAAGAACAGGACTGTTGAGCTCTTTGGCTTGCTCAAAAACCTCGATCAAGGAGCCCAGGCTGTGGCCTTGGACAGGGCCAAAGTATCTCACTCCTAGCTCCTCAAAGACCAGGCCGGGGAAGAAGATTTTTTTGATAGCATCTTCGATGGCTTTGCCAACTTTAATCATCGGCCAGCCGACTGCTGGGACAGACTTGAGGATAGACTTGACCTGATCTTTTATCCGCAGGTAATGCTGGCCGGAAACAAGATAGGAGAGATATTTGGACAGAGCTCCCACGCTGGGAGAGATGGACATTTCATTGTAATTAAGGACAATAATCAATTTTTCTCGGAGGTGGCCGATCTGATTCAAGGCTTCCCAAGCCACTCCTCCGGTCAGACTCCCATCACCAATAACGGCAATCACCTCATGATCCTCTTTCCTCTTATCCCTGGCCACAACCATTCCCAGAGCAGCTGAAAGGGCAGTCGAAGCATGACCAGTGTTATAAGCATCGTATTCGCTTTCTTCGCGGCTGGGAAAACCGCAAAGCCCCTGAAACTTGCGAAGGCTGAGGAATTCTCTCTTCCTACCTGTAATTATTTTATGAGTGTAACACTGGTGGCCGACGTCCCAGATGATCTTATCGCGAGGGGCATCAAAGACATAATGGAGAGCCAAAGTAAGTTCCACCACCCCCAAATTCGGCGAGAGATGGCCTCCATTCCTGGAGACGACCTCAAGGACGAAAGCCCTGATCTCTCTGGCCAGCTGATCGAGTTCCTTTAAAGAAAGCCTCTTTAAATCTTTTGGGCTTTCTATTTCATCGAGAATCTTACGCATTTTTGCTCTCCCTGCCGAGTTCCTGGAGCTTCCTGGCTAAATAGCGAAGCTCTCTTGACTCAAGCCGGGCTCTATCCAGAGCTCCAATTGCCGAGGCAACGAGTCTTCTCAATCTTTTTTTCGATTCCTGAATTCCAGAGCAAGAGACATAATTGGGCCGGGAAAGGGCTACCCCATTTCCTTCCTCAGTTGAATCCATTATATCATCCCTGATCTGGAAGGCGAGGCCTATATTCTTCCCGTATTCAGAGATTGCTTCAAGTTGGGAGGGAGAGGCCTTAGCCACAATGGCCGCTGCTCTGACCGAGACAATAATCAAGGAACCTGTTTTTCTGAGGATGAGCTCATCGAGGGCCTCTTCGCTCAACTTCTCAGGAGTCAGAGTAATATCCAGATACTGGCCTCCAATCATTCCCCTAGCACCTGCGGCCTGACTTATTTCTCTTATCACCTGTTCCTTTTGAGGATAGAGAGCTCGAGGCAAAGGAGCCTGAGCCAGGACTTCAAAAGCCAGAGTGAGCAGACTGTCCCCGGCCAGCAGGGCAATATCCTCGCCAAAAGCTTTATGACAGGAAGGCTTTCCCCGCCGCAAATCATCATTGTCCATCGAAGGAAGATCATCATGGATAAGGGAATAATTGTGGATGAGCTCTATGGCCGAGGCAAAAGGGAGAAGTAAATTCTGGCTGACATGGAAGCATTCCCCGCAAGAAAGCATGAGCAGCGGACGGAACCTCTTCCCTCCAGGAAAGACAGCATACCTCATTGCCTGGAAAAGAGAGCTGTTTTCTCTGGAGAGAAGCTCGTCCAGTTCCCTGTCGACAGCTCTTTTTTTGTGGAGAAGACTCTCTTCAACTCTCATGGATTCCCGAACTAAAAAGGTGGCTCTTTCTCATCTTCTTCCTTCTCTGCCTCAGCCAGGTCAAAGCCTTCCTTCCTTATTTTCCCTTTCTCATCCTTGAGAAGAATCTCGACTTTCTTCTCCGCTTTCCCCAGCTCTTCCCTCAAGAAGCGGGCAAGTTTCACGCCCTTTTCAAAAAGAGCCAAAGATTCATTGAGGGAAAGCCCTCCCTTTTCAAGTTTCTCGACAATATTCTCCAGGTCAGCTAAAGCTTTTTCAAAGCTGATGTTTGTCATCTTTTCTCCTTCAAAAATCTGGACTCGATGAGCTTTTTCCGATCGACATCCTTGACCAGGCAGCTAAACTCTCCCTTATAGAAAGAAACGAGCACTTCCTCCTCTTTTTCGACATCTTCTATTCTGCGGATAAGACGAAGCCCGCCTTCTTTGAAGCAAAGAGTGTAGCCTTTTTTAAGTATATTCAGGGGACTGAGATTATGCAACCCGGCTGAAAGCCTCTCCCACTGCGCCTTAAGCTCCTGGAGCATTCTTTTCTGGTTATGAATAAGTTTCTCCTCGAAAAGTAAAACACCGGACTTGTTTTCCCGGATCTTGTGGAGAATCTTAGCGATGGCCTCCCAGGCTCCTGTCTCCAGGCTATCAACCTTTTGTTCAAGATTGAGAAGTTTGATCTTAAAATTCTGGAAGATGTGGTGCTGGGCAAGGCTCGAAACTTCATGCTTTCTTTCCTGGAGCCAATATTTCAGGCTATGCGAAAGCCCTTTCTCCAGATTCTCGATTTGTTCCCGCAAGGATTGCTCTTTCTCGATCACTATCTCCGCTGCAGCAGTTGGGGTTGAGGCCCGGACATCAGCGACAAAGTCAGCTATGGTGAAATCAACCTCATGGCCTACGGCTGAAATAATGGGCACAGCCGAGCGGAAAATGGCCCGAGCCACTTTCTCCTCGTTGAAGGCCCACAGATCTTCGATCGAGCCTCCTCCGCGGCCAACAATGATGACATCCACATCGGCAAGACTTCCCAGATAATCTATCCCTTCCACAATCTCCTCAGCAGCTCCCTCTCCCTGAACCTTGACCGGATAGATGAGGATATGGAGACGAGCAAACCTTCTCTCCAGGGTTCTGAGAATATCGACTATGGCTGCGCCTCTTGGCGAAGTAACGATTCCCACAGTTTTAGGAAGAAGGGGAAGCTTCTTTTTGAATCTGGCCTCAAAAAGGCCCTCAGCCTTGAGCTTCTCTTTCAGTTGCTCGAAGGCTAACTGCAAAGCTCCTTTGCCCTTGGGCTCAACCAGCTCGGCAATGAGCTGGTATTCTCCTCTTGGCTCATAGACGTTGATCCGACCCCGGCAGATGAGCTGAAGGCCATCCTTTAACTCAAAGGGAACGCGTTGCGCTTCAGAACGGAAGATGACTGTGCGAAGCTGGCTCGCCTCATCCTTGAGGGTGAAATAGAGGTGGCCTGAATGATGGCGGTGAAAATTGGAGACCTCTCCTTCGACCCAGACCAAAGGGAAGGAGTTCTCAAGCTCAAGTTTGATGAGCTGGGTGATTTGAGAAACTGTATAGATCAGGTCGGGCTTGACGAGATTATCGCTCCTCACTTTCTTCCTCGATTAGGAGCTCTTTCTGAATAGATAAGGATTTGCCACTGGAAGCATCCATTTCCACAGCAACATAGGAAACTGAGAACCCGTCCTTGCCAGGTTCAAATCTCTGGGGACGGGCGGAGAGGAACCTCTCCATGGCCTGGTCTGGCCGTATGCCGATCACTGAATTGTATCCTCCGACCATACCCACATCAGTAATATAGGCAGTTCCCCGTGGTAAAATTTTTTCATCAGCTGTCAGAACATGGGTGTGCGTTCCGATCACGGCTGATGCTCTTCCATCCAGATACCAGCCCAGAGCCTGTTTCTCTGAAGTCGCTTCAGCATGAAAATCAACGACAATCAGGGATGTCAGATCTTTGAGTTTAAGGAGCTCTTCATCAGCAGTCCTGAATGGACAATCAATCGGCTCCATGAAGACTCTTCCCTGAAGATTGAGAATAGCCACTTTCAGGCCTTGGTCATCAGTAAAGATATAGGATCCTTTCCCCGGGTTGCCGGGAGGGTAATTGGCAGGTCGCAGGAGGCGCGGCTCCTGATCCAAATAAGAAAGAGCTTCTTTTTTATCCCAGATATGGTTTCCCGAAGTGAGGACATCAACCTGGCTCAAGAGCTCGCGGCCAACATCCTCAGTGATCCCCACTCCTCCGGCCGCATTTTCTGCATTGGCGACAATGAAAGAAGGAGAATGCTTCTTGATGAGGGAGGGCAAATATTTTTTTAAGGCTGTCCTGCCTGGACGGCCGATGATGTCGCCTAGAAAGAGAAACCTTATCTTATCGGGCATATTCTACTGCTCTCATTTCCCGGATGACCGTGACTTTTATCTGGCCCGGATAATCTAGCTCATCCTTGATCTTCTGGGCAATTTCTTTGGCAGTTACAGCCGCTTTCTCGTCGCTCACTTTTTGACTTTCGACAATAATCCTGATTTCCCGGCCAGCCTGGAGCGCAAATGATTTGGATACTCCTTCAAACGAATTGGCAATCTCCTCTAGCTTCTCCAGCCTCTTGACATAGGTTTCGAGCAGCTCCCTGCGGGCTCCAGGCCTGGCTGCAGAAAGGGTGTCTGCAGCCTGAACCAGAACAGCTTCAATGGAAGGGAAATCCACATCACGGTGGTGGGAAGAGATGGCCTGGATGACCGCCTCTGATTCACCATATTTTTTGGTAAGTTCGACACTCAGCTCAGTATGTGTTCCTTCTACTTCCTTGTCCACCGCCTTTCCTACATCATGGAGGAGGCCTGCTCTCAGGGCTGTGTTCGAATTCACTCCCAGCTCCCTGGCCATCAGGCCAGCCAGGAAAGCGACCTCTTTAGAATGCTGGAGGACATTTTGACCATAGCTTGTCCTGTATTTCAATTTGCCCAGGAGCTTGACAAGCTCTGGATGAACATTCTGGACACGAAGCTCGAGGACAATGGATTCTCCCACTTCTTTTATTTTTTCCTCCAATTCAGCCTTGACTGTCTCCACGATTTCTTCGATGCGGGCAGGATGAATTCTGCCATCAATGATCAATTTTTCGATGGCCAGCCGGGCCAGTTCCCGGCGGATAGGGTCAAAGCTGGAGAGAATGACAGCTTCTGGAGTGTCATCAACGATGATGTCCACTCCAGTTGCCATTTCCAGAGCCCGGATGTTGCGGCCTTCTCTTCCGATGATTCGGCCTTTCATATCTTCAGAAGGCAAATCAACCACAGAAACAGTGGTCTCCACCACATGTTCAGCCGCTGAGCGCTGAATAGCTTGACTGATAATTTCCCGGGCAAGGACCTGGCTTTTCTCTTTCGTCTCTTCTTCAACTTTACGGATGACCTGAACAGCCTCCAGCTTGGCATCATCTTCTATCTTCTTGATCATCATGGTTTTGGCTTCCTCCTGGGACATCCCGGAGATTCTCTCCAGCCCTTCCATCTCTTTCAGGATGAGTTCCTTGTATTTTGCTTCCTGGCCTTCTATCTCTTTCTCCCTCTGATAAAGTCTCCGCTCTCTGCCTAAAGAATCCCTTTCTTTTCTTTCCAGAGCTTGAAACCTTCTCTCCAAATTCTCTTCTTTATAGAGAAGGCGCCTTTCCATCTCGTTGATCTTTCTCCGGCTTTCTCTTGTTTGCTTTTCGAATTCAGCCTCAAGGCTCAAATATTTTTCCTTGGTTTCTAAGGAAGCTTCCTTGGCGAGCTTTTCTGCCTCCTTTTTGGCTTTATCCAAGATATCATTAGCTTCCTCTTTTGCCTGGAAAATGGAGCGAGCGGCAGAGCTCCTTTTGATCAAAAGAAAAATAAAAAATCCCACCAAGAAAACTGAAACAGAAAGTATACTGGCAAGAACAAGATTCACTTTGATCACCTCCTTATTAGGCGAATCAAAGGAGACGAAAGTGTGGAGGGCTAATTAAAAAATCACTCTTCACCGCAAGCGGCCAAAAGGAATCCCCGAGGCCTTCGGGCCTGAGCAGAATTAAGGATCCTTTTTCCTTTCAGCTTATCTATGAACATCTTCGACCTTAGTTTCTGTATTATTAAGTTGCTTCTTTGAATTGATTGTATGTTTTTTCATTTTTAAAGAGATGAACCTCCAAACTTTCCATCTCACTTTCCATCTGGCCAATGATTTCATTGAGTTGATCCAGTTTTTTCTGAGATAAAAAATGTTCATCAGCAATATTTAAAGCAGCCAGGACGGCAATCTTGAGAGCGTCCGAAGATTTTGATTTCACAGCAATTTCGCGCATTTTCTGGTCAACATAAGAAGTCAAATGGCCTATGTATTTTTCATCCTCTTCTCCTTTGACTCTTATCTTATATTTCTGACCGTAAATTTCTATTTCTATAATTTTATCCATCATATTCCAATTTGGTCTATCTGGGTTATGATCGCCTCTATTTTCCCTCTGAGAAGCTCCCTTTCGCTCTCGTATCTTTTCAAATCAGCATCGATTTTTCCGACCTTCTTGACCTGCTCCTCAATATCCTTTTTCTCCGCCTTGAGCTCCTTGATCTGCTGTCTCAGCTTCTCATTTTCTCCAGTCAGTCTATTTATGTAGTCGATAACCTGGGAAATCTTTCCTTCAAGTATTTTAATTCTTTCCAGTTCGCTTGTCAATTTTACCTCCTTCTCTTAATTGAATGTTAAAAATTGATCTTAGATGGCGGATGAGTTTTTGCTGGTATTTATCAACTTCATCGGCCAGCAATGTCCTCTTTGGATGGCGATAGACAAGGTGGAGGGAGAGGCTAATTTTATCCTTGGGAATGGAGGGGCCGGAAAAATGATCAACCAGCTCAAATTCCTCCAGATAGGGAAGAGAAAGTTTCTCCACAGCCTTTTTGATATCTTGATAAGAGACATTGCGGTCGACGATAAAGGAAAGGTCGCGGCTCGTGCTGGGAAACTTGACCACTGGTGCATACTGGAAAGGCCTGGGCTGTTTCCCGAATAGAGCCTGAAGATCGAGTTCTGCTGCATAAATCACTTTTTTCAGAGAAAAGAAATCCAGAATCCGTTTCTTTAACTGTCCTAGATAGCCGATTCTTTCCCCTTTGTATATCAAAGCGAGGGAATATCCTTCTTCAAAGAAGGGGTGTTTGGTTTGCTCAAAAGATAGAGGTTCATAGCGGAGATGGCTCAGCAATGCCTCGCAGGAGCCTTTCAGGTAAAAGAAATCAGCCTCTTCTCCTCTCCCTTTCCAGTCGGATCCTCCTATCGGACCTGAGGTCAGGATTCCGAGAAAGAGCTGCTCTGTATTTTTGTTATTATCCATGAAATAGATGTTCCCGACTTCAAAGATATGGATGCCTTCCAGGCCGCGGTTCACATTCCAGACGAGATTCTCCAGTAATCCTCCCAGAAGAGTTGTCCGCAGAAGAGAGGCCTTGGCTGAGACAGGATTTCTGATTTCAATTGCTTTTCTCTGCGTTTGGAAAATTGCCTCTTTTTCATCGTCAGAAAAGCTAAAATTCAAAACTTCATCAAACCCATAATGGAAGAGAAGCTGGCGCAACTTGGTGATCCTTTCCCGGTTTTTGTGGCAAACAGGTTCCACGGCTCGCAGAGGAGTAATAAGAGAAGGAATTTTATCATACCCATAGAAGCGGGCTATTTCCTCAATCAAGTCAGCTTCCCTCTCGATATCAACTCTGAAAAAAGGGACACGAACGCGCCAGGCCTCTGGGGATTGAGCCCCTATCTGGAAGCCAAGGCTGAGCAGGGTGCGGCGGATAAAATCTTGGTTGACCTCAACTCCAAGGAGCTCAAAAACCCGGCGGGGACGGAGGATGATCTCTTTATTTTTCCTTGGCTTGGGATAGACATCAATAATCCCCTTTGTTGCTTTACCGCCAAACTGAACGAGGAGTGAAGCAGCCAAATGGGCTGCCTTGGGTGGAAAGGAAATATCAGTTCCCCTTTCAAATCGATAACAGGCATCTGTCTGAAGCCCCAAGGCCTTGCTTGTCTTTCGCACTGAAACAGGATCAAAATAAGCGCACTCGATGAATACATCCCGAGTTTTCGGCGAGACAGCTGACTCTTCTCCTCCAATGATCCCGGCTAGAGCCACAGGCTTTTTTTCATCAGCAATCACCAACATCTCCGGAGAAAGCTCCAGAGCCATGCCTTCCAGGCTACTCAAGGTTTCTCTCTTTTTGGCCCGGCGGACAATGATTTTTCGACCGGCGATCTTATCCAGATCAAAGGCATGAATAGGTTGAGCTGTGGCGAAGAGAATGTAATTTGTGACATCAACAACATTAGAGATTGGCTTGAGGCCCATGGCTTCAATCCTCTTCCTCAGCCACTCAGGTGAAGGACCGACCTGTATATCCCTGACAACAATTCCACAGTAACGAGGACAGAGATCCTCATCCCAGATCTGTATCTCACACAATTCAGAAGTCTTCTCGTCGATCTCGGTTAATGGCCAACTCTCCTCCTTCAAGGCCAGGTTGAGGCCTGTCGACAATTCCCTGGCGATCCCCAGATGGCCTAGGGTGTCAGGCCGATTGGCATATGTCTCAATCTCAAGGATAATGTCATGTCCTTTTGCCTCATATGTTTCGACCATGAGCCCGATCATATTCAGCTTGTCGATCAAGCGAGGCAGAGGAAGGTTGAGATCGACATAATCCTTGAGCCATTCCAAACTTATTTTCATTTGAGAAAAAACTGCCTAATAAATCTCAAATCATTCTCATAAAAATATCTCATATCGTTTATGCCATAGGCAAACATGGCTGTCCGGTCTATCCCCAGGCCAAAGGCCCATCCGCTGTATTTTTCAGGATCGATATTGACATTCTTGAAGACCTGAGGATCGACCATGCCCGATCCCAGAATCTCTATCCAGCCGCTCCCGCCGCAGACCCGGCAACTCGCATCTTTTCCTTCGCAGACAGTGCAGCCGATATCCACTTCTGCTGATGGCTCAGTGAAGGGGAAAAAGCTGGGCCGAAATCTTATCTTGATTTTTTCACTGAAAAGAGTTTTGAGAAAATATTCTAGAGTGCCCTTGAGATGGGCGAAGGTAATACCTTCATCAACGACAAGCCCTTCAACCTGGTAAAACATGGGAAGATGGGTAGGATCAGGAGTCTCTTTGCGGAAGACTTTGCCAGGGATGATGATTCGGATAGGAGGCTTCTGTCTTTCCATAACTCTTATCTGAACAGGAGAAGTGTGGGTGCGGAGAAGAAGGTTTTCAGTAATATAGAGTGTATCCCAGTCATCTCGAGCTGGATGATGAGGGGGAAAATTTAAAGCTTCAAAATTATAATAATCAGTCTCAATCTCAGGCCCTTCTTCTATGGAAAAACCCAGGCCTAAAAAGATGTTTTCAACCTCTTCCTGGAAGAGAAGCAGGGGATGGGGAGCTCCCCAGTATCTTATCCTTCCAGGAAGAGTGAGGTCGATTCGCTTGAAGGCTTTCTCTGCAACCCGGAATTTCTCTTCAAGGCTCTTAATTTTTCCCTGAACATGGCTCTTGAGTCTGTTGATCATCTGGCCTGCGGCAGGCTTCTCTTCTTTTTTTAAAGATTTCAACTCCTCGAAAAAAAGGGTCAAGTAACCCCTTTTTCGGCTGAGATAGGAGTATCGCAATTCCTCCAGCGATTTCCCATCCTTGACCAGAGAAGATGCCTTATCAAATTTTCTTCTGCATTCTTCAATTTTGGTTTTCAGTGTTTTCATGTCAAGCTATTTCGTCTTTAACTTTTTGAGCAAGCCGAACAAATGTCTGGGGAGAACTCACGGCCAGGTCGGCCAGAATCTTCCGGTCAAGGCCGATATCGAGCTTGCGCAGGCCATAGATAAAGCGGCTATAGGTAAGGCCATTTGCCTCTGCCGCAGCCTTTATTCTGATAATCCATAAACTTCTCAGATTTCTCTTGCGGGCACGCCTGTCCCGGTAAGAATAGAGCAGAGATCTCTCGACCGCTTCTCGGGCTACGCGGTAGTTGCGACTCTTTGCTCCCCAGTAGCCCTTGGCCAGCTTCAGAATTTTTAATCTTCTCTCTTTTTTCTTGGATCCTCTTCGTACTCTAGGCATTTTCTTCTCCTTTTTTCTCGCAGGGAACCCGATTGATCTCTTTTATCTTAATATCTTAAAATTCGTAAGGAAGCATCTTTTTAATTGTTTTTCTGTCAGCACGGCTGATCATTATTTTTTTACCCAGTGTTCTTTTCCTCTTGGAGCTCTTTTTTGTCAGGAGATGGCTCTTGGAAGCTTGGCTATGAAGGATTTTCTTCTTAGCCGTTACCTTGAACCTCTTTTTGGCTCCTTTGTGCGTCTTTAATTTTGGCATCCTTGCCTCCTGATTTTGCGGGAACTAAGAGAGCGGAAACAGCCCAGTCCAGTTTTCGAACATCTCCATCCTGGCGTCCGCATCCCTTGGTATCTTCGAGAACCCTGTCCAATATCTGGTAACCCAATTCCGGCCTTTGTTTCTCCCTTCCTCTCAGCATGATCGTTATCTTGACTTTATTACCTTCCTCCAGGAATCTCTGGATATGCCGCATTTTGAAACTGTAATCGTGAATGCTTATTTTAGGCCTGAATTTGATCTCCTTAACCTGGATTTGTTTCTGATGTTTCTTGGCCTCATGAGCCTTTTTGTGCAGCTCATAAAGATATTTGCCGTAATCCATGATCCGGCAAACAGGCGGATTCGCCTGAGGCGCAATCTCAACCAAATCCAAGCCCTTTTGCCTTGCTTGAGACAAGGCATCTGTCAAAGAGAGAAGCCCCAGCTGCTTTTTCTCCTCATCGATGACTCTGATTTCTCTTGCCTGTATCATTTCATTGATCCTATGGGGCTTAGCCCTCCCTCCTCCAGGACGAAAAGCTTGTCTTTTAAAAATGATTGACCTCCTTTAAAAATTCATAGCCAATGATCTATTTTTATTCAATTCTTTCACTTTTTCAAGGAATTCAGTCACTCTGATCTCCCCTTTATCGCCTGAAGTATGAACCCTCAGAGAAACAGCCTGGTGAGCAACTTCCTTGTCACCGATAATGAGGATGAGGGGAATTTTCTGGCTTTCTGCGTTCCTGATTTTATAGCCTATTTTCTCCCTGCTCAAATCTACATCTGACCTTAATCCATTCTCTTTAAACATCTTATCCAAAGCCAGGGCATAGTCATGGTGCCTTTCCGCAAGGGGAAGAACAGCGACCTGAATGGGAGCCAGCCAGACTGGAAAATTTCCATTGTAGTGCTCAATCAAGATTCCAAAAAACCTTTCCAGAGAGCCCAAAAGTGCTCGGTGAATGAGAAAAGGCCTGTGCAATTTTCCATCTTCGCCGGCATAGTTGAGGTCAAATCTTTCTGACAGATTGAAATCAAGCTGGATTGTTGTGCACTGCCAGGACCGCCGCAGGGTATCCTTTATTTTAATATCAATCTTGGGGCCGTAAAAAACTCCTTGTCCCTCATCCACCTCGAAGCTAGCTTTTGCCCCTTCCAGGGCATGTCTGAGAGCGGCAGCGGCTCTGTCCCAATCCTCAATCTTGCCCACATATTTTTCTGGTCGGGTGGAAAGGAAGATATCATATTCTTTGAAGCCAAAGGCGGTTAAAAGCCGCAAAGCCAGAGCGATAACTTTCTTAATCTCCTCCTCGAGCTGATCCCCACGGCAAAAAATATGGGCATCATCCTGAGTGAATCCCCTGACTCTCAATAATCCATGGAGGACTCCGCTT
>CAZPAX010000050.1:0-14056 GCA_964584535.1 uncultured Eubacteriales bacterium
GGTTATAAAGAAGCCGGGTAAAGGTTGCCAAATATCCCTGGGGTCAGACATTGCCATGGATAAGAGAACAATACATGCCCCTGATTAACTCTCACCCCTATGATAATGTCTGACCCCGAAAATGTTATAATAAAACCCATGGACAGATTCGAGCTTCATTCTGAATTCAAGCCAAAAGGAGACCAGATAAAGGCCATCAGCGAATTGACTGAAGGCCTGGAGAAGGGCCTCAAACATCAGGTTCTAATGGGGGTCACTGGCTCTGGAAAAACGTTCACCATGGCCAATATTATCGAAAAGGCCAACAGGCCTGTGCTTGTCATCTCCCACAATAAGACCCTGGCTGCTCAGCTCTACCAGGAATTCAGGCGTTTCTTCCCCCATAATGCTGTCGAATATTTTGTTAGCTATTACGACTATTACCAGCCCGAAGCCTACATTCCAGCTACAAACACTTACATAGCTAAAGAAGCAACAATCAATGACGAGATTGACCGGATGAGGCTCTGCGCCACGAATTCCCTTTTTGGCAGAAAAGATGTCATCATCGTTGCCTCTGTCTCCTGTATTTATGGAATCGGCGCGCCTGACACCTACTATTCGATGAGCTTTAGCCTGGAGAAAAATCAGAGCATCGCCAGAAAAAAAATCCTGGAAAGCCTTGTCGAGATCCAGTATGAACGCCAGGAAGCTGATTTCAAAAGAGGAAGCTTCCGTGTTCGGGGAGACATTATCGAGGTCTTTCCCTCTTATGAGGATTTTGCCTACCGCATAGAGCTTGAGGAAAACAAAATCACCAAAATTTCTTCTATAGACCCCCTTCTGGGCAAGACTATTGATAGCTTCGAGAAAATCATCATCCATCCCCGAACTTTTTTCTCCACTCCTCAGGATATCCTCAATTACTCCATTCAAAGCATCGAGAAAGAGCTCCAGGAAAGAATTGACTTTTTCAAGAAGCAGGGCAAATTCATCGAAGCAGAGAGAATTGAGGAAAGAACTCTTTTTGACCTGGAGATGCTCAGGGAATTCGGCTACTGCCCTGGAATAGAGAACTATTCTCTCTATATCAGCCTTCGCCGGCCTGGCGATCCCCCTTACACTCTGCTGGATTACTTTCCCCCAGATTTTTTGACCATCATCGATGAATCCCATGTCACTGTCCCTCAGATTGGAGGAATGTACCATGGCGACCGCTCCCGGAAACTAACCCTGATTGAGCACGGTTTCCGCCTGCCCTCAGCCCTGGACAACCGACCTTTGAATTTCAAAGAGTTTGAGAAAAGAGTCGATAGAGTCCTCTATGTTTCGGCAACTCCAGCTTCCTATGAGGTCAAAAAATCCGGGAATAGGATTGTTGAACAAATCATCAGACCTACAGGCTTGACTGACCCTGAGATCGAAGTCCGGCCGGTTAAAGGCCAGATTGAGAACCTGATGGCCGAAATTTCGAGCAGGGCAGAAAAGGAAGAGCGGATCCTGGTCACGACCCTAACCAAAAAAATGGCTGAAGACCTGACCCGTTATTATCACGAGCTTGGGCTTGGAGTCCGCTACCTCCATTCAGAAATTGAGACCTTGGATAGGGTCAAAATCTTGAGGGATTTGAGAAAGGGAAAATTCGATGCTCTGATTGGAATCAATCTCCTCCGGGAAGGACTTGATCTTCCAGAAGTCTCTCTAGTTGCCATTCTTGACGCTGATAAGGAAGGATTTCTACGCTCTTCAACTTCTCTCATCCAGACTTTTGGCCGAGCAGCAAGAAATGTCGAGGGAAAAGCTATCCTCTATGCCGATACAATCACTGATTCAATGAAAAAAGCGATTGGGGAGACAAACCGACGGAGGAAAATTCAGCAGGAATATAACCAGAAGAACAGCATTACCCCTCAATCGATCAAAAAAAGAATCGACGAAGTCTTGACCAGTCTCTATGAAAGGGATTATTTTGATTACACAAGGATCTCTGAAGAAAAGGATGTCTATCTCTCCCCTGAAAAAAGAAAGCAGAAAATGGAACAACTGGAAAAATTTATGAAGGAGGCAGCCAGAAACCTCGAGTTTGAGAAGGCAGCTCAGTTGAGGGATGAACTGACCAGATTGAAAAAGAGGGAACTAGCAATCACTCAGGACTGAAATGAAACTCTCTTTAAAAAGAAAAATAGAAAGCCTTCCTGAAAAGCCAGGCATATACTTTTTCAAAAACAGGGAAAAAGAAGTTATTTACATCGGCAAGGCCCGTTCCCTGAAGGAGAGGGTAAAAACATATTTTCAGCAAAGTCCAGATCCAAAGGTGCACAATATCATCTCTGAAACTGCGGATATCGATTTTATTCTCACTGGCTCTGAGAAAGAAGCCTCATTCCTGGAAAATAATTTCATCCAGCAGCACCAGCCCAAATTCAATCTCAGGCTCAAGGATGATAAGAGCTTCCCTTTTCTCAGACTGACATCCCAGGAAAAATATCCAGGAATATACTTCAGTCGAAAAGTTAGCGAGGATGGTGCCCAGTACTTTGGACCCTTTAGTCCAGCTCATCAGGCCAGGCGAACAATTCATCTCGTCAACAAATACTTCGGAATCAGAAGCTGCGAGGAAGCTGTTCCAGGGAAAAGAAAAAGGCCTTGCCTGGAATATGATTTAAAACTCTGTTCTGCTCCCTGTGTGGGCTATATCTCAGAAAATGACTATAGAGAGGGTGTTGAAAATGCCCTCCTGTTTATGGAAGGAAAAACTGAGGAACTGGCGAAAATTCTGAGAAGCAAGATGGTCGATGCTGCTCGTCGCCAGGAATTTGAAAAGGCCGCTCACTGGCGGGACATCATCAGCACCCTTGAGCAGATCAAAGAAAAGCCTAGGTTCATCTCTGTTGCTCTGGAAGATATGGATATTTTTGGTTTTGCCAGAAAAAAGGAAAAGGTGAGCTTTTGTATCTTTTTCATGAGAAAGGGCAAAGTCATTGAGAGAGAAGGATTCTTTCCTGAAGAGAGCGAAAAAATTTCAGATGAAGAAATCCTCCACAATTTCTTGAAAGAATTCTACACAAAGGACAGAGAGAGGCCGGAAAAGATTCTCCTCCCCTTTGAGCCAGCCCAGAAAGAAAAACTGCGCCTGGAGCTCTTGAAAAAAAGAATAGGAAAACTGGAAATCATCATTCCTCTCAAAGGTAAAAATAAAAGGCTTATCGACCTGGCCAACAGAAATGCCGAAATTCTTCTCCAGAAAAAGAAAGAGGAATATTCACCTCTCGGGGAAATAAAAAATATTCTCGGTCTGAAAAATCTGCCGCTCCGGATCGAAGGTTTTGACATCTCCAACACAGGAGGAGAAGAATCTGTCGGCTCTCTGGTTGTCTTTGAAAATAGCCAGCCAAAGAAGGATGATTACAGAAAATACAGGATTAAAACAGTCGAAGGTCCAAATGATGTGGCCAGTCTCCAGGAGGTCATCCAGAGAAGATACAGCAGGGTCCTCGAGCAGAAGGAAAAACTCCCGGATCTTGTTCTTGTTGATGGAGGCAAAGGCCAGCTTCAGGCAGCCAGAAAAATCCTCGAGAATCTGGGACTTGGAAATCTTCCCTTAGCTTCTCTGGCAAAAAGAGAAGAAACAATTTTTGTTTCCGGTAAAAAAGATGGCCTCAAGCTGGACAGAACTTCTCCTGCCCTGAAACTCTTCCAGAATATCAGGGATGAAGCTCACCGTTTTGCCATCTCTTTCCACCGTCAGAGGAGAACAAAGAAAAGCTTTGAATCTCTTCTGGACGAAATACCAGGATTGGGCAAGAAGAGAAAAAAAGCCCTTCTCTCTCATTACAGGGGAATTGAAGAGATAAAAAAAGCAACAATTGAGGAACTAGCGGTTATCATTGGCAGCAAGGCTGCCCAATCCCTTATTAAACGATTTGGAGCATAACCTTGATTGTCGGAATCGGGGTTGACATCATTGAAGTTGAGCGGGTCAAGAAACTGGCTGAGAAAAAACCCCGCTTCCTGCATAAAGTCTTCACGCCAGCGGAAAGAGAATATTCCTCAAGGAAAAAGAATAAACATCTTCATTTCGCAGCTCGCTTTGCCGCCAAAGAAGCTTTCTTCAAAGCTATAGGAAAGAGGATTTCCTGGACAGATGTTGAGCTCACCAATCTCTCTTCAGGCAAACCTCAACTGGAAATAAAAGGAAAAGAGGCAATGGCCTTTGATAGAGTTCATGTCTCCATCTCTCACCTGGCCGATTATGCCCTAGCCATAGTCATTTTGGAAAAGGATTAGGGGTCAGACACTATCCCGCAAGTTACTTAACAATCATGGGGCAAATAAATTTCTCACCCCCAAGACAGTGTCTGACCCCGCTTGGCAGTCAAACAATCAGCTTGATAATAAAGCTGATGATAATGGCCACCGTAATATTCAAACCTGCCGAGATAAAAGCAATTTTCTTTCCCATCTCCCGCCAGAGCACAGCAAAGGTGGAAAGGCAGGGTATGAAAAAGCTGATAAAAACAGTAAAGACAATGAGCTGATCCAGGGAAATGACGGTCAGTAAATCTTTGTAGCTCACTCCTAAAGCCTGAAGCATCATGATCAGGGAGAGTTCTTTCCTTAGAAATCCGAAGAGGAGAGTTACGCCCAGTTCCTGAGGCAAACCCAGGCATTTCGTAACCAAAGGAGAGAGGATGAAATTTATGAACCTATCAAAGCCAAAATACTGGAGGAGGCTCAAAACAATACTTCCCAAGATCAAAAGAGGCCAGGCAAAGCTCAAGAAAGATTTCAATTGAAAATAAGTTTTATTGAGCATGCTTTTCAGAGAGGGAATCTTTAAGGAAGGAATCTCCAGCATCAAGCCAGGCGATGAATCTCGCAGGAAAAGAGAAATAATCCAGCTGAGTATGGCGACCAAGGCAATATTGAGGAGATAAAATCCAAGAGCCCAGAGAGCGCCAAGATAGAAGGCGACAAGTGCCAGGATGATTGTCGTCCGGGCGGAGCAGGGAAGAAAGGGAATCAAAAGAGAGGTGATGATCTTGTCTCTCGGAGATTCCAGGATCCGCGTGGAAATTACTGCCGGGACATTGCAGCCAAAACCCAGAATAAAGGGAGAGACAGACTTTCCATGCAGACCGATGCGGTGCATGAACGCGTCCAGCAAGAAGCCTGCCCTGGCCAGATATCCTACATCGTCTAATAAGGCCATCAGAAAAAGGAGGGGAATAAAATAAGGTAAGACAATGGCCACTCCACCACCAATGCCCTGGAGCAGGCCTTCTGCAAGATAAAAAAACAAGCTTCTCCCCCACTGACCAGCAAGAAGCTGCCTTAAATCATTGAGGGGCTTGAGAAGGAGCCCTTCCAGAGGGTTTCCAACTCTGAAAATGATGAAAAAGAAAATCAGAAAGACTGCGAGTAAGATAGGATATCCCAGGAAAGGATGCATGATCAGATCATCTATTCGCCTCTCCCAGCTGACTTTTTTTCCTCTCTGGACTTTGCTGCTTTCTTCGAAAATCTTTAGAGCGAGATGGTGCCTTTCTGCTGCAATCACTTCATAAGCAGGCACATCGCGAATCCTCTCGATATCTATTCTGATCCTGTCCAGCTCCCTTTTTAATGAAGGGTTTATCTCTTTTAGAATTTCATCACAGTAGAGCTTACCTGCTTCAATCATCTTGATCGCTGTAAATCTCCTATTGGCGACGAAAGATAAATCTTCAGGAAGGAGTTTTATGAGTTCCTGAATTTTTCCCTCGACACTCTTTGAAAATTTAGGAGAAGAGATAGAGAACCTCTTGTCGAGTGTATCCTGGGCTCGGTCAAGCAGCTCTTTGATCCCCCGGCCATGGGAAGCAATCGTCGGAATGACCGCAACTCCAAGAATCTCCTCCAGCTTGTGATAATCTATTTTCACTCCTTTTTTCTCCGCCAGGTCAACCATGTTCAGAGCTATGATCAGCGGATATTCCATTTCGATGAGTTCGAGGGTAAACTCCAAACTCCGGCTCAAGGTCGAGGCGTCAACAACATTAACAACCAGGTCCGGCTTTTCCTGGAATAGGTGGGAAAGGACCGCTTTTTCGGCTGGATCAGAAGGGCAGAGGGAATAGGTCCCTGGCAAATCAATGATGTCGAAATGGCGGCCTAAGACATTCACCCTGCTGTGGGTGTGCTTGACAGTCGTCCCGGGAAAATTGGAGGTCTCTGCTTTATAGCCAGCAATGGCATTGAAAAGAGTGCTCTTCCCGCAATTCGGCTGCCCGATGAAAATTAGAAGGGGAAATCGATTAGCTCCCATCAACAACTTCAACCATGATTTTTTGAGCTATCCCCCGACCCAAAGCGATCGTGGTATCAGAAGTAAAATTCCTAACAAGGACTGGCCCTCTCAGAATAGCTTGGGAATCCAATTCAATGAAATCATCCTTGTGAAAGCCCAAGGCAAAAAGCCTGCGCCGTACTCCTTCACCTCCCAGAATGGCAACAATCCTCAGCCTGGCATTCTGAGGGGCATTGATAAGGCTTATCATTTTGGGGCCTACTCTTTTATGAACTCCATGGGAATTATTTTCAGTATCTTCGAGACTACATATAACCAGATTCCAAGAAGAAAATCAACCCGGAAAACCTGTTGCATTCTGATCTCAACCAATTTATGATGATGCTTCTATTGAAAGGAGGAATCATGAAAAAATCCAAAGTCAAAGTATTTATCTTTTTTCTGGCTTTAGCTCTTTTTATCCCCAGCTATGCTGATGAGGGCATGTGGCTTTTCAACATGCCACCTGTGGATTACATCAAGGCCAAATACAACTTCACCGTTACTCCTGAATGGTTGAAGCATGTTCAGCTTTCATCTGTCCGATTTGGAGGCGCTTCTTCGTCATTTGTCTCTCCTGAAGGGCTTGTCCTCACCAATCATCATGTTGGCCAGGGCCTGATCCAGAACCTGAGCACAGCGGAAAAGGACTTGATGAAGACAGGTTTCTCTGCCAGAACAAGGGAGGAGGAAGCCAAATGCCCTGGCGTCGAACTGTGGGTGCTTCAGGAAATAGAGGATGTCACTTCCCGAGTTATTGCCGCAGAGAGACCGGACATGACCTCTGTGGAAGTGGCTGCGGCCAGAGATAAAATCATTGCTGCCATAGAAAAGGAATATACAGAGAAGACTGGGCTCCGCTCCTCTGTGGTCAATCTCTATTCAGGCGGGATGTATCATCTCTACAAATATAAAGTTTATACTGATGTCCGGTTGGTTTTTGCCCCTGAATACTTGATGGCCTTCTTTGGCGGTGACCCGGACAACTTCACCTACCCAAGGTTTGACCTGGATTTCTGTCTCTTTCGAGTCTACGAGAATGACAAACCCCTTAAGACAACTCACTACCTTAAGTGGGGCACAAAAGGACCGAGGGAAGGAGACTTGGTTTTTGCCTCAGGAAATCCTGGCTCGACAGGAAGGCTTCTTACTCTCTCCCAGCTTGAGTTTCTTAGAGACACCAACTATCCCTTCTCCATCGCCAATCTCCAGAGAAGAAGGGCCCTTCTCCAAGAATATGCCAACAAAGGCCCTGAGGAAGCCAGAATTGCCTTGAGAAATCTCTTTGGAATTGAGAACAGCCTCAAGGCTGTCACAGGCTATCAATCAGGACTTTTGGATAAGAAGTTGATGGAGAAAAAAGCAAATGAGGAGAAGGAGTTAAGAGAGACCATTAAAAAGAATCCTGAGATGGAAAAGGAGTTTGGAGGAGCCTGGGACGAAATCGCTGCAGCTCAGAAAAGATATTCCACTTTCTTCAAGCCCCTCCTCTTCCTGGAAAGAAGCCAAGGATTTAACACAACCTATTTTGGCGTGGCCCGCAACCTTGTCCGCATGGCCATGGAAAAGGGAAAGCCCAATGCGGAACGATTGAGAGAGTTCAGGGATGCAAACCTGGAATCAATAAAAAGATCTCTTCTCTCTCCAAGCCCAATCTATGATGAGTTCGAGATTTTGAAGCTGGCTGATTCTCTTGCTCAACTCAAGGCAGAACTGGGAGATATGATTGAGGTCAAATGGATCATCGGCAATCGCCCGACTCAGGAGGTTGCTAAGGAACTCATTACAGGAACCAAGCTCAAGGATCTGGAAATCAGGAAAAAGTATATCGAGGGCAAAGTGGAAGATATTTATCTCTCTAAGGATGCGATGATTAAACTTGCCCTTCTCATCGACCCTGTCTCCAGGGGATTGAGAACAAAATATGAGCGCGAGGTGGAATCTTTTGAGATCAAGAATGGCGCCTTGATTGCCAGGACCTTATTCAAATTGAAAGGGACATCTATCCCGCCTGATGCCACATCAAGCCTGAGATTTAGCTTCGGTGCTGTCAAGGGCTATGTGGAAAATGGGAAGAAGATTCCATTCCAGACGAAATTCGCTGGCCTTTATGAAAAATCTGCAAAAGCCGGCAATAAGCCGCCTTATGAGCTTCCCCAGAGTTTTTTGGCAAAAAAACGAGCTCTTAATCTCAATGTTCCCTTGAATTTTGTTGCCACTTGCGATTCTATTGGTGGAAATTCTGGTTCTCCGGTGATCAATACCAAAGGAGAGGTTGTGGGAGTCCTCTTTGATGGAAATATCCAGTCCTTGCCAGCTCGATTTGTCTATTCGGACGAGCTCAATCGTTCAGTGATGGTTCACTGCCAGGGAATTATCGAAGCCCTTCTCAAGGTCTATGGGGCAAAGACTCTTGTTGATGAGATCCTCGGCAAGAAGTGAAGCTATAGGAAGCTATAGAAAGAAGCAGCTCTCTCAAGTTTTCTGAGGAGGAAATATGAAAAAACGAATAATCTGGATTTTTATTTTTTTAAGTATTTCTCTGTGGGCCTTTCCCGGCCAGCCTCTTCAGAATCGGCCAGGGTTATCTATTAAGGAAACTTATGAAATTTATATCCAATCTATTCTGAATTCTGACCTGAAGACTCTTTTCACCACTGTCAGTGAGGACGAGAAATTCTTTTTTCTCACTTCGACAGGAAAACTCATCGACACCAGGGAAGGCTATTACAGATTCCATGAAGACTGGTTCAAAGAGAAGGATTGGGGCATATCCTTTGATCTGCTGGAAGATCGAGAGGGAAAAGATTATGGCTACACTCATTCCCTTTTCCTTTACTGGAGCAAGACAGCAGAAGGCAGTACCTACTTTCTTGATTCCTATTTCACTCTTATTTTCCATAAAGAAGATAATCTCTGGAAAGTTGTCTCTGATGTCTGCACTCCTCTCAGCCGCTATTACGCTGATGCCAATCCGGAAATTAAATACAGCCCAGAACAAAAGCATGTCCTTGATGCCATTAGGGCAAGGCGAACAGTCCGCAAATTCCAATCCACTCCAGTTCCCAAGGAACATATCATGAAAATCCTGGAAGCAGCCCATTTTGCTCCGACAGCAGGCAATCAGCAGCCATGGAAATTTCTTGTCATTCAGGATCGGGAAAAACTCGATAGATTGAGGGAAGAGGCCTGCACCTGGTATCTCGAGCTCTACAAGAGCAGGCAGAAGCCTGAACAGAAAGATCTAGGGTCCACTCAGGCAAAGGTCAAGAACCTTTTGGAAAATGTGCTTTCTGCACCAGTCTATGTCGCTGTCTTAGCTGATTCTAAAGACAAATACCCTGATTACATCATTATTGATGGTACCCTGGCTGCAGGCACCTTGATGATTGCGGCCCGCAGCCTTGGCTATGGCACGGGTTTTTTTACCAGCTTTTTCCCTGAGGAAAAAATGAAGAAATTTTTCAAAATCCCCGATCAATACAAGCTCATCTGCTTTACTCCCATTGGCATCCCGGAAAAATGGCCTGACCCGCCTCAGAAAAAGAAGCTCGAAGACCTTGTCATCTTTGAATCTTTCTAATTGCTGAACCAAGGAAACTGTTCAATTTTTAATTTTTTAATTTTTTTCAATTTATCTAATATTTTTGTTGACAGGAAATGATATGTTATATAATAATATAAAAATAAATTAAAACTATCAATTCAATTTTAGTCCTATGCAGGAGATTTCAATTTGAAGATCGATGAGAAAATATATTGGAAATTTAAAAGCCTTCCCAAGGTCAATCTAGCCAATCTCTTCACTCCCATAGAAAAATGTAGCCGACTTAAGAAAGAAATTCCTCATGCTCCCAATCTATATATAAAAAGAGATGACTTCATTGGTTATCTTGTGGGAGGAAACAAAGTTCGCAAGCTTGAGTATATTATGGCGGATGTGGCCAGAAAAAAAGCGACTGCTGTTGTCACTATCGGTTCACTGCAATCCAACCATGCCCGCGTTACAGCCATGGTGGCCCGAAGACTGGGTTTAAAATGCGCCTTAGTGCTTAACGGAAATATCCCTGAAGAGCCCAGAGCGAACTTTTTCCTCAACAAGTTGTTAGGAATTGAAGTCTTTCCTGTCGAGGAAAGGGAACAGAGAAATCATAAGATGGATGAAGTCGCAGATGAATTAAAAAGAAAAGGCGAAATTGTCTACAAGATTCCTTTGGGTTCCTCTGATGAAATCGGTTCATTCGGATTTACAGCAGCCCTTGAAGAGATCTTAATCCAGCAAAAAGAGACAAGCATAAATTTTGATTCCATCATTATTGGCAGCTCCTCTGGAGGAACCCAGGCAGGACTGGAAGTAGGCAAAAAGCTCTTTAATCTGAAAAATTTGCGGATTATGGGAATTAGCCCCGATGACTCTTCGGAAATCATTAAAAAACGCATCATAAATATCACGAATTCCATGCTTTCCTATCTGGGCCTTAAAGACCAGGTCCGTCCAGATCAGCTATGGGTTGATGAAAACTTTATCGGCCGTGGGTATGGGATTCCGTCCTTAGAATCAGAAGAAGCAATGAATGCGTTTGCTCAAGTGGAAGGAATTCTTCTTGACCCAGTTTACACAGCCAAAGTTGCCGCTGCTCTCACCGACTACTGCCAGAAAGGAATATTCAAGCCTGATGAGAATGTCCTTTTCTGGCATACAGGCGGACTTGTGGCGCTTTTCAAATGAATTTTCTCAGAAGCATTCCTGTTTGCTTTTTCATAGGAGAAAAACTAAAATTCTCTTTCACAAAAAAATTCTGTCAAAGCTAAGGACAGGAGAATCTCCTTGGCTGGGACCTTAGGAATAATCGCCCTCATCCCCCCCGTCGTGGCTATAGGACTGGCTCTCTGGAAGAAGCAGCTTGTCCCCTCTCTTTTTCTTGGAATATGGATCGGCGAAATGTTCATGGCCAAGGGAAATGTATTTTCAGCATTTCTGGCCACTCTCGATAATTCCCTCAGAATTGTTGGAAACAAGAGCAACCTGGAGATCATCCTTTTCAGCATTCTGGTTGGAAGCCTGCTGGCCCTGATCAAGGATTCAAACGGCTTCCAGGGTTTCATCAACTGGTTTGAGCGAAAAAAGAAGCTCCGCAGCCGGCTCACCGTCTATGTTCTAACCTATATCCTCGGCATTTCTGTTTTTATTGAAAACTGGAGCAACATCCTCATCAACGGAACAACCATGAGGCCTCTCTATGAAAAATTGAAAATTTCAAAGGAGAGGCTGGGCTATTTCATCCATACCATTAGCATCAATTTTGTGGCCATGGCTGTCATCAATAGCTGGGGAGCTTTCTATATGAGCCTGCTCCTCACCCAGAATGTGGATAATCCTCTAAGAGTTATCGTCAAATCCATACCTTTCAATTATTACTGTCTGGCCAGCCTTGTTCTGGTCATCATCGTTATGGCCACAGGGCTGACGATCGGGCCGATGAGAAAAGCTGAAAAAGCGGCATCTGAAAAAGGGAAATCACCTGCTCTGCAGGAATCCCCTTTTGCAACTGAGATTTCTTCCAGGCAGAAAGAAATAAAACCTCGTGCTTTCCATATGATTCTTCCTATCATCATTCTGATCGTTATGGTCTTTTTAAGCCTTTACATAACAGGAAAAGGAAATCTCTACAGGGGTTCTGGCTCCGCCTCTGTTTTCTATGCTGTCTTTATCTCCATCTTGTTGACATCCCTCTATTTTCTGATAAAAAAGATATTCAAATTTCAAGAACTCATGGACATCATCTTCAGGGGGATGAGTGAACTTTTGCCCATTGGAGCCCTGCTTGTTTTTGCCTTGACTATGGGGGATCTCTGCAAGCGGATGGGGACAGGAATTTATCTGGCTGAATTTGTTAAACACAATATCCCTGCTTTCCTTCTGCCTGCCCTTGTCTTCGCCATAAGCTGCCTCATCTCTTTTGCCACTGGCACTTCTTACGGCACATTTGCCATCATGGTTCCTATTGCCATTCCCATGGCCAATATCATGGGCATTAACACAGCTTTTATGTTTGGAGCCTGTCTGAGCGGTGGAGTTTTCGGCGATAACTGCTCCCCTATTTCAGATACCAGTATTGTCACTTCTATGGGGGCTAAGGTGAGTGTTGTCGATCATGTCAAAACCCAGATTCCTTATGCTTTGATATCAGCCACAGCCGCCTTCTTTCTCTTTATCCTGATCGGCCTTCTTCAGTAAAGCTTATTTTTTTCTTCAAAAATACAGGAAATACATTCTTGAAGAGATAGTCTTTGATTTCCCTGTCCAGGGCTCTTGTGTCTGGTTTTTTTCCTCTCTCGGCAGGGACAGCAAGAGTATTGAAACCGATGATGTAGGCTGCCCGCAGATCAGGATTCAGGTAAAAATGGGTGACAAAGGCGTTCTGTCCGCCGCTGTGTCCAATGAAATGGAGGCCGTAATTGTCTTCAATGAAAAAAGTCAGTCCCATAGCATCTCTTCGATTCTCTCCTCTCGAATCAGGATCCAGGTCCTTGATTTCCAGTTGAGGCTGGAACATCTCCTCCAGTGAAGACCGTTTGAGAATTTGGTCAAATATTTCCTGTTTCTCAGGATTGCCCATCAGAAAATTGAAATACTTGACCATGTCCCCAAAAGGGGCGTTTAATCCTCCATTGGAAACAGTGATTCCTGTATTAACATCAGGAATGGCTGGAGTCAATTTCCCATCCTGCAGAAAATAGCTCTGGCATTTGTATTTCAGGAGATGATAGGGTGTTGTATCAAAATAGCTGCGGTACATCTCCAGAGGCTTGAAAATGTTCTTATCAATGTAGACTTCATAATCGTCTGTGGTCAGAAGCTCGATAACCCTTCCCAAAAAAATAATGCCAAGGTTGGAGTAACTGAATTTGGCTCCAGGCTTGAAAAGGATCTCTGTGTAGGGAAACATGGCTACCAGCTGTTCCCAGTGGAGGGGTTCATGAGGTTGCCAGGGCTTGTCCTTCCAGGGCCAGGTAGGGCCGCGAAAACCAGCGCTGTGGCTGAGCAAATGGCGGAGGGTAATCTCAGTCATTTGTCCATGGGGATTGTAGACGTCTTTGAGCTCTGGAATATATTTGATGATAGGATCATCCAAATTCAGCAAACCTCTGTCTCTGAGTTGCATGATGGCAATGCCTGTAAAAGTCTTGGTAATAGAAGCCCAATGATAGATAGAATCCTCATCCACCTTGCGATTCTGCTCGATATTGGCCAGACCATAAAATTCTTTAGCTATGACCTGATTGTCGTGAATGAACATGAAGCTGCTACCGACAACACCATTTTCCTTAAGAGCATCTGTGTAGAAAACTCTGAATTTCTCCATAGCCTTCTCAAAATCCGCATATTTCCTGACTTCAGCTATTCCAGGCTTAAAGGAAAAGATAAGAGCGATAGAAACAAGGCTAAAAATTATTCCTAAAAGCTTTCGATGGATCATGGTTAAGCTCCTTCTTAAAGGTCAGACATTACCATAGCCTCGAATAAATAAGCAAGGCCAACAAATCACTTCCATTCTAGTACCATACCGGAGGTTTAAAAAAAGAGGAATGAGCTGGTATGTCCCTAAGAGCAATCCCTTATTAGCTTTGAGACTTTTAAAGCTGAACGGAGAATTGGAGAGATATTGGAGAAAAAAAGGACTGGTTACAGTTTGATCCGCCTAACATTTTACTACTTACCTTTTGATTTGTGCTGGGTCAGATATT
>CAZPAX010000051.1:0-13786 GCA_964584535.1 uncultured Eubacteriales bacterium
TGGAGAAGGGGTATATAATTTTTATTCTTCAATTATCAGATTTATTTATACTTCTTTCATGTATTAAATCCGATATGTGTTTAATAGCGCAGCCTTCCCAAGGTGGATTTGGAACTACGTATTTAACATACCATTCGCATTTTTCTCTTAAGCATCTTGTTAGGGCGTGGAGTTTCCCATACTCAGAATATAACAGTGGACATATTTCTGGCATTTTAACCCCCTTAAAATAATTTTATTAGAATATACTGAAGACTCTCTTCTTCAATGCCTATTTGCAATAGGATATAAATAATAAGAGCTAAATCGAATAATTTGAGAGTCTTTGCAAGAAACATGAATTTTAAATTAGACCTTACTTGAAAAAATCTCAAAACTAATCTCCCTCATAACTACTCTGAGCCTGCTCATTTATCTTTGACATATTTTAGCCTTTAAGTCAAACTCTAAAGGTAAACAATCTTTCCGTTTCTCTTTTTACCCGAATCAACTCTCTCAATATCGCTCGAGCAGCCTCCATCTTTCTTTTCTAAGTTGCTCGTCAGAGAATGAAACTCAGGAAAATATAGGTTCGTAACTCTTCAGCTTGACATGAATTCAGTCAAATCTATAGAATAAACGGGTAAAAATTGATTCCCATTCCTCCTGAGGGCTAATGAAAGAAGAAGACTTTTATCAGTTAGAAAAAAACATCATTTTTCTCAAGGAACAAATAGATGAAGTCCTCCTCAGCGCTGAGCCTGGGAATAAAGAGAAAATTGCAAAACTCAGGAAAGATATTGAAAAGGAGTGGGCAAAAATCAGTCCTCGCCTCACTGCCTCGCACATTGTCCAGATCGCCCGTCACCCCAAAAGGCCTTACACTCTGGATTATATCGGCTACCTGACAGAGGATTTTATTGAACTCCACGGCGACCGGCGCTTTGCTGATGACCCGGCCATTGTGGCTGGCCTCGGCTTCTACAAAGGCCGGACTGCAGCTTTTATCGGCCATCAAAAAGGAAGATCGACAAAGGAGAGGATAGCCCGCAATTTTGGTCAGCCAAATCCAGAAGGCTATCGGAAAGCCTTAAGGGTAATGAAGCTGGCGGAAAAATTTTGCTTTCCTATCATCACCTTGATTGATACTCCCGGAGCCTATCCAGGTATGGGAGCAGAAGAGCGAGGACAGGCGGAGGCCATTGCTTACAATTTAAAAGAGATCTCAAAGCTATGGGTTCCTATCGTCAATATCGTTATCGGTGAGGGAGGGAGCGGTGGCGCCCTAGCTATAGGTGTGGGTGATGCAATTTTGATGCTTGAGTATTCCTTCTATTCTGTCATCTCTCCAGAAGGCTGTGCTGCTATCCTTTGGAAAGACCAGGAGTCTGTGGATAAAGCCGCTGAAAATTTAAAGATCCGGGCCGAGGACCTATTGGAGCTCGGAATTATTGATAAAATCATTCCAGAACCTCCAGGAGGAGCTCATATCGACTATGAGCAGACATTCAAGAATGTTGATAAGCTGCTCAGTCAGACTCTGAAAAAACTGGAACAGAAATCCCCGCAAGAAAGGATTAAGGAAAGATACCAGAAATTCAAAAAAATCGGGGCCTATATCGAAAAGTGAAGAAAAAGAAAGAGAAAAAACAGGTTTCTGCTATAAAGGGAACAAAAGACATCCTGCCCAGCGAAGTGGGCGACTGGCAAAAGGTGGAGGCTGTGGCCAAAAGAATTTTTGAGCTCTATGGCTATAGAGAAATAAGAACACCTGTTTTCGAGGCAACAGAGCTTTTTGAGAAAGGGACTGGCCAGACCTCAGACATTGTTATCAAAGAGATGTATACTTTTAAGGATAAGGCGGGTCGATCGCTTACCCTGCGGCCTGAATACACTCCTTCTGTTGTCCGGGCCATCATCGAGAACAGGCTCTATCTCCAGCCTGAGCCTCTCAGATTCTATTACATCGGGCCGATGTTCCGTTATGACAAGCCCCAGAAGGGAAGACTCCGCCAGTTCCATCAGATGGACATTGAGGTTTTTGGCGAAAAAGACCCGGCCATTGATGCCGAAATCGTGGAGATGGCTGACTATCTTCTCAAAGAAGTCAAGGTCACAGAAACTGAAATTCTGGTGAATTCTGTTGGATGCCGCATTTGCCGGCCTTCCTATCTCAAGGATCTAAGGAGAAGCGCCGAGGAGAAAAAGGAACGCTTCTGTCCTGACTGTCAGAGGAAAATCATCACCAATCCCCTCCGGATTTTTGACTGCAAGGTAAAAGGCTGCCTGGAACTTTCTCTTTCTCTTCCGAAAATCATAGACTATCTCTGCCAAGAATGTAAGGAGCATTTCAGCCAATTCTGCTCCTATCTGGATCTCTATGGAATCACCTACAGATTAGAGCCGAAGCTTGTCCGTGGCATTGACTACTACACAAAAACAACCTTCGAAATTGTCAGCTCAAAACTCGGAGCTCAGAATGCGATACTGGGCGGAGGAAGATACGATGACATGATGAAGGAATTTGGCGGCCCTGATATGTGCGGGATCGGCTTTGCCCTGGGAATGGAAAGGTTTCTCTCTCTCCTTGAATTCAAGAAAGAAAATAGAAAATTTCTCTATTTAGCCTATCTGGGAGAAGAAGCCAAAAAAACAGGAATAGAGTTGGCTCGGCAATTGAGACGCCAGGGAGTGGAGTGCTTGATTGAATTTAAAGAGCGAAGCTTAAAATCGCAGCTCAGCCGGGCTAACAAATTGGAAGCAACCTGGGTAATTATTATCGGCGAAGAGGAAATCAAAAAAAAGAAATACAAAATTAAAGAAATGGCCAGTGGCCTGCAAAAGGAAGGAGATAAAGAGGAGATAATCAAAATCATCAAAGAGTCAATTTGAGAACCTCTCCTTAGCCAAAGATAATGGATAAAGAAAAAAAAGAATCATCAAGCTGGCAGCGGACAATTTATTGCGGCCAGCTTCGCCCCGAGCATGAAGGTAAGGAAGTAACTCTTTTTGGCTGGGTTCATAGGCAGCGGGATATGGGAAATCTTGTCTTTGTTGACCTCAGGGACAGAGAGGGCCTAGTCCAGATTGTTTTTCCCTCCGCAAGAGAAGATCTCCTCGAGGAAGCAAAAAGGATCCGTGCGGAGAATGTCATCGGAATAAAAGGAGTGGTGAAGAAGAGGGAGGCAAAATCTCTGAATCCCGAGCTTCGAACAGGAGAGATAGAGGTTGAGGCGAAGGAGCTCAAAGTCTTAAGCCTTTCTAAAGTTCCTCCTTTTGTCATCTCTGAACCTCCTCAGGCTTCAGAGGAGCTTCGCTTCAAATACAGATACCTGGACTTGAGACGTCCGCGTCTACAGCGCAACATAAAGCTCAGGCATGAGACAGCTCTTTCCGTCCGCAATTTCTTGAGCAAGAATGGCTTTTTAGAAATAGAGACTCCTTTTCTGACCAAGTCAACTCCAGAAGGAGCTAGGGATTATCTTGTTCCCAGCCGAATCTACAAAGGCAGATTCTATGCCTTGCCTCAATCCCCCCAGCTCTTCAAGCAGACATTAATGATTTCTGGCTTTGACTGCTATTTTCAGATTGTCCGCTGCTTCCGGGACGAAGACCTGAGAGCTGACCGCCAGCCTGAATTCACCCAGATAGACATTGAAATGAGCTTTATTGACAGGGAAGAGCTCTTTTGTTTGGTCGAAGCCATGATGGCCAAAATTTTTGAGCTTATTGGAGAAAAAATCGATTCTCCTTTTCATCGCCTCAGCTTCGAGAAAAGTATGGAGAAATATGGCACAGACAAGCCTGACCTTCGCTCTGATATGGAAATTCAGGATCTTACCGATCTTGGACCGAGCCTGAGTTCAGAACTGATCAGGAAAAGCCTTTCCTCAAACGAAGTCCTAAAAGCATTGCGGTTGGAAAAAGGGGCAAATCTTTCCCGCAGCCAGCTTGAAAAAATCAACCAGAAAGCCCAGAGCCTTGGAGCCCGGGGCGTGATCTGGATAAAAAAGCAGAACGGCTTTAAGTCATCTTTGAAAATCGAGGAGAGGGAACTCAGTCTCATCTGGGAAAAAATCAGAGGAAAAGAAGATGACCTGGCTCTTCTTGTCGCAGATAAAAGAGAGATGGCTTTAAAAGTCCTGGGGGAAATCCGAAAAGATTTTATTGAGGAAAAGAGCAAGGATCAAAAATCCTTTAAGTTTGCCTGGGTCACGGATTTCCCTCTTTTTGAATGGAGTGAGGAGGAAGGGAAGCTCGTCTCTGTCCATCATCCCTTTACCTCGCCTCATGAGGAAGATTTAGCCTTTTTGGAGAAAGAGCCCCTCAAAGTCAGGGCCAAAGCCTATGACCTTGTTCTCAACGGAGTTGAGATTGGCGGAGGTTCAATCAGAATTCATGACGGCGAGCTCCAGAAAAGAATATTCGATATTCTTGGCTTGAGCCAGAAAGAGGTGGAGGAAAAATTTGGATTTTTCTTAGAAGCTCTAAACTACGGAACTCCTCCTCACGGTGGAATTGCCCTTGGCTTTGACAGAATTGTCATGATTCTCGCTGGAGAAGAATCCATCAGGGAAGTGATTCCCTTTCCCAAGACAACAAGCGCTCTTTGTCTGCTGACAGGCTCGCCCTCAGAAGTCAGTCCAAAGCAGCTTGAAGACCTTGGGCTTAAGATAAAAAAATAGTATTAGAATATTTCTTGAGAGGGAACCAGTCTATTTCAACTCTTATGGCAGTTTTATTTCTTCTCCAGTCAAAGGATCTTTGAGGCTAATCCTTTGAACTTTTCCCAGTTTCTCAAGTGAACCAGCAAACTTTTCCGACCCTTTGTTGCATGGCTCCCAGTCGCCGACAATCATAATCGCCATTTTCTCCGGCTGGATGTATTTATTGGCAACCTCAAGGACTTTCTCTTTTGAAACAATTTTGATTTTATCCCTGTATGTCTTGTAATAATCCATGGATTTTCCCTGCATCTCAAGATTGGCAAAGTTCATCATTGTCATCAAAGGAGTGGTGAAAAAGTCGGAGAAACTTTCAAGATAATAGTTGATGGCTGTTTCCATTTCAGCGTCAGAGACAGGCTCTTTCTTTATTCTTTCAAACTCCTTCAGGATCAAAGAGATGGCATAACCAACAGTGGCTGATTTAGTCTGGACATAGCCTGAAAAAGCTCCTGGGAATCCCCATCTGTAAGTGAATCTGCTCCCGCAGTTATAAGCAAGCCCCTCATCAGACCTTACCTTGGATGTGATGCGGGAGGTGAAGCTTCCTCCACCAAGGATGAAGTTCATCACCTGGACAGCAAAATAATCAGGATTTGTATCCTCAATTCCCAGATGCCCGATGCTTATATAACCCTGGTTTATCTGCTTCTGGATGAAATAAACCCCTGGCTCCACTTCCGGAAATTTTTTAGAAATGCTGGGGAAAGTTAGCTTTTTATTTGTCCATTGACTGATCAATTTATTAATTTTGTCTTTGAGGGCATTCTTATCGAAATCACCTGCAGCAGCAATAATGATATTTTTGGGGAAGAAAAATTGGGCATGGAAGGCCTTTAGGTCTTCCCTGGTTATTCCTTCAATCGTCTTCTTTGTCGGCTGAAAGGTTAAGGCATGATCCCCATAGAGGAGCCTTTCATACTCCCTTGCCAGGACCATGGATGGAGCATCATTGGCCTGCTTGAGGTCCTCTATTATCCTACCCTTGGTGATCTTGAGACTTTCTTCCCTGAATTCGGGATTCATCAGAACATCAAAGAAGATAGAAAGCCCCTCGTCTAGGTCTTTGCTTAACACTGAAAGGGAAAGACCGGACTGGCGCTCCTCGACAAAGAAGTTGAGCGTTCCTCCCAAGAAGTCGATCCTTTCCTCGATGGCGCTCCCATCCTTTGTCTTTGTTCCTCCTTTTATCAATGTTCCAGCTAAGACCCGGCCGATTCCGGATTTTTCCCTTGGGACATAAATATTCCCGAAATTGATGCCTGCTGTTATTCCGACAAGTGGCAGAGAATGGTCTTCCTGGATATAGGCCCGGAGCCCATTGGAGAGAACAGTTCTATAGGTTTTGGGAGAAGGAGGCTCATACTTGAGGGGAGCATATTTGAGTTCCTCTGGTCGGCGAACCTGAGAAAGCCCAAGAGAAATAAAAAATAAGGTTATGACTATGATAAAAGCAAATCTTTTTCTCATCTTATTCCTCCTTTTTATCTTCCAAAGCTTCTCTTGTAGATGGCTGTCAGAGAATTATTCTTTTCAAAATATTTTGAGGCAACTCTCTTTATGTCATCAGCGGTTACTTTTTTCATTTCTTCAAGGTCTTTCAAGAGAGATCGCCAGCCTCGGTTCAGTTCTGCCCTTCCCACTCTCATGGCCATGAACATCGGGTTCTGCAAACTCCTGAGAAAAGAAGCTTCGGCTCTGTTCTTGGCTTTCTGAATTTCCTCGGCTCGAACTCCTTCTTTTTTTATTTTTTCTATCTCAGCCCACAATTCTTTTTCCAGATCTTCAGGATTAATACCTTTTTCAGTCTTGGGATAGGCATCAAAGAGGAAAGCTCCCACATACCACTGAGGGTTTGAAGAAGCAGAAGCTCTAGTGGCTATATCCTTATCCTTGACAAGGCTCTTGTAGAGACGGCCTGTATCTCCAGAGAGAATCCCAGCCAGAAGGGAGAGAGCATGAGTGTCAGGATGACCCGCAGGAGGGATGTGAAACATCATCCCGATTCTTGAGGCAGCCGGGCCTTCACCCGAAAGCCGCTTCTCACAGAGCTGAGGAGGTTCTAAAGTTCTTACAGGCTCAAGATCAGGACCCTTAAGGAGTGGACCAAAATATTTCTCGGCAAGGGTGATGATGTTTGCAGGATCAAAGTCACCGACATAAATGGCCACAGCATTATTGGGGACATAGTATCTGTCATGGAATTCCTGAAGATCTTGCTTTGTCATTCTTCTCAAGTCATCCATCCAGCCAATGACATTCCAATGGTAGGGCGAAGCAGCATAAAACGAAGCTCTCACTTGTTCATCAAAAAGAAAACCTGGCCTGTTTTCGCTGAGCCTTCTTTCCTCCATGACCACATCCTTTTCCGAATAGAATTCACGGAAATAGGAGTTCTTGATCCGGTCTGATTCAAGAAGCATCTGGAGCTCAACTTTATTGGAGGGAAGGGTGACATAGTATCCGGTCACTTCATCAGAGGTTGAGGCATTTAGGCCAGTGCCTCCATTCTTCATATAAGCCTCCCAGAGGTCATCCTTGATGATGAACTTCTTCTCAGCTTGGATAAGTTCATCTACCTCCTTCTGCCACTGGGCTATCTTTTGTTTGTCTCCGCCATCGGGCTTCCAGTATTTCTCCTTGTAAATCTTATCCATAAGCTCGTCGATTTGGCTGTCAATCTCAGCATCCTTCTCAAAATCTTTGACACCCATCATTTTTGTTCCTTTAAACATCATGTGTTCATGGACATGCGCGATCCCTGTGATCCCAGGCTTCTCGTTTATGGAACCAACTCTATAGTAAATATGGCAGACAACCCGCGGAACTCCAGGTTTAGGAATCATCAGGATCTTCATTCCATTCGAAAGGGTATGCTCCTTGACATCAAGAGTGAGCTCGGAGGAGAAACATAAAGAAACAAAGACAATAATGGCAAAGAGAAATATAAGCGAGCGTTTCATTTGCTTTTTCCTCCTTTCAGGAAATTATATAAAAAACTGCACTCAAAGTTAAGAAAACTTTCCTTACCAAATACAGTTACATCTTATATTCTTGTAATTCATTCCTAAACTCTGCCACATGGAAATCGTTTCTTTACAAAGACTTATTGCCTTGTATTTATATTTCTCGCTTAAATAATTGATTACTGCTGAATACATTTCAAGGCGAGTTTGAAAATCTATCTTCCTTCCCCAGTTTGAATTGTCTCAAATTTATTGTTCAGAGAAGGCGTCCTTGAGGAGCTTGCTCTGCCGTTTAAAGGCCAGACGTGGACTTTTTGTCTCCTTCATCAGGGAAATCTCTTGAGCCATGAGCCGGGCAATATACATGGTATAGGGACCAGCTTTACGCGATTCTCTTTTGAAAAGAGGATAGTCGCGGTTAACATAAACAACATTCCCTTCTGAGAAACACTCAGGGCCTTCCTCTCCAAAGAAATCAAGGCTGACCGAAACGCTTTGCTCTCCCATTCTCATTCTGCGGACAATGGCGTTCGGTGTGATCTTTTTAACAAGAGGATGACGCCTCCTTTTCGCCCCTGGCTTTGCTTCTCCTTCGATGGCTCTCTCCTCAGGCTTAATCTCAACATCTCTTCCTTTTTTTCCTTCACCGATAACTGCCCCTCCGCCAATCCCTTCCTCTTCGCCATAAGGGATAGGACCGAAAGGAGAAAACTCTGGGTTCAGAGCCAAGGCTTTGTGGATTCTCTGTAAAGCCTCATTCAGAGCACGGCTCGCTCGGCGGTCTTCTCTTCGATCAGCTTCCTTGCCCAGCTTTTTCTTGATAATTCCGATTATCTTCTCCATGACTTTGAGAAATTCCTGATATTCCCCAGAATCAGTGACAAAATTGGAGCGGTCGCTGGTGATGGGAAGGAAATTCGCGTGGATTTCTCCTTTTATTCTGGCCACAGCCTTCCCCCAGGTTTCCATGCCAAAGAGATCTCTTTTTACAGTGACACCTTTTACTTTGACATCAATGCCTAAATCTTTGACTGAAGCCATGGAAGTGGGCACGATCACTATTTCTCCTGAGACTGCTCCATATTCGCATCCTTCCAGAACAGGGATTTTCTGGCCAGTATAGCTCCGAGGCAAAATGCGGCGATTGTTCAGGTAGACTGCAAAATCTGGAGCTCTCAAGGGAACTCCTTCTCTAATTTTTTCTTCAGCTTCCTCAAGATCCAAAGCTTTGGAAAGATTGGATAGGATGACAGTTGTCCCATCTCCTCTCTCAGAAGAAGGCTCAAGAACTTCCCAGGGAAGGCGCCACTTCTCCTTTGACTCTTCCCAGGCTTTTTTATCAAAAATGACTCTCGAGGCAAAATTCTTATGCTGGGTTATGACTTCAAAACGAGAAGCAGCAGCAAGGGATGCGAATTTACCAATGCCAAACTGGCCAATCCTTTCTCTTCCAAATCTGGGCGAGCGAGAATGAACAATTTTCTCATCTGAACCTATGATGAAATATTGTTTTAAAGCCTCTTCATCCATTCCTGAACCGTTATCCCTGACAACAACTTTTTCAGAAGTGATTTCGACATGAACTTCTGTAGCGTCAGCGTCATAGGCATTGTTGACAAGCTCCCGTAGAAGCTCCACACTTTCTGTATAAAGGCGTTCCCCGATGGAGACAACATGCCTTTTGTCAACAACGACTTCCAGTTCCTTCCTTTCTTTGACTTCCATCTTTTTCAACTCATAAAAATTCCTTATAGCCTTTTTTGCTGATTATTTCAATTACATCCTTGACTTTCTGATCCTGGTCTTTGTGGCAGACAAGAAGGGCATCATCAGTCTCAACGACGATGATATCTTTAACTCCGATAAGGGCTGTGAGTTTTTGGGGATTATAAAGGAGGCAATTTTGAGAATTTAGAATGATGCTTTCTCCTTTGAAGGCATTCCCTTTTTCGTCCCTAGGCCAAAGGCCTGTTAACGCTGACCAGGCTCCGACATCAGACCAGCCAAAATTCCCTTCACAGACAAGAACCTCTTTTGCCCTTTCCATCAAGGCATAATCAATGGAGATAGAAGGCATTTCCTCAAATGCTTCAGCGATCAAGGCTTTCTTGTTATTCTTTAAAGCCTCAATAATTCTTTCCCAGAAAGGAAAAAGGGAAGGAGAATATTTTTCGAGTTTTTGGGCAAAGACCTCTGCCTGCCAGACAAACATCCCGGAATTCCAGAAATAATCTCCTTCATCCAGGAAAAGCTTGGCCTGCTCAAAGGTCGGTTTTTCCTTAAATTCTTGGACTTCATAGAAGATCTCATCCAATATTTTTTGAGGCATTCTTCGAGAAAAATGGATGTAGCCATAGCCGGTCGCAGGATAGGTGGGAGGAATGCCGAAGGTGAGGAGATAATCTCCCTTTCTGGCCGCAGCGGCTGCAGCCTCAAGCTTCTTGATAAAGATCGAAGGCTCTTTTATCAGATGATCCGAAGGAAGGGCAGCAATGACAGCTTTTGGGTCTTGGAGATAAATCCAGGCAGTGGCCAGGATGAGGGAAGGAGCTGTATTTTTCCCTTGAGGCTCGACCAGAAAATTTTTCCTAGGAAGATGTGGAAGGAGTTTTCTTATGGCTTGAGTCTGTTCGAAATTGGCTACAGTGTAAATGTTTTGATAGGGAATAAGAGGCGAGATGCGCTCCACTGTCTCCTCTATCATCGATCTATCGCTGGTGATAGGAAGAAACTGCTTGGGCCTTTTCTTCCGGCTCAAAGGCCAGAATCGGGTGCCACTACCTCCTGCCATGATTACCGCTTGAATTTCTATTTTAGGCATCAGGAATCTCCTAATTTTTTTATCACCCTTTCCATGGTCTTACTCACATCCTTCCTTATCGCTTCAAGGTCTTCCTCAGTCTCTGCCTCAAAGCGGAGGACAAGAATGGCCTGAGTATTAGAAGCCCGGACGAGTCCCCATCCCTTGGGATAGATCGCTCTGACGCCATCAATATCAATGATTGGATATCTTTGAGAAAGCTCTTTCTTGACTTCTTCGACGATTTTGAATTTCACTTCATCTGAAGCATAAATCCTGATTTCAGGAGTCCGAAAAGTGATGGGAAGGTCAGCCAGAAGCTGGGATAGCTTTTCCTTGGAGCGGGAAAGGATTTCCAAAAGCCGCAGGGAAGAATAAATGGCATCGTCAAAGCCGAAAAATCTATCAGCGAAGAAAATATGGCCGCTCATTTCTCCAGCCAGAGGCGCTTTCTCCTCCTTGATTTTTTTCTTGATCAGGGAGTGGCCTGTCTTCCACATGATAGGCCGGCCGCCCAATCTTTCAATCTCCTCATAAAGGAGCTTAGAAGATTTGACATCAGAGATGACCGAAGCTCCAGGATTTGAGGGGAGGACAGAGCGGGTAAAGATAATCATGAGCTGATCACCCCAGATAATACGACCCTCATCATCAATGACTCCAAGCCTATCTCCATCTCCATCATAACCGATGCCCAGATGAGCTTTTTCCTCCTTTACCTTTTTGATCAGGTCTTTCAGGGCGTCAGGGAGAGTTGGGTCAGGATGATGATGGGGAAAAGTTCCGTCCATCTCGCAATAGAGCTCGATCACTTGGCATCCCAGCTTTTTAAAAATTGGCACAGCGACAAATCCTGCTGTTCCATTTCCGGCGTCGATAACAACTTTCAATTTCTTCTTGAGGCTGATATTTTTCAGGAGATAATTCTGGTATTCGGGGATGACACTGGAAGAGCTTCTCATTCCTCCCTTTTCTTTGATAAATTCATTGCTTCTGATGATCTTGTAAATTTCCTGGATTGCCTCCCCATAGAGCGTTTCCTCTCCACACATCACCTTGAACCCATTGTATTCAGGAGGGTTGTGAGAGCCAGTAATCATTACTCCAGCTTCTATCTTCTTGTAATAGATCGAGAAATAAAGAATAGGTGTCGGAATTGTCGCCAAGTCAACCACATTGCAGCCTGTGGAAAGAAGGCCTCTGGTTATGGCCTCAGCATAAGAAGGAGAGCTGAGCCGGCAATCCCTTCCCAGGGCAACTTCTTTTTTCTTGTTCCGCCGAAAATAGGTGCCAATTCCTCTCCCTAAGACTTCAACATTCTCCACAGTCAAATCCTTATCGACAATCCCTCTGATATCATATTCTCTGAAAATTTGGGGGTTTATCTCCACTTCCTTCCCTCCAAAATGCAAATAAGATCTATATTTTTCGATTGGATAAATCTTTAATTTTTGTCTCCACTAATTCCCATTTACCCTGGGAATCAAGGATAAATTCGATGAATTCTCTGACTGCTCCTTTGCCACCGCTATTCTTACAGATGAAATGGCTATGTTCTTTTACAACCGGATGGGCATCAGCCACAGCTCCTGCCAGGCCAACTGATTTGATGACTTCAATGTCTCCAAGGTCATCTCCGATATAGGCAACTTCTTCCAGGTTCAAACTGTTTTTCTCCACAATCTCCTCTAGGACTCTTTTCTTATCCAAAACTCCCTGGTAAATTTCAAAGATTCGAAGCTTCTCTGCCCTCCTCTCCAGGGATTTCGAGATCTTTCCGGTGATAATCCCTGTCTTTAGTCCAGCCAGATGGGCGAGCAAGATTCCCAGTCCATCTTTGACATTATAAGACTTGAGCTCTTCTCCATCAGGCATGACAAGAAGATTTCCGTCAGTGAGAGTCCCGTCAACATCCATGATAATCATTTTGACTTTGAGGGCTCTCTCTTTTCCTTTCATCAGAACATCTCCGTCCGCCACAAATCATGAAGATGGATGATGCCTTCGACTTTTCCTGCCTTATTCTTGATGATCAAGGAAGTAATCTTTTTCCCTTCCATGAGATTTAAAGCTTCTGTGGCCAAATCCTCTTTGCCAATGGTGATCGGATTTTGAGTCATGCAATTCTGGGCTCTTTTCGCCAGCAGATTTCTTTTGAATCTAATCAGCATCCTCCTCAAGTCGCCGTCAGTGATGATGCCGACCAGCCTCTTTTTTTTATCGACGACGCAGGTCATTCCCAGCTTTTTCTGAGTCATCTCTTCAATCACCTCTTTCATTGGAGTATCAGCCTGGACACAGGGGATGCTGCGGCCTGTATGCATCAGGTTTTTAACTTTCAAGAGTTTTCTCCCGACCTGGCCTTTGGGATGGCGAAAAGCAAAATCCTCAACAGTGAAACCTCTCTTCTTCATTAAGGCGATGGCAATCGCATCTCCCAGAGCCAAAGAGGCTGTCGAGCTTGCAGTCGGCACCAGGCCGCTCGGGCCAGCTTCTTTCTCGACTTTGATGTCAAGGACGATGTCACTGTATTTGGCCAATCTTGAATACTTATTGCTGGTGAGAGTTATTAGCTTAACTCCGATGCGCTTAACGAAATCCAAGAGGTCAACAATCTCTCTGGTTTCTCCGCTGTAAGAAATGGCGATGATGACATCATCTTTGAGGATCATGCCCAGGTCTCCGTGGCCAGCTTCAGCAGGATGGATAAAGATAGCTGGTGTGCCACAGCTGGCAAGCGTGGAGGCAATTTTTCGGCCAACGAGTCCTGACTTTCCCATACCAGTGACAATGACTCGGGATTTTGTCCTGAAGAGGAGGTCAACAGCTTTGACAAAGTTCTCATCCAATCTTGACTTCAAAGCCTCAACAGCCTTTGCTTCAATATCCAGGACTTCGCTTCCAATTTGAATAATCTCATTTTTTGCCATGGCAATTCCTTATAGTCTTTAACCTCATTCTTCTTCTATCGCCTTTTTGAGGCGAAGAAGAGAAGCTAAGAGGTTAGCTAAGTCATTTATTATCAATGAGTTATATTTGTCTGAGAGGGCCTTCTCTGGCTTATCATGGATTTCCAAGAAGACTCCATCTGCGCCAACGCTCACTCCTGCCTTGGCCATAAAAGGAATGAATTTTGCCTCTCCCCCTGAAGAGACACCTTCGCCTCCTGGCTTCTGAACAATGTGGGAGGCGTCAATGACCACAGGAAATCTCCATTCCTTCATGATCGGAATCGAGCGGATGTCAAAGACGAGGTTATTGTAACCGAAGCAAGCCCCTCTTTCAGTGAGGATGATATTTTCATTTCCCTGGCTTAG
>CAZPAX010000052.1:0-13771 GCA_964584535.1 uncultured Eubacteriales bacterium
GTCTTCAATATACCAGCCCACTGCCTTAACATGACTGAACTTTCCTGGAATTTTGAGCGGATTTCCTTCCTTGTCTTTGATGATGTTTCCGTCTTTATCTTTTTTCACCCTTCCACTTTCCCTCAAGCTGAGAGCTATTTCATGGGCAAGTCTCCGGTCTCTGGTGTTTAAATTGATGTTGTAGGCGATGAGAAATTCCCTTGCCCCGATCACTGTGGCTCCGGCTTTGGGATTGAACAGGGCCTGACCATAATCAGGAGCCCATTCAGGATCTTTGAGCTTATCTTGCAAGCCCTCATATTCGCCAGCTCGAATATTGGCCAGATTTTTACGTTCAGGACGCTGTGCGGCTTCTTCATATAAATAGATGGGTATTCCAAGCTCTCTGGCCACTCTCTCTGCAACTTCATGAGCAATTTGAACACAATCCTCCATACTGACTCCAGAGACAGGAACAAAAGGACATACATCAGTCGCACCGATCCGGCTGTGAGCTCCTTTGTGTGTTCTCATATCAATCACTTCAGCGGCCTTTTTTATCGCCCTGAAGGCAGCCTCCTTCACTCCCTGGGGAGAACCGATAAATGTCACGACAGTCCTGTTGGTTGATTCTCCTGGGTCGACATCGAGCAGCTTCACCTCCGAAACAGCCTCGATCTCTCGAGTAATGGCACTGATCTTCGCTCTGTCTCTTCCCTCACTGAAATTAGGGACACATTCGATCAGTCTCATTTTTCGGCTCCTTTCGTTATGGTATATTGCAAAACTCCCTTCCTGTCGTAGACATCAACTTTATCAAATTCTCTAAGCGCTTCCATCACCAGCTTATCTCCGACAACCACGATAACAGGCGTGAGCAAAGAGTATCCCTGGGCAACTTCAAAAACTTTCTCTGAGTCGATGAGCATGATGTTTTCATAATACTCATTCCAGTGCTCCTCGCCAAGGTTGAAGTTCTCAATATCCGAGATTTTCGAGCAAAAGTCATTGAGGTTTTCTATTTTCAGAGGGAAATTTCCAATCAAATAGGACTTGGCTTGTTCAATCTCAGAGGTGGGTATTTTTTCTTTACTGATAGTTCTAAGTTCTTTGAGAATTTCCTGGATGGAGACATAAACAGTGTCAGGAGCGACCTTAGCGTTAATTATAAAAACGCCGCAACTTTTATGAAATTCAACCTCGCTGAAAGCAAAATAGGCATAGCCTTTTGATTCCCTAAGATTCATAAAGAGACGACTGTTAGGAGTTCCGCCGAGTACTTGATTAAGGACAAGAATAGGGAAGAAAGCTGGGCTGGTCACAGACAGGATGATATTCCCTAGCAAGATCGTGCAATCTTTGGCTTTCGGTAGTTCAATGAAACAGACTCTTTCCTCAGCATTGGCTTCAGGAGATGGAAGAAGCGAATGCTCCAAGTCTTGGTTTTGCCAGGTGTTCAAATAATGGCTGACTTTTTTTGAGGCAGTTGTCAGATTCAGATTGCCTGTGAGAACGAGAAGAGCATTATTGGGCCTGTAATATTTCTCAAAAAAGGAAATGACATCTTTCTGATCTATGTTTTTTATGGAATCTTCAGTGAAAGTGGCGTTTCGATAGGGATGATTCTTGAAGAGGAGCTGGAGGAGCTGTCTTTTGGCCAGAAATTGCGCATCCCTTCCTTTTCCCAAGACATCATAAAACAGGATTCTCTTGACAGTGTCAATTTCCCGCTCCATAAATGCTGGTTGGAGAATCATCTGGCTGAGCAAGGAGAGAACTTCATCCAGATATTCTTCGGGGAAACTAAAGGAAAAGAGGGAATAGTCATAAGAAGTGGAGATTGAGAAATTTCCACCTATGGATTCAATCATTTCCTCAATTTGAGATGAAGTGAGGGAAGCCGTGCCTCTCTCCATCATATGAGCAGTAAAAGTGGCAACCCCGGGCAAATCTGGAGGGGAAGAGCTTTCTCCAGCTTGAATAACAAGTTGCATGCCGATGAGTGGCAGATTTTCCCTAAAAGCAACGCAAAGAGTTAGACCATTGGACAAAGTTGCAGTTTCTAAAACAGGAAGATTCAATTCTTGAAGAGGTTCAGGGAAGGGGGGAGATTTACGAAATCTTTCCTGAGAGAGAAGAAAAGGTTCGACCGAAAGAAAAATCAAGAAAAGGAGTAAAAAAGAAAATGCTCTCTTTTTCATTTAGTTTTGACGTTTAAAATAAAGTTATTCTCCTGGGTAAAGTATCTGTTCACAATGCCGATAATGGATGAAGGGCTCACCGCCAGATGCTTATCTAACTGGAGAGGGAAATCATCAAAATTTCTTTTGGAGAGAAATGTCTCGCTCAGGAAGATTGCTCTTTCCAATGTCGTCGCTAGGCGACTTATGTAATCCATCTTAAACATATTTTTTGATTTTTTTAGTTCTTTTTCAGAGATAAAAGTCGATTTCAACTTGTTTATCTCTGAAAATATGGATTGCTGGCAATAATGGACCATGGCCTCGGTGTTATTGACGACAAATATCCTGAAGGCAGCCAGATCTTTTCTTTTTTCCAAGCCTCCGCTCAGGTGGGAGACAATTCTCTCTTTCTTGACCAGCCTCTTGTAAAGACGGGAACTCTTGCCCTTCAAAAGGATATAGTCCAGAATTGTCAACGGATAAAAGTCATCTGGACGAGGAGAGTCAATTCTGTAGGCAAAATGAAAGGCTGGGGAAGGGGCAAGAGAATCAGTAAAATTTTCGATCCCCCCTTTTTTCTCCATATTTTTTGGTGGTGGAAAAGGCTCAAGATCTTTTCCTCTGGGAATTGTCTCAAAATACTTCGCCACCATTTCTTTTGTCTTCGATTTGTTGATGTTTCCAGTTATACAGAGGATGGCATTGTTAGGAATATAAAAAGCGCTATAGAAATTTTTGATATCATCCACGGTCAAATTTCTGACATCCTCCTCACTCCAGAGAGTAGGATGGCTGTAGGCGAAATCAGAAAAGAGAAGCTGGTCAAAGGTGATAAAACTTTCCAGGTAAGGGTCGCTCGCTTTCCTCTGCTCGATTTCTCCCATAAGGGCGTCTTTGGCCTCTTCCAGATTGGCAGTATCGATGTTCAAGTATTTCATACGGTCAGATTCAAGCCATAAGACTAGAGCAAGCTGGTTGGATGGCACAGTCTGGTAAAAAAGAGTTTTGTCTTCCCTTGTATCCGCATTGGGTATTCCCCCGATTCTGTTGATGTAACTGATGTGCTGCATCTGGGAGATATTCTGCGAACCCAAAAACATCATGTTCTCCAGCAGATAAGCCAAACCTGTCTTTCCTGGCTGCTCATTAATAGAACCAACATTATAGACAATCACAACTGAAACAAGGGGCAGTGAGTAATCTTCAGAGAGAACGACCTGCAAGCCATTTTTCAGTTCATAGTGGGTGATTGGTATGGTATACTTTTTTTGGAGCTGGACCTGGGAGGAAAGAAATCCTGGAAAAAAGAGAATGAATGCGAAGAGGAAAAGCCTCACACGAAGCATGATGCCCATTTCTTTAGTTTATCCTAAGTGGCTTTAAAAATAACACAAATAAAAAATAAATTTCAAATTGAAAATAATGCCTTTTTATGCTAACTTTTCTGCTACTTTTAAATTCGCTATGACAGGAGAAGACAAATGAGCCAGCAAGGTAGGCACCTCTTCAGCTCCGAATCTGTGGCTGAGGGCCATCCGGATAAGATTTGCGATCAGATTTCCGATGCCATACTGGATGATCTCATCAGGCAGGATCCGAAAAGCCGCGTTGCTTGTGAAACACTAGCCACGACTGGACTTGTCTTTATTGCTGGAGAAATCACAACTCAGGGCTACTGTGACTTTCAGAATGTAGTCAGAAAGAAAATCAAAGAAATCGGATACACAAAAGCAGAATATGGCTTTGATTACGAGACCTGTTGCGTTATCTCCTCTATTCATGAGCAGTCTGCTGACATTGCCCTGGGGGTCGACGAGACGGCAGAACATGAGCAGGGAGCAGGAGATCAGGGGCTGATGTTCGGCCACGCTTGCCGTGAGACAGAAGAATTCATGCCTCTGCCTATCATGCTTGCCCACAAGCTGATGAGAAGACTGGCTCAGGTGCGAAAGGAAAAGATTCTGGATTACCTCAGGCCAGATGGAAAATCTCAGGTGACTATCGACTATGAAGGGGATGTCCCTCGCCGAGTCGAGGCTATTGTTATTGCTGCCCAGCACAATTCTTCAGTAAAGATAAATGATCTCAGGGAGGATATCCGAGAAGTCGTTATCAAGCAAGTCATTCCACCCGATTTGCTTGATAAGAAGACATGGAAAAATGTATTTATTAACGGGACTGGTCGCTTTGAACAAGGAGGTCCTCTGGCTGATACAGGGATGACAGGACGCAAGATTATCGTTGATACATACGGAGGCTATGGCAGCCATGGAGGAGGATGCTATTCAGGAAAAGACCCTTCTAAAGTGGACCGCTCTGGTTCTTATATGGCCCGATATATCGCCAAAAACTTTGTTGCTTCTGGGATTGCCGATAAAATAGAAGTTCAGCTGGCCTACGCTATAGGCATTCCTTATCCTGTCTCATTAATGGTGGATTCTTTTGGGACGGCAAAAATATCTGAGGATAAAATCAAAGATCTGATTCAGGCTCATTTCAAGCTTTCTCCAAAAGGAATGACCGAATCTCTGGATTTGCTTCGGCCAATCTATCAAAAGACAGCTTGCTATGGTCATTTTGGACGGACTGAAAAAGAATTTACTTGGGAAAGGCTGGATAAAGTTGAAGCCTTGAGAAAAGATGCGGGACTTTGAGATAGAAATCGGAGAGAAAGCTTGACCAAAGAGCTCAGAGAAGGGGAGAAAAAATATGGAATATGATGTGAAAGATTTAAATCTTGCCCGAAAAGGCAAGCTGAAGATGGAATGGGCATCAAGATATATGCCTGTCATCAACTCTCTCAAAAAGAGATTTGCCAAGGAAAAGGCTCTGCGAGGTGTCAGAATTTCTGCCTGCCTCCATGTCACTAGTGAAACTGGAAATTTGATGGAAGCACTAAAGCTTGGCGGCGCCAAGCTCAGCCTGACAGCTTCCAATCCTTTGAGCACTCAAGACGAAGTTGCCGCTGCTCTGGTCAAATATTACGAGATCCCTGTTTTTGCTATAAAAGGAGAGGGCAGTCAAACTTACTATCGCCACATCAATCAAGCTCTTGACCACGGCCCCCAAATCACCATGGATGATGGCGCTGACCTAGTCTGCACCATTCATTCTAAGAGAAAAAATCTCCTCGATCAGATTATTGGAGGAACAGAAGAGACAACCACAGGAGTCATTCGGCTGAGGAGTATGGCCAAGAAAAAAGTCCTTTCCTATCCGATTATCGCAGTCAATGACGCAAACACAAAACACCTCTTTGATAACCGCTACGGAACAGGCCAGAGCACAATTGACGGAATCTTGAGAGCCACCAATATCCTCTTGGCCGGATTGAATTTTGTTATTGCTGGCTATGGTTGGTGTGGCAGGGGAGTAGCCATGAGAGCCAGAGGGGCTGGAGCAAAAGTGATCATTGCCGAAGTCGACCCTCTCCGGGCTCTAGAAGCTGTCATGGACGGATTTCAGGTCATGAGCCTCGGAGAGGCCACAAAAATAGGAGATATTTTTGTCACTTTAACAGGAGATAAAAATGTCATCAGCCGGGAACATTTCTTGAGAATGAAAGATGGAGCTATTGTAGCCAATTCCGGCCATTTTAACGTCGAAATTGACATTCCTGCTCTCAGAGCCATATCCAAGAGCAGGCGCCAGATAAGAGAATTTGTCGAGGAGTATAAATTGAAGAATGGAAAGAGGATTTATCTCCTCGCTGAGGGCCGCTTGATCAACCTGGCAGCAGCTGAAGGACATCCAGCCATGGTCATGGACATGAGTTTCGCCAATCAGGCTCTTTCTGTTTTGTACCTCATCAAAAAAGGAAAGGATCTTGAGAAATTGGTCTATCCTGTACCCAGAGAAATTGATGAGGAAATCGCCAAGATGAAATTGCGATCTATGGGGATAAAAATTGATGTCCTCACTCGAGATCAGAAAAGATATTTGCTGGAATGGAAAGAGGGGACTTAATTTTTTCCTCTCCCTTGATCGCCTTCAAATACTGCTCAATCTTGGCTTTCATTTCAGGATCTTGAGCTTTGGGCAAAATCCGCTCGAAAATCTCAGCTGCTTTGCTCAACTCATTATTCTTGAATAAAGCTACGGCCAAATTGAAATTAAAGTTGATCTCTTCCGGGAAAATCTTTATAGCCTGCTCATAACTTGAAATTGCCTCAGGGAGTCTCGTCAGTTTTTCCAAGATCAGGCCCTGGAGATTGTGGGCCATGGCCAGACGATTGTTTATTTGAATGGATTTTTGGAGATAACCGAGAGCTTCTTCAAATCTATCCTGGGTGAAGTACAATCTCGCCAGATTATACAAAGGCAATTCCCGAGAAGCATAGTTTTGGTCTACGATAGCTTTTTTAAATTCTTCTTCAGCCTTGTCTAAGAATCCCATCTCCTGGTAGATACTCCCCAGATTGTTGCGAGCTTCGGTGAAGAGGGGATTAATCTCAAGGCACTTCTGGTAAGCGTTGGCAGATTCCTGCAAATTACCTCTCATGGAATAGGCCAAGCCAAGCCCGTTTAGAGCAAGATAGTAGCGAGGATTGAGCGAGAGGGACCTGTTAAAATATTTAATGGCTTCATCGATACTACTGTCATTCGACCGGATGACTTCGTCAACATTCCCCCCTCTTAAGCTATTGAGATAGAAAAGCCCAAGATTGTACTGGTACTGGGGGTCATTTTCTTTCAATTGCTGGAGCTTCTTCCCGGATGAAGCACAGCGAATTGAAATCAAACAAATAAGCAGAACGGAAAAAGTTTTTTGTTTCATTGTCATCCCCTCCATCGTTTTTGTTGGTTCCAGTCAACTAACATTTGCCTTATTTTAAAACGCATTGGATCTCTTGTCCAGCCTTGCTTGAATTTTGGATACATTTCTTTTTTTGCGATTTTCTTTGATCATTGCGAAAATGGATCCTGTCAAGGTGCGTCTCATTCTTATCACATAATTAGAGATGCTTCCTCGAATTTTCTTATTCGCCTTTGAGTTTACGTGACATCAAATCATAAAGGGCTGTTTTCGGATCTTTGTTCTTGTAAAGGACTTGATAGACCTGCTCACAGATAGGAATCTCAATTTTTTCTCTTTTTGCCAGCTCATGGGCAGAGAGGGCAGTCCTTAAACCTTCAGCGACCATTTTCATACTGGAAATAATGCTCTGCAGAGATTTTCCTTTTCCGAGTTCATAACCAACAAAGCGGTTGCGGCTCAATTTCCCCGTGCAGGTGACAATCAAATCTCCGACCCCAGCCAAGCCAGAGAAAGTCTCTCTCTTTGCTCCAAGCTTCAGGCCGAGTCGACTAATTTCAGCTAGGCCTCTGGTGATTAAGCTTGCCATGGAGTTATATCCAAAATCAAAAGCATCTGAAATTCCGGCAGCCACAGCGATCACATTTTTAAGAGCGCCGGCGAGCTCCACTCCGATGACATCCTCAGATGTGTAAGTTCTGAATAGGAGATTAGAAACAAGATGTTGAACTTTTCTAGCGATATTCGGCTCGCGGGAAGCCACAACCACTGCTGTCGGATGACCTTCAGCAACTTCTTTGGCAAAGCTCGGGCCAGAAAGGACGGCAAGATAAGGAAGGGGATGGCCGCCAAAGACTTCCTCCATCACCTCAGTCATTCTTTTCAAGGTGCCTTCTTCCAGTCCTTTGGTCAGGCTGACCACAATCTGGTGGCTGGATAAAAAGGGCATAATCTGGGAATAAATCTGACGGCAGAATTGAGATGGAATAGCGATAAAAATGATTTCTGCAGACTCAACTGCATCTTGAATATCATGGAAAAAAGAAACCAGAGGAGATAGGGTAAAGCCAGGTAAAAAGACTTTGTTTTCTCGGCTTCTCTCCATCTCCTGGAATATGTCTTTCTCTCGAATCCAGAGTTTCGTCTTGATTTTGAGACGGCTGAGATGAAGAGAAAAGGCGGTTCCCCAGCTTCCTCCTCCAATAACACTTACTTTCATCTAATTTTCGATCCTTATCTTTTCTCCTATCCTCCTTTCCTGGCCGCGGATGAGACGTCTAATATTTTCTCTGTGCTGGAAAACAATTAGAATCAAGAGGGCAAGACTGAGGAGAATGAGTCCCTTTTCCCCTTTAAAAAGAAAGAGGAAAAAGGGAAAAGAACAAGCAGCCAGCAAGGAGCCTAAGGAGACATAGCGACTTATGATTACAACGATTAAAAATAATCCCAGACTTAAGAGAAGGGGCTTGAAAGCTAGACCGGCGTAGGCTCCTATTGTTGTTGCCAATCCTTTTCCGCCTTTAAATTGAATATAAACTGGAAAGCAATGACCCAAAACTGCTAGAAGAGCTGATATTAAAGCGAGTCTTCTGTCATTGAAGATTTGGAGAGCTAGAAAAACAGGCAGCAATCCTTTGCTCACATCGAGGAGCAAAACCAAGAGAGCAGGCTTCCAGCCTTTCAGCCGGAGGATATTTGTGGCTCCCGTGCTCTGACTTCCATACTTACGGATGTCTTTTTTTTCGCTGAGGCGAAAAAGAACATATCCGAAGGGGATGGATCCCAGAAGATAGGAAAACAGGGCAAAAGCAATTTTCATTGGAATCCAAACTCAGAGATCACTGTGTACTCAGCTCCTGAAGGTTTCAAGGTGCTCTCGAAGAAAGTCATTTTCCTGACAATCATCTCTCCAAAATTTGAGTCCTGATGCTTTTCCAGCTCCTGGAGCGTTTCCTGAAGGCCAGAGGGGAATTTGACTCTTCCTAGAGTTAGGTGAGGATGAAATTTTCTCTTTTCACGGGGAAAGCCAATTTTCTCTAGCTCTCGTTCGAGCTGATCTTGGAGGCTTAGCAGCGTTTTTTCCTCCTCGACTCCGACCCAGATAACCCTAGGATTTTTCTTTTCTGGAGGGAATGTGCCTGTGCCTTTCAATTTAAGGGGAAAAGGCTTGTACATGCCTGAAATTTTTTTCAGGATATCTTCAACTTCCCCGACTTTTTCTTCACTGATCTCTCCTAAAAATTTTATAGTAAGATGCATGCCTTTCCATTCGACCCATTTGATGTTTTTCTGCCCCTTTTCCAGCCTGGTGATGAGAAGGGAGAGATTCTTTTTTAGCTCCTTCTCAAGATCTATGGCGATAAAAGTTCTCATCTTATCTCCTTTTGTTTTTTAGAAGATGACGCCTTAACATGTCCAGCGCTTTTTGAGTAGACTGAAATTTTATCTGTTCTCTTTTCCCAAGAAAAAGGTTTTTCTCAACCCGAGTCCCTTTCTTCCAGGCCAGCGCTGTGTAGACGAGCCCAACAGGTTTCAGGGGAGTTCCGCCTGTTGGGCCGGCGATTCCCGTAATAGCCAAACCAAAGTTCGCTTGAGCTTTCTCTCTTGCAGCCTTGGCCATGGCTCGCGCTACTTGCTCGCTCACTGCTCCATGCTTTTTTATCAAATTCTGGGGAACAGCCAAGAGAGCTCGTTTTGCCTGGTTGCTGTAAGTCACCACTCCTTCCAGAAAATAATCTGAACTGCCAGGGATGTTTGTCAAGCGGTGGCTGAGAAAGCCGCCTGAACAGGACTCAGCCACAGCCAGGCTCTTTTTTTTCTCACGCAAGAGCTTTCCCACCACTTTCTCCAGCTCCTCTCCAGAAGTAGAAAAAATATTGTCTTTGAGCCTTTCCAGAATTTTCTCTTCCAGTCGCAAGATTTTCCTTTCTGCCTTATCTTGATTTTCTCTGGAATAAGATGTCAGATGAATCTCGATTTGACCGAGGTAGGCGAGGGTGGTTACTCTCGGGTCAGGGCTGCGGGGATAGAGGTCAGAGATGAGGCTCTCTATCTTTGATTCACTCAAGCCGACGATTTTGAGGACTTTTCTCGCTCTGTACTCTCTTTTGAGCTCCTGAAGACGAGGCCAGACAAATTCTTCAAACATGGGTTTCAGTTCATGAGGAGGTCCAGGGAGAATAACGATTTTTTTTTGTCCCTTTTCAAGCCAGATTCCAGGGGCAGTGCCATTTCTGTTCTCCAGAGCCGTAGCTCCCTCGATGAGAAAAGCCTGCTTTCTGTTCGAACTGGGCATAGGGAGCCCTCTTTGCCTGAATCTTTCCTGGATTTTCTCAAGGATTTCTTTCTTGAAGACGAGTTTTCTGCCCAGGACGTGGGCAAGAGCCTCTCGAGTTCTATCATCCTTTGTTGGGCCCAATCCTCCCATGGCAAAAATAAGATCTGCCCGGGATAAAGATTCTTTGAGACAGAGAACAAGGTCTGACCACTCATCTCCGATTATTGTCTTCGAGGAGACCTCCAGTCCCAGATCATTCAAGCGTTCAGTGAGGAAGAGAGAATTGGTATCCTGGAAAAAAGGTGTGAGAAGCTCTGAACCTATGGCAATCATCTCAATCCGAAGCATGTTTCTTTTTTTCATTTCAAAACCAAATAAAGATGAAGGATCAATCCGGAATAGATAGCGGCAATAATGTCATCGGCCATTATTCCAAAGCCTCTGGAAAGAGCTTCAACTTTTTTTATGGGATAGATTTTAACGATGTCAAAGAAGCGAAAGAGGAAAAAGCCAAGGAGAAGCGGAACCCAACTTCTAGGAACTAAAAAAAGAACCAAGAGCTGACCGCAGGCTTCATCGACCACGATCTTTCTTGGATCCTTCTCATTCAGTTGAGATGAATAATCGCTGGAGGCCAAGGTCCCCACCAGGAAGGATATTAAAAAAAGGAGAATGTAAAAAGGCCAGCTTATCCTCCACAGAAAAAATCTGTAGAGGAGAACAACGATCAAGCTGGTCAAAGTCCCGGGAGCGAGAGGGAAGAAACCAACTCCGAAAAAGGAGGCGATCATCTTCCAAATAAATTTCATCGGACAATTTTTCCTTGTAAATCATATACATCTCGGCCTGTGATTTCAACCTTTTGGATGGTATTGACGATTGGAGAGATTTCACCATGAAAATCAATGACAACAATGCCATCGACTTCTGGTGCCTGAAATCTGCCACGGCCGACGAGGAGGTTTGGATTTTCTCTGAGCGTGCCTTCGATCAGGACATCGACTGTCTGGCCCAAATATCTAGAATTATTCTCAAAGGATATTTCTGTCTGAATTCTCATAATCTCTTTTTTCCTTTTTTCTTTTTCTCTTTCCCTAATAGGATCTCCAAGAAAAAAAGCATCAGTGCCATCTTCCCGGGAGTAAGTGAAAACACCCAGATGAGTGAATTTTGCTTGCCTTACAAAATTTTTCAAGTTCTCAAATTCTTTTCTCCCTTCGCCAGGAAATCCGACAACAAGGGATGTCCGAAGGGCAATATCAGGAAGGAGTCTCCTGATTTTTTCGATAAGATAAAGGGCCCTTTTCCCATCTATCCCTCGCTTCATCTTCTTGATTATTTCGGAATCAGAATGCTGAAAGGGGAGATCAAGGTAAGAGCAGATTTTTCTCTTTTTCATGATCTCTAAGAGTTCATCGCTTATTTCATCAGGATAGCCATAGAGGATTCTGATCCATTCAATACCCTGGACCTGGAGGAGGCCTCTGAGAAGCTTGGGCAGGCCATTTTCAAGGCCCATGTCACGGCCAAAATAAGTTGTGTCTTGAGAAATAAGATTGATTTCTTTTACCCCCCGCCGGGCAAGTTCTTGAGCTTCTTCAAGGATGGAGGCGATAGGACGGGATTGGTAAGGTCCTTTGATTAGAGGAATAGCACAGAAGGAGCACTGATGAGAGCATCCTTCGGAAATCTTGACATAAGCCCAGCCAGGAGGACTAGAGACAAAGCGCGGGGAAGTATGACTGTAGAGATAGCAATTCTCTCCTTTCTCGAAGGATAAGCCTTCCACTGCCTGAACAATTTTGTCAAATTCCTTGACCCCCAGCCAAATGTCTATCTCTGGAAACTTCTTGGGCAGGGAATCTCTGTATCTTTCCACATAACAGCCCGCGGCAATGATTTTTCTTCCCTTTCTTTTTCTTTTCAGATCCACAGCCTTGCGCAAAGCGCTCGTAGCCTCTTTTTTGGCAGGCTTTATAAAGCCACAAGTGTTAAGAATGACGATATCTGCCTCTTCTGGCGTTCTGGCGAAAGCATACCCTGATCTGCTCAAATAGCCGGCCATGACCTCGCTGTCGATGAGATTTTTGGCACAGCCAAAAGTGATAAGAGCCACAGTTTTCATTGGAAACGCCAGTTTAAATCATCATGGCAGGCTTAAAGAGCATAGACTATGGATAAATTCGGTAAAGAAGACGGGGGAAGGGAATTGTCTCTCGGATGTGTTTCAATTTGCAGATCCAAGCCAGAGTCCTTTCTATTCCAAGCCCGAATCCGGAATGGGGAACAGAGCCATATTTTCTCAAGTCAAGATACCACTCATAAGCTTGCGGGGGAAGGTTGTATTCCTTGATTTTTTGTTCGAGAAGCGAAAGATCATGAATTCTCTGCCCACCGCCAATTAACTCGCCATAGCCTTCAGATGCCAGCAAATCCACTCCCAGGACCAAATCAGGCCGTGCTGAATCTGGTTGCATGTAAAAGGCTTTTATTTTTGCCGGAAAATGAGTGACACAGACGGGGATATTGAAGAGCTCTGACATTAGAGTCTCTTCAGGCGCTCCAAAATCATCCCCCCATTCTATTTGAGATCCTTTTTCTTTGAGCATCCGCAGAGCTTCTTCATAAGTGAGGCGAGGAAAAGGCTTTTTGATCTTTGCCAGAGGCTTTATATCCCTTTCCAGGGTTTCAAGCTCATTTTTTCTTTTTTCCAGTATCCGCTCAACAATGTAGAGAATAAGGTCTTCAGCCAGTTCAATGATTTCACTAAGGGTGGCGAAAGCCACTTCAGGCTCAACCATCCAGAATTCGATCAGATGTCTTCTTGTCTTTGATTTTTCTGCCCTGAATGTTGGGCCAAAGCAGTAGACTTTGCCAAATGCCATGGCTGTAGCTTCGTTGTAAAGCTGCCCGCTCTGGCTTAAATAGGCTTTCTGGTCAAAATATTCTGTCTCAAATAGAGTTGTTGTTCCCTCACAGGCACTCGGAGTCAAAATCGGAGTATCCAAGAGGCGAAAGCCCTGGCCATCGAAGAAATCACGAATGGCCTTGATGAGTTCGGCCCTGATTTGTAGAATAGCGTGCTGCTTTTGAGAGCGAAGCCAGAGGTGCCGGTGCTCCATCAAAAAAGGAGTGCTGTGGGCTTTGGGAGTGATAGGATAATCTTTAGCAATCTGGAAGATGTCAATCTCCTGAATGCCGAGTTCAAATCCACCGGGCGCCCTTTTTTCTTCTTTGACTTTTCCCCGGACAACAAGCGAAGATTCCTGAGTTATCTCATCAAACTGCCTGAAGAGGGGACTGCCTTTTTCAGGACTGAAGATGGTGGCTTGGATAATTCCTGTGCCATCCCTGATTAGGAGGAAGCGGACTTTTCCACTTGAACGCTTGTTATAGACCCAGCCGCGGATTTCGACTACCTGGTCTTTGTAGTCTTTGATGTCTTCGATATAAACCCACTTCATGGTTTAAAAATTATAAAAAATAAAACAATTAAGGTCAAATGTAAGCAGCAAAACGTTGGGGGTGAAGGCAATAATTCGTGTGACATCCCATATTGGGCGGGATGGATGCCGC
>CAZPAX010000053.1:0-13720 GCA_964584535.1 uncultured Eubacteriales bacterium
GGGTGCGGGGGCCAAGGGCAGCTTCCTGCACCCGATTGAATCACATAAAAAGAGAGGCTTCCTATCAGATAAATATTTTTGACAAATTCAGAAAAATTGATATATTCTGCTATCAAAAAAAATTTGGAGAAAGGAGAAAAATAATGAAAACAATAAAGATTCTCCTGAGGCTCTTATTTTTTTCTTCAATCCTATGCTTTATTGCCCATCTCGACATCGCCTTAGCCAATCAAAAAGAGCAGAATCAGAAGGAAAAAGAAGAGCCCTTAATTTTGATCAATCAATGGCTCTTGACTGGCCCCTTCCCTCTTCCCTTCCCTACTGTCACAGGTGAGGATGCTGAATTTTCAATGAAAAACCTTTTAGAGTTCGAGGTTATCGATCCCTTAAGGTTATGGATTAAAGAAGGAGACAAATTCGAATGGAGCCCCCAAAAAACATCCTTCTGGAAACCTCAGGCGACAGAAGCTGGGCTCCTCATTCTGCAAACTGAAGGGACAGATCCTCAGGTCGCATTTATCGCCTGCTATCTTGATAGCTCTTGCTGGCAGAAAATCAAAATAGATTTAGAAAGTCATCATCTCTTGAAGGTCTATCTGGACGGAGTTTCTGTCTTAACCAAAGATTCATCTTCAAAGCCAGAAGATAAAGAGAAAGGTTTAACCAAAGGAGAACTCATCCTTTCCCAAGGAAAACATCGTCTTTTCATCACAGCCATCCGTGATCCAAATGGCCATCCAGACTGGTCTGTGAAAGTCTTGCTGAAGCCAAAAAATGAGGGAATTCTCCAGGCTAATCTTAGCTCACGCAGAATGCTCACAGAAGATGACATAGTTAATTCCCTCGAGCTAAGGAACGTAAAATTATCGCCCGATGGAAAGGCAGTCGCCTACACAGCTAGTCAGCGCAATCCAAGAACAAAAAGACATGAGTACTGGATAGAAATCCGAACACTTCCTGACGGAAAAATGGAAAAAGTCATCCGTGATACGCAGAATCTTCGAAACCTGCAATGGTCTCCTGATGGAAAATCTCTGAGCGCCATAGTGCCCGGAACAGGGGAAACTTCTGATCTTTGGCTCATTGACCGGAAAACAGGCCAGACTCAGATTCTTCTTGATGACCTAAAAGGACTGAACAATGCTCTCTGGTCTCCAAGCGGAGAATTTTTGCTCTATTCTGTGACTGATGAACCCAAAGAGAAAGATCCAAAAATTGAGCGCCTGACAGGACTTCAAGACCGCTGGGTCCGTTCCTGGCCCTACAAGAGCCATTTGTATACAGTGATGAGAGAATCAAAGATAAGACATCGCCTAACTGCCGGCACTCTCTCCGCTGAGGGGATGTTCAGTTCTACAGGCAGACCCATAAGCCCAGATGGAAATAAGGTAATTTTCATAAGCTCCCTGCCCGATTATAAAAATCGCCCCTACTTAAGAACAGACGTCATGATCCTTGATCTGGCAACAAACAGAGCGGAGAAAGTGTTCACCTCAGCCTACTCTGTGGGCTCAGTGAGCTGGTCTCCAGATGGGAAATCTCTTTATTTTCTGGGAGGTCAGTCCATCGGAAAGGCGAAAAAGGGAAGAGCTTTACCTAATGACTATGATCGAGACCTCTATGTTCTCAATCTCGAGACAAAAGAAGTCAAGTCAATAACCGCGAAGTTCAGTCCTTCCATATCTGCCGCTCTCTGGGCAAAAGATACCTTTTTCCTTCTCTGCACAGACAGGAGCCAAGTTCAGCTTTATAAGACTGATGTCTTTGGACAGAGTTTTTCCAAGTTGAACACAGGAGTTGATGTTGTCAGGGATTTTGATGTCTCGGCAGATGGGTCACAAATCGTCTTTTCAGGAGAATCCATTCAAACTCCTCCTCGACTTTTTGCCTTAGATGGCAAGAGTAAATCTCCTCAACTTGTTTTGGCACCTGAGGATGAGCGATGGAAAGAGATCATCTTTGGAAAAGTGGAAAATTTCGATTTCAAGAATGCCCAGGGCACAACCATAGAAGGCTGGATTTATTATCCACTTAATTTTGATCCAACAAAGAAATATCCGTTAATCGTCTATTACTATGGAGGCACTATGCCCACCAGCCAATCTTTCAACACAAGGCTCCTTCAATACGCAGCCAATGGATATTTTGTCTATGTCCTCAATCCCAGTGGAGCTATCGGGTATGGACCAGAATTTTCCGATCTTCATGTCAACGATTGGGGGAATTTGGTAGCTGATGAAATCATCTCTGGTGTGACAAAGCTCATCGCCTCTAAACCATTCATCGATGCCAAAAGAATTGGAGCATGGGGAGGAAGCTATGGCGGCTTCATGACAGAAACTCTAGCTTATAAGACAAATATCTTCCGGACCCTTATCTCCCTCTACGGGATAAGCAATATCACAAGTTATTGGGGAGCTGGATGGTGGGGTTTTATTTACAGCGGTATTGCTACAGCTGAGAGCTTCCCCTGGAATCGTCCTGATATCTATATCGAACGATCTCCCCTCTTCCACGCCAATCAGATTCAAACGCCAATTCTCCTCCTCCATGGTGATGCGGATATCAACGTACCCATCACTGAATCGGAGCAATTGTATACAGCATTAAAACTCCTGGGTAAAGAAATCGAATACATCCGATTTAAAGGAGAAGACCACGGAATTCGGGGAACTGATGAAAACCAGCGGGCTGTCCCTGAAATCATGATGGCCTGGTGGGATAAGTATCTAAAAGATCAACCTGATGCTTGGGATAATCTCTGGAAAAAAGTCACAAAATAAAGTAATAATTAGCTTTTCATGTAAACTTAAAATAAGGAGCATGGAGAATGATCTGTAAAAAGTGTATTTTGTTTTTTGTTTCTTTATTTCTTTTGAGCCTCTTTCTCCTTCCTGTTCCTCTTTCTTCTGGTGATGTCTATTTGATTAAGGCGAAGAAAATCTATACGGTGACTCATGGAATCATTGAAGATGGTGCAATCCTCCTCAAAGACGGAAAAATCTCTGAAGTCGGAAAAAATTTTCCCATTCCCAAAGGAGCAAAAGAACTCAAGGCAAATGTTGTTATCCCTGGCCTGATTGATATCCACACGCATGTTGGCGTCTACAGCGTTCCTCTTGTGGAAGAAAATAGTGATGGAAATGAAATGACTAACCCTATCACACCTCAAGTCAGGGCACTCGATTCATTTAATTTTGAAGATCCGGCCATAAAAGTCGCCCTTGAGGCCGGAGTGACAACAGTTGTCTCTCGGCCTGGAAGCGGAAATGTCATTGGCGGCACAGGTGTGGCGATTAAACTCAAGAATGCTCCTCCGGAACAGATGATTCTCAAAGATATTTGCGACCTCAAAATGGCCATTGAAGGGAATCCTGTTGGAGTTTATGGACAAAAAAAACAGATGCCATCGACCCTGATGGCAGTCTATTTTTTGGCCCGCAAAGCCTTCCTTGAAGCCCAGGAATATGGGAAAAGCTGGGAGAAATATGAAAAAGAAAAAAAGGAAGGGAAAAATGTCAGTCCTCCGCCCAGAGACCTTGGCAAAGAAATCCTTATCAAAGCCCTGAAAAGAGAGATTCCTGTCCATATCCACTGTGCCACAGCCTCTGAGATCATAAGCTGCATTCGTCTTGCGGACGAATTCAATATGAAACTCAGCCTCGGCCACTGCTACTGGGCCCATCTCATTGTGGATGAACTCTCGAAAAGAAAAGATGTCTATTTCAATGTCGGCCCTCCCATGTTTTTTAGCTATTTCGATAATCCCCTTCAATTCAAAAACAACCCTGCTATCCTGGCCAATGCCGGCCTTAAGGTCTCCCTCCAGACTGATGCTGTTGGCGGAGGCCAGCAGAATCTTCTTCATCTAGCAGCTCTCTGTGTTCGCTATGGAATGAAGGAAGATGATGCCTTGAAAGCCATCACCCTCCATGAAGCAGAGGCAGTTGATTTGGAGAAGAGAATCGGAAGCATTGATAAAGGTAAGGACGCTGACTTAGTTCTTCTTGACGGTGAGCCTTTCGAGTTTACCACATCAGTAGAGAAAGTAGTTATAGATGGAAAGATTGAATATCAGAAAGAAGCCAAGGTCAAAGTACCTTTACAAATAACTGCGGATCAAGCTAGAGGGAAAATCACTCTTCCTCCTGGGATCAAGAATTCCCCAAGCTTTGCTATTCGAGGTGGAACAATACTGACCATGGCAGGCCCTGTGATCAAAAATGGAACAATTGTCATCAGAGACGGGAAAATAGAAAAAATTGGAAACGATTTTTCCCTGTCTCAAGGGCCAGTGATCAACGCTCAAGACTTTGTTATCATGCCGGGGCTAGTTTCAGCTCGTTCTTATATTGGCATTTCTTCAAATTGGAGAAATCAACGTTCTATTGATGAAATATCAAAGCCAGTTGTCCCTGAATTGGAGGTTAAACATGCGGTTGAGCCCCAAGCCCCTCTTTTTTCTAATGCTCGAGAGATCGGCATCACAGCAGCCTTGATAACTCCAGGAAATTCAAATCTCATGGGTGGACAGGGAGTTATTCTGAAGACAGATGGCGCTGTGGTTGACAAGATGATCGTCAAAGACAAAGCTGTGATGATGTTCAGCATGGGAAAATCGGCGAAAAGAGAAAACCAGATGCCTTCCACACGGATGGGAATAGCTTCGCTTCTCAGAGAAACTCTGACTAAAGCCCAGGAATACAGGGAAAAAGTTGAGAAATATGCTTTAGAAAAGAAGGGAGAAGAGCCAAAAAGGGATCTGTCACTTGAAGCCCTTATCCCTGTCCTCAAAGGCGAAATGCCTGTGATGATTCATTGCCAAAGGAAAGACGATATCTTGACTGCTTTGAGAATTGCCGATGAATTCAAATTGAAAGTCATTCTCGATGGAGCAACCGATGCTTACAAAGTTTTAGAAGAGATAAAAATAAGAAATATCCCCGTGGTTTTGGATGATTTGTTTAGAGGACTGGGTAACATCGAAGATAAAGGTTTCCATCCAGAAAATCCAGCTCTTCTTGCTAAAGCTGGAATCAGAGTAGCCTTCAGGCAGAGGGAAGGCTCCTGGTACACCCCAGGGGCTGGCTGGACAGGAGGAGACCTTCTTGAAATTGCCACCTTTGCCTTTAAAAACGGAATGTCCGAAGAAGAAGCCCTGAGAGCGGTCACCCTGGATGCGGCCAGGATCATTGGCATAGATAACAGGGCAGGAAGCCTTGAAGCGGGAAAAGATGCTGATATTCTTATCCTCAGAGGGCATCCTTTCCAGACTCTCTCCATCCCTGAAGCGGTTTTTGTAAACGGAAAGTTGGTCTATCAAAGGGAAGAAGGAGAGCGAACAAAACAAAAAAATCAATAGATAGGAGAAGGATATGGATGAGTTTAAATACAAAAGGTTATCCCTAATAATTTCAGTATTCCTTGTCCTCTATTCTTTCTCAAACCCTTCCGGAAAAGAGGAGAGTTTAGCTATTCGGGGCGGCAAATTCATCACAATGACCCGGGGAGTCCTAGAAAATGGGATCCTCCTCATCCAGAAAGGAAAAATTGCTGCCATAGGAAAGGATATTCCCATCCCCGCAGAGGCAAAGGTCATCGATGCTTCAAAATATACTGTTCTGCCGGGATATATTGATGCTTTCACTAATCTTGGCACAACGGATCCCATAAGCAGGGAAAAAGACTATGATGAAGGGACAGCGGCTTTGACTCCGCAACTGAGAATCATCGATGCCATCAATCCTGAGGACACATTCATCCCTTTTGCCCGAAAAACTGGCGTCACCTCTGTCCTATCTGCACCCGGAGAAGAAAACCTCCTTTCCGGACAGAGCGCTCTGATCCATCTTTCAGGCGAAACTTTAGAGGAGATGCTTGTCAAATTCCCTGTCGCAGTTCACGGAAGCCTGGGAGAGGCTCCAAAGCTCAGGTATGGCAAAAAAGGCGAGCTTCCCTCCACCCGCATGGGAGAAGCTGCTTTACTCAGGCAAACTCTGGCTGATACCCAGGACTATTTGAATAAAATCCAGGCTTATGAAAAAAAGCGCCAAGAATATGAAAAGAAAAAAAAGGAAGGTCAAGCTGATCCCAGTCAAGAACCTCTTCTTCCTCCTGTTGACTGGAAGCTCCAAGCTCTCATTCCTATTCTTAAAGGAGAGATCCCTTTAATCATCCGCGCCAATAGAATGGATGATATCCTCACAGCTCTGAGGATTGCGGATGAATTTGGTATTAAACTCATTCTCAATCATGCCTCAGATGGCTATAAGGTTGCCCAGGAACTTGCTTTAAGAAAAATACCTGTGCTCGTCGGCCCAGTAGCCTCCTATCGCCAGACAGTTGAAACTTCCTCAGCTATCTATGAGAATGCTTCCATTCTTCAAAAAGCAGGAATTAAGATTGCTTTCCAAACCGGCTCAATCCAAAACTTTGGCGATATTATTTATCAAGCCTCCTTAGCCTATTCCCATGGGCTTCCCTACGAAGAAGCTCTCAAAGCATTGACTATTTATCCTGCTCGAATTCTTGGAGTTGAGGACAAGCTTGGCTCTCTGGAGAAAGGAAAGATCGCTGACCTTATCGTTGTCGAAGGAGACCCACTCAGCCCTCTTTCCAAGGTTAAAATGGTCATTATTGAAGGGAAAATTGTCGAAGACTTAATGAGAAATAAGTCTTAATCAGGAAGAGATCAAAAAGGCAGTCGACTCCATTTCAGATTTCTCGAGATTCTTGGCCTATTTTCTGGGTCATTGTTCCTTCGATCGCAGGAATCTATCATCCTGGTCAGTCCCACAAGAGCGCTCTCTACCTGGTCCTTTTTCATTTCTTCGAGCGAATTAATTTCCACCCCCATCTTCATTTTCTGGTCAGCGAAGGCGGTATGGACGAAGCAGGAGCGGCTCTCTATGGTTGTTTGGCCAGTTTTGAGGTCTTACAGGGCGATTTTGTGGCATGAGGCTTCTCGGTCCATATCAAAACCAGGGTCTTGACAAATAGCATTTTAAGAATTATTATATAAACAAATGTTTATATAAGAGGCTATTTATATGGATGACGCCGCAAAGCTACAGCTTATATTTCAAACTCTAGGAGAAGCCAACAGGCTCCGCATCATAAAATTCATTGATAAGAAGGAGTGCTCTGTCTCAGAAATCGTCGAGGCTACTGGATTATCGCAGCCCTTGGTCTCGCATCATCTGCGAATCCTGAGGGAAAACCAGATTCTGGAAACAAAGAGAGAAGGGCCTTTTGTGTATTATCAATTAAAAGACGCCAGGATGCTGGAAGCTTTGGGCATGTTTCTGGATATTTTTACTTTCTGGAAGGGGAAAGAAACGAGCAGGCCACTATTTGTCTGCCCGCCGTGGTGGAAGAGAATGAAGTAAAAATATTAATAAACGAGGAGGTTTAAAATGGGCCTAAAAGAAAAAATGATGGAAGAGATGATGAACAAAATGTCGCCGGAGGAGAGAAAAGAAATGATGGAGAAACTGATGGAAAGCTTCTTTTCTAAAATGACTGGCGAAGAAAAACAAAAAATGATGGGAGAAATGATTTCGAGAATGATCCCAGGAGGAGGCGGAATGATGGGACTGATGGCCACGATCATGGGCGGCAAAAAGGCTTCTGAATGGGGATTCAATCCCATGGAAATGTGCAAAAAAATGATGAATTCGATAAGCCAAACCAGCGAAATCGCTTCTTTCGCCACTCCTGAGGTGCGGGGATTATTCGAAGAGTGGGCCCAACAGATCGAGGAAGAAATTTTAAGCTTTATCAAAGAAAAGGGATCAATCCATCCGCAAGAAATTGCCGCTCATCTCAAGATTTCAAAGGAAAGCGTCCATTATTTTCTCTCCAGATTAGCTCAGAAGGCCAAGATTCAATTAAAGGTAGAGCCTGAAAAGTCCTAATATATATCAGAAATTGTGGAAGACTTAACTCAAAAAGGCAGTTGACTCCCTAAAGAAAGAAGCAAAATAAGAGCTCCGAATTTCTCAATGAGTCTCAGATATTTTTTCGCCTGAATAAGTTTTCCCCTCTTCTGGTAGCCTTTGGCCAGTATTTCACACTTCTTGCGAATCTCCAAACGCACAAGCCTTTCCTGCTCAGAGGTAAGATCCAGTCTCAAAGCTTTAAGCAGGGCTTTAAGGCGAAACCTGTCCATAGCAGTGTATTTTTGAGAAAGTTGATCAGGATGCCCTCCCCGCTTCACAATCAAGGGAGTCGAGATCAAATAAATTGGATATTTATGGGCAAGGCGAATCGAAAAATCATAATCCTCGCAGGCAGGCAAGGTCTCATCAAAATTTCCAATCTCCTCAAAAACTTCCCTCCGGAAAAGGGCTGAAGAAAGGCTTATGAGGCAAAGGGGCAAAACTTTATCAAATATCCAGCCTGAGTACTTCTTATGCTTTTTCTTAGGGTTAAGACGAGTGCCCCGCCTGAGCCATATCTCCTCTGTGTAGCAGACTTTAGCCTGAGGAAGAGCCTCCATGAAGCGCATCTGGATCCGTATCTTTTCTTTTTTCCAGAGGTCATCTGAATCCAGAAAGGCGAGAGTGTCTCCTTTGGATAGACTGAGCCCTACATTTCTGGCTGCACTCACTCCTTTGTGACTCTGATAATAGTATCTCACTCTCTTCCCGAAAGATTCGATAACTTCTTTTGTCCTGTCCCTTGAGCCATCATCGACAATGATGAGCTCAAATAAATGAGAAGGGGTTCCTCTCGCAAAATAGTCCTGATCAAGTACAGATTGAATGGCTTCTTTTAAAAAATCTGCCCGGTTATAGGTGGGAATTATGACGGAGATCATTGAGTCATTTTTCAGGAACTCTTGGAGACTCGAACCTTCTCGCTTTTATCAAAAGGAACCTTTAGCTTGCCCCATACAGTTTCGGCTTCCAGCTCGCCTGTGAACCGGCAAGGAAGAGAAGGCTGCTGGAGGTAATCATAAATCTCCTTTCCTATCTCAAAAAAATCAAGGAGGAAGGGAAGTGAGAAAGTTTTTTCTGCACGGCTTTCGATATTTTTATCTCCTCGAATTTCTCCGTTACCCGTTAGCTTTCCTCCCAACTCGAGACTGTAGCTGATTCTTTCCACTAAGAGCTCAAACCCATTTTTATTCTTGAAACTCAATTCAAGGCTCAAATCTGCACCGCCAATGGTCAAATCCTTCACCTCGAGGGAATGGAATTCAATCTCAGGATCTTTAAAGATAGGAAATTCCCCAGAAAAGGCAATAGGAATTTTCCCTTCCTTTTTTTTCTCATCTCGAAAGATGATATTCCCGGTCAGATAGCAGTTCAGTTTATCCTCGGCTTCAATCCCTTTGACAGCTTGAAAGAGTAAGGAATAGGAGATCTTGAGGGGAAGGGAGATGAGAGTTTCTACCCTGGGATTGATTTTTATCGGCTCATCCAGAGAATTTTGAAGGTTAAGGTATTCAGTTCCCTGGACGACAAGCCGGTAATCGTAGCGAGAGAGATAATAGAGGGAGGAAGAGGAGTTCGATACATTTAGATTAAAAACCAAGATGAGGCCTGAAGAGGTTAAATCTTGAATTTTTTTATTCTGCAGGGAAAGGCTTAAATCTTTTTTTACTGAGCTAGCCCGAACAAAACAGATAGAAAATCCTAGAAAAATCACAAACAGGCCTACTTTTTTCATCTTTTCTGCCATCCGGACTTCCTTTAAGCTCTAAAGGATACACTAAGGAACTTAAGAGGACAAGTCCCTGTGGGATTGAACATGAGTTTATAAATAAAAATTTTATGCAAGCCGGCAAAATAGGCATCTATTTTCTCTCTCCAGGCTATTGCATAAGCAGAAAGAAAATGTTATGTTAAGCGCACAAAGAATCGTGTATGCAAAATGCGACAAAAAGTGTCGCTTTTTGCATACGAGAATTGAGATGAACCAAGAAAAGGTCGTCCAATATATTGATCAGCTCCAATCTCAGGGAAAATACTCATTTACAAGGCAAGAGGTCTTGCAGAAGACAAAGCAGCCTCTCCGCGCGGTAAGGAGGGCTCTCGAGAGGCTGCAGCAAAAAAAACGTGTCGTGTTAGTAACCCGCGGGTTTTATGTGATTGTCCCCTTGGAATATAGGGAAAGCGGAATTTTACCTGCAGAATGGTTTATCCATCAGTTGATGGAATACATGGAGCTTCCCTATTATGTCGGATTGTTGAGCGCCGCTGCCCTGCATGGCGCGGCTCATCAGCGTGTTCAGGAATTTCAAGTCTTAACAAACAGACAGTTGAGGCCAATTTTGGCGAAGGGATTGATGATTCATTTTCTTGTGAAAAAGAACCTCGACGTTTCATCCGGGGTAATCCAGGTCAAATCTGAAACAGCATACATTCGAGTTTCAAGTCCTGAGCTAACTGCAATTGACCTGATTAAATATTCCAAAGCTGCTGGCGGGCTCAACAACATAGCCACGATCTTCTTAGAGCTTAGCGAGACAATTAACGGGGACGAACTGCTTAAGCTCGCGCGCAAAGAAAGGAGCACAGTTTTCATCCAGCGGCTGGGTTATTTGCTGGACCATCTGGGTTTCGAATCCAAAACTGAGAGTCTGGCCCAATGGCTGTCTGGACAAAAAATCCATCCTGTTCTTCTCGATCCCGCCCAAAAAAAAGGGAAATCTCTGCTAAACAAGAAATGGAAACTGATTGAGAACCAGACAATTGAGGCAGAGTCCCTTTGATACCACGAGCAGATATTGTTGAATGGAGAGCCTATGCTCCCTGGAAGAGCGATGCTCAGGTTGAACAGGACCTGATCATCTGTCGCCTGCTCGTAGACCTTTTCTGCAATCGCATCATTCAGCAGGGTCTCCTCTTCAGAGGCGGCACGGCTCTGCATAAGCTTTTTTTAGGGCCTCCTGTTCGATATTCAGAAGACCTTGATTTTGTGCAGAAAGAACCCGTCCTGATCGGACCAACCTTGACAGCCATTCATAGTGTTTGCGATCTTTTGCTTGGCAATCCTAAAACTCGCCAAAAAGAAGATAGCGTGATCCTCATCTATAGTACAGACTCAGAGATTCCGCCTATCGTGCGCTTGCGCATCAAAATCGAGGTCAATACTCGTGAGCACTTCGCCGTTCTTCCAATACAAAAAAAATATTATATGGTTCGCTCTCGCTGGTTTTCTGGGGAGTGCAAGGTGAATACTTATTCTCTTGAAGAACTGCTGGCGACAAAATTAAGGGCTCTTTACCAGAGAAAAAAGGGCCGCGACCTCTTTGACCTTTGGTATGGCTTGACCAAAGGGAAAGCAGATCCGGGAAAAATCGCGGGAGCCTTCAGTCGTTATATTGAATTTCAGGGATTGAAAATAACCCAGGAGCAGTTGCAAAAAAACCTTATCTTGAAAATCAACGACCGCAATTTTACCAATGATACCCAGCCTCTCCTGCGAGCGGATATCGCTTATTCAGCGAAAGACGCCTATTTGATTCTCAATGAGAAGTTATTAATGCTTTTGCCTTAGTATTTTATAGTGAAAAATATTCCTCGTATGAAAAGGCAGAAGTTAGAGAAACCAGCATCTTGGTTCACAAGTCTGAAAATCACTTTAATAAAAAAAATAAAATCCGACAGAAACTAAAAGCACCAAAATACCGGATATATAAGACCAAAAAACACCCCGGCCGAAGATTTTTATACCCTCTAATGATCTATCGATTTTATCTTCAAAATCTTTCTTCATTCTTTCATTATGATCTAACACGGCTCTTTGAAGTCCACTTATATACAAGATCATATTTCCAGTATTTGGCAAGGCACATAACGAAAAAATTATAGTTACTGCAAATCCAACCATTGAAATCATAATAAGAACCATTACGAGTATTTGTGGATTGGTAAACACTTTTTCCAGGATAGCTATAATGATCAAGATTGAACCAGTGCTTAAGGTTATCAAATATTTGAAATAGTCGTATTGGATCCTTTGGACTTCTTTCATTCTTTCCATACATTCTATTACTTCTTTTTCATTGAACATCCTATCCTCCCCTTTATTTTTTATGCGATTAATAAATGAACCCTTTGCTTCCTTTTATCATCCGCACGGAAATAAATCAAACTAAATTCTCAGAAAAAAAATTTGAACTTCTTAGGAGCTATTTTTATAATAGAGGTCGAAAAAATGAACCCGCTGCCTAAGATTTCAGGGAGGGAAAAACGATGAAAAAAACAATCTCTGTCCATGTCTTTTTCCTCATTTTTCTTTTTTCTTTCTTGATCCTCATTTCCTGCGGCCAGAAAGAAAAAAATATCGCGGCCGAGATGATCCAAATTCAGGATAAAGATCTCCAAGAGAAAAATGAAGCCATTTACAAAACTCTGGCCACTGAGGGGAAAGAGAAATCATACCTCTCCCTCGATTTTTCAAGAATCGAAAAACCTGCCTCCCTCGATGAATTCAGCCAGCAATTCCATTTCCCTCCCATCCGCCAGGGCAATACTGGAACCTGCTGGTCTTTTGCTACGACTTCACTCTTTGAGTCTGAATTGAAGCGGCTAGGGAGAAAAGAAGTGAAGCTCTCTGAGCTATATACAGTCTACTGGGAATTTGTGGAGAAAGCTCGCCGTTATATCAGGGAAAAAGGAAATTCCGCTCTTGGCCATGGCTCTGAGCACAACGCCGTTGTTCGACAGATGAAAACCTATGGAGCTATGCCTGCCAAAGATTATACAGGGCTCCTTTTTGGCCAGAAAGAGCACGACCACGACAAGCTCTTTCAAGAACTCCGAAATTACCTCGAGTTTTGCAAAGATCACGAGTACTGGGATGAGGAAAAAGCCATCTCCTATGTGAAGAGCATCCTGGATAAGTACCTGGGAAAGCCGCCAGAAACAATCGTTGTTGATGGCCAAACCCTTACTCCCAAGGAATATCTGGAGAAAGTCCTGATGCTTCCCCTAGACGACTATGTCTCCTTCATAAGTTTCAAATATCTTCCCTTTTACAGCAAAGGAGAATACAAGGTTCCTGACAACTGGTGGCACAGCCAGGACTATTACAATCTTCCCCTGGATGATTTTTACAATGCTATCTTGGGAGCCATCAAAAAAGGTTTTACTGTAGGGATAGGAGGCGATATCTCTGAGCCTGGAAATAGCGGTGAAAATAACCTGGCCATTATTCCCTCATATGACCTCCCCCGGAAACTCATCGACCAGGACAGCCGCGAATTCAGGTTCTCGAACAGGACATCTACAGATGACCATGCAACGCATCTAGTCGGTTATAAGGAAAAGGGAAACGAGACCTGGTTCCTTATAAAGGATTCCTGGGAAACAGCCTTTCGGGGCCCAATTAAAGGCTACTTCTTCTACAGAGATGATTATATGAAACTCAAAGTCCTGAGCTTCATGGTTCACAAAGACGCTGTGAAAGAGTATCTTGAGAAATTCGAGAAATAAAATTTAGGGAGAAAAAAATGAAAAATAGCTTGAAATTCATTCTTTTTGTATCAATTATGATTTTGTTTTTAGCTTTCACTCTCCAGGCTAGCAAGGAAAAGGCTCCTTCAAAATCAGAATGGAAAATCGAAGATGTCATCAATCAGGAAGGAGCAGGAAATTTCGAAATCTCTCCTGACGGAGCCTGGGCCTTGTGGCTGAAAAATACAGCGGATAAAGAGAGAGATGCAAGGGTCAGCCACATCTTCCTGACCAGCCTGGGCAAAGAAAGC
>CAZPAX010000054.1:0-13709 GCA_964584535.1 uncultured Eubacteriales bacterium
GATATCGGGGTCAGACATTATCATAGGGGTGAGTAGATTGGCAAGGGCATGCGAAAATCTCTTTTCCATGGCAATGTCTGACCCCAAATCTTTAGCCCCGATGTCTGAGCCCTATGGGCCAACATGAACCATTTCATGGCCGATGTGGAAATCTTCAACATTATAATAGTCAGGAAATTCACTGAGCAAATCTATCTCGGATTTGATCAAGAAGTAGTGGCTTCTTTCCACCCGGCTCAAATATTCAAGAATCTTCTGGATTTCCCTGCTCTGAGACTTTCTTTGGGCCTCTTTATAAAACTCTTCGGACATCTTTTCTGCGCGGAGGGCTTCTTTAAAGAGATCGAGAACAGTCAATTCTCCTTCTGCGGAAAGATGCGGAGCAGGCAGTAAGGATTTCTCCGGAATCTCAAGCGCTCTTCCGGCAAATCTCTGTGAAAAAAGCCTCTCCAGAATTTTCCGGTGTCGCCTCTCTTCAAAAATTAGAAATTTCAGTTTCTGTTCCAAAATTTTGTTCTTCACGCTTTCTTGAAGCTTGATATAGAAATTAGCCGCTTCAATCTCAGACCTTATGGCCAAAGCCAGAATCTCGAATGGCTTCAATTTGGGATCGAGCACAGTGTATCTCACTCTAAAACCTAGCAAATTTTTCTTTTGGCGAACCGCAGACAGGACATTTATCAGGGGCTTCACCCTCAACTGTGAAACCACAGGTCTGGCAGACATGGATTGGTTTGAACTCTAAATCTTCACCTGTTTCTACAGACTTTATGGCTTTAAGATAAAGCTCCTCATGGGCTTTTTCGCCCTCTAGAGCCCAGCGAGTGACATTCACTGCTCCTTTCTCATTCTGTGCTTCGGCAACCTGAATGTAAGCAGGATACATTTCTTGTATCTCAAAATTTTCTCCCTCCCGAGCGGCCTTAAGATTTTCAGAAGTCTTACTAATACCGGAAAGCGTTCGAAGATGATTTATGGCATGCATCTGTTCAGCAAAGGCATTTGCCCTGAAGAGCCTGGCAACATTTGGGAAATTCTCCTTGTCTGCCTTATCAGCAAAAGCTAAATATTTGATATGGGCCTGGCTTTCGCCAGCAAAGGCGTTCTTCAGATTTTCTTCTGTCATTTTTCTCATTTTTTCCTCCTAAATCTTAACCATTTTTTCGATAGCTCCTCTTGCTCTCTGGCCTATCTCCTGAGGAACCTCAATCTTATAAATCATCTTTTCCAAGGAAGTGAGAACCTTCCTTAAATTGATCTTTTTCATGTTTGAGCAAAGAGCCAGATCTTTGGCAGGATAGAAATTCTTATTGGGATTCTCCTTCTTCAGCCTGTAGATAATTCCCGCTTCAGTGGCAATGATAACTTCCTTCTTTGAAGTTTCACTGGCCTCTTTGACCATCTTTCCAGTAGATAGGACTTTATCGGCAAGATCGATAACCTCTGGCCTGCATTCCGGATGAGCCCAGACTTCCGCCTGAGGATAAAGAGCTTTTCTCTCCCTGATATCCTTGGGCAAAATCTTGTTATGGATATAACAGTAGCCATCCCAAGCAATAATTTTTTTATTTGTCTTGCGAGCAATATAGGCGGCAAGATTTTTATCAGGCACAAAAAGAATCTCTTCTTCGTCAACAGAATTCACAACACGCACCGCATTGGAAGAAGTGCAGCAGATGTCACATTCAGCTTTGACTTCGGCTGTAGTGTTGACATAGCAGACAACCTTTCTCCCCGGATAATTCTTCTTCCATTCCCTGAGCTCTGAGGCTGTAATCATATCTGCCATAGGACACCCAGCCCCGATCTCAGGAAGAATGACTGTTTTCTGCGGGGCAAGGATCGAGGCAGTTTCAGCCATAAAATGAACACCGCAGAAGACAATCACTTGAGCTTCAGCTGCGGCTGCAGTTTGGCTCAAACCCAGAGAATCGCCAATGTAATCAGCCACATCCTGGACCTCTGGTAGTTGGTAGTTGTGAGCGAGGATGATGGCATTTCTCTCTTTTTTCAACTGCTGGATTCTCTCCAAGACTTCTTTTTTGGTCATTTTAATCTTTTACCTTCCTGACATAAACTTTATAGACTTCACCTTCCTCCTCAAATCCCAGATATTCCTGGCCACTTGTCCGACACCAGGCTGGCATATCCTCCTTTATTCCTTTATCTGTGGAAATGACCTCCAAAACCTGGCCGACCTTCATCTCCTTGATCTTCTTGGCTGTCTGAATAATGGGCAGGGGACAGAGCAGGCCAAAACAGTCCAATTCCACATCTCGTTTCATCTTCCCGCCCCTCCCATTGTTTCCTCAAATTCTATTAAGTTGTCTGAACCTCTGTCCCGCAGTGAAGACATTTTCCCTCATCTTTTCTGATTGGCTTTCCACATTCAGGGCACTTCTCAAATTCTATCTGACACTTCTCGCAGTAATCCTCAAGACCCTCCAGCGGCCCCTCACAATAGGGACAATAGCATCTCTCTTGAGAAGGAGCGACTTCTTTTTTCTCGGTCTTCTGCTTGTAATCTTCAATCGCCTTGTGTAGCGCATCTGCGCCTAGATTTGAACAGTGGAGCTTATTCTTGGGCAAACCTCCAAGTTCCTCAGCAACAATGCTGTTTGTTATTTTCATGGCTTCTTCTAAAGTCTTGCCCATGGCCATTTCACTAACGATACTGGAGACAGCAATGGCTGCTCCACAGCCAAAAGTCTGGAACTTGATGTCTACCAGACGCTTGTCTTTGACCTTGATGTAAAAGGTCATCATATCCCCGCAGACAGGGTTGCCGACTTGGCCAACTCCATCAGCGTCTTTTATCACTCCGACATTGCGGGGGTTCTGGAAATGCTCCATAACTTTCTCAGTGTAAATCATTTTTTCCTCTCTTCCAGATATTTGGTATAAAGGGGAGACATCTTTCTCAGCCTGTCGATGATTGGCGGAAAGATCTCAAGAAGATAGTCGATATCCGCAGCTTCATTCTCCTCAATCAGGCTAAAAACAAGAGAGCCTTGGGCGAGGGCATGCGAAATGCCCATGGCCAAAAGGACATGGGAAGCCTTCAAGGCTCTGGAAGTGCAGGCAGAGCCGCTCGAGGCTGCGACACCTTTCATATCCAGATTGAGGAGCATGGCCTCCCCTTCGATGAACTCAATGCAGAAACTGGCATGGTGAGGAAGCCTTTTCTCTTCATGTCCAGTTAAAATGACATGCTCGACTTTTTGGAGAAGTCCCTCAATGAGCCTGTCCCGCAAGGGGCGAATCTTCTTTTGCCGGGCTTCCATCTCTCTTTTGGCGATTTCGGCGGCTTTGCCCAGACCGACAATTCCAGCGACATTTTCAGTCCCAGCCCTTCTTCCTCCTTCCTGGATTCCGCCTTCTATAAAAGGGAAGATTCTTGTCCCTTTTTTTAAGAATAGAGCCGCGCTCCCTTTCGGGCCGTAAAACTGGTCGCCGGCCAGGCTAAGAGAATCAATCTCCAACTCTTTGACATCAACTGGAATGTTTCCTACGGCAGCCACGGCATCTGTATGAAAAAGCACATTTTGGGAGCGGCAGATCTTGGCAATCTCGGCCACAGGCTCCACAGTCCCTACCTCACTTGAGGCCAGCATGATCGAGACGAGAATGGTGTCCTTCCTCAAAGCCTTGCGGACTTCCTCAGGATCCACGAGCCCTTTGTTATCAACTGGGACCAGCGTTGTCGAGAAGCCCCACTTTTCCAGGCTTTTTACCGAATGGAGAACAGATTGATGCTCGATAGCTGAAACGACCAAATGTTCGCCGCGACCGCGCTGGGCTAAAGCCAGCCCCTTCAGGGCGAAATTGTTGGATTCTGAGCCAGTTGAGGTAAAAATAATCTCGCTCGGGCTGGCATGAATAAGCTCAGCAACCTTCTCTCTAGCCTGCTCCAGAGCAGAAAGAGCTTCCTGGCCTGGAGAGTGAAGGCTCTGTGGATTGCCGAAATTTTCCCGTAAGTAAGGAAGCATGGTCTCTAAAGCCTGAGAATGGAGAGGAGTGGTAGCGATATGATCCAGATACACTCTTTTCATCGCCGCTTCCCTTCCCTCAAACAGCGACGACTTCCTTGACTTCTGGGACTTCTTTTTTCAAAAATCTTTCTATTCCCATCTTTAGGGTCAGCTGCGACATAGGACATCCTCCGCAGGCGCCAGTGAGTCTGACCTTAACCACGCCATCCTCGATATCGACAAGCTCCACATTCCCGCCATCAGCCAGGAGTGAGGGGCGAATCTTGTTCAAAGCTTTTTCGACTTGCTCTTTCATCAAACGCTCCTTTTATTAAAACTAATATAATGCGATCGTGGAAATTTTTCCATGATTTTTTCAGGCCTATCATTTGCTTTCCAGATCTTAAAAAACATTTTGGATCATCAAAAACACACAGCAATCATATAATGAATTGTACCTTTTTGGCCCTAAAATTACAATTATTCCTATAAAATTAATATAGATTTGAACTCTTAAAAGCTAGGTCTTTCTTCTCCTCCATTCTGCTTCCTAAGCAATCGAGGATGTGCTGGCGAATCCGGGCACCGGCCAGAGCGCCCGTGATATGCCCTCTCCCAAGAACTGCGATCAGCTGCTTCCCATAGCATCTTTTTTGGCTTTCATAGTCGATTATCTGATCATAGCGGGCAAGAAGTGGAAAGACATTATCTCCCTTGACCTTAAGGAAATTGTCCTCGAAATTCAAAATTCTTCTCAACTTTTCAGCATTCTTTTCAAGCACTGGGTTGGCCATTTTTCGGCCTGGAGTTGTTAGAACATCCCCAATTCGTGCTCCTGCCAGCAAGGGAATATAGATATCAGCACTATTGAAGTAGGCCCGATGGAGGTTGGTGACGAAACCTCCCAGGCTTATTCCAGAGACGATGATTTGGCGTCTGACATTTTCCCTCAAAAAAAAGACTAATTTCTCAATTAAAACAACTGATACGGAGAGTGCGGCCACAAAAATGGATAGGCTTTGGAGTCCCGTCAGATACTCCTTGAGATTCTCATGGAAGGCAGCCCGCAAAGAGATAAGGTTTGCCGGAATCTCATTTTTTCTGGAATGAAGAATCCACTTGAAAGTGTTCAGGCTATAAAATTTGTAATTGAAAGGCCTCTCATTATTGCCATGATGATAGAGAATGGTCGGAAATTCCTTCCCTTTCCATTGAGCGACATGAAAAGCAGGATTCAAATAACCAAAGAGTGTCTCGGCCTTCAGTGCAAAAAATCCTTCTCCCTTGATCGGAGGGAGGTCGAAAGTTATGCCTCGCAGATGTTCTTCAAAAGTTGGGCTATCCAGGCTTTCCCCAAAGAGTCTGATTCTAAGTAAAGCTAAATTCGAAAGGTCTTCGACAAGAAGATCGAGAAATTTGTGAATATTCATAGCGAGTGAATTCTAAACCAGCTCTCCTCTAGCGACCATCGCAGCCTTCCCACCGACAAGCACATGGATTTTTCCCTTTTTCTCTTCTGCCCGCAAAAGGAGCAAGGAAGGCCGGTCAATTTCATAGCCTTGTTCAACACGAACATCAATCTTGGGCTTGCCGAAATAGCGGCATTTTACCAGATATCCAGCTAGGCAGCCGTTGGCGCTTCCTGTGGCTGGGTCTTCGGGAACTCCATAATAATCGGCATAAACGCGGACATTAAGGTTATTCTCGGGATTGTACGTTTCAGGGCAAAAGACAAGTATTGCCTTTGCTTCTGTCTTTCTGATAAGGGCTGACATTTTCTCTTTATCTATGCTGCTCTTCTTGGAAGCTTCAAGAGTCTTCAAGGGGACGATGATAAAAGGAAGACCAGTTGAGACTTCCTGGATGGGAAATCTTGTTTCCATATCCTTTAAGTCTAAGCTCAAAACCCTAGCCACTTCAGCAGGTTCGAGAATCCTGCCAAAGGCAGGCTGTATCTGTTTCATCCACAAGATATTTACCACTCTCCCCTCATAAGTGAAGCTGACGAGAATCTGGCCGACCTTTAAATTGAGAAGTATTTCCTTAACTGGCTTTTGGACAATCTCCTGCTGGATAATGAAAGCAGTGCCTAATGTTGGGTGACCGGCAAAAGGAACCTCTTCCCTGGGAGTGAAGATCCGAACATTATATCCACCTTTATGTTTTTCATCGTCGAGGATAAAGGTCGTTTCTGAAAAATTCATTTCCTTTGCTATTCGCTGCATTTGCCCATTCTGGAGTGTTTTGGCATTGCGGACAACAGCAAGCTGATTGCCCGCATATTTTTCCTCCGTGAAAACATCCACAATGTAATAGATCCTTTTTTCCATGTTTTCTCCTCCTTGTCCCTGCTCTTCATTCATTCAATCTATCTCCAGCCTCATTCCATCCGAAGCAGCTATGACTTCAACACCCAGCTCGCGGGTCAGATCCTTGGCCAATTCCCAGGGCTTTGCCCTGAGCATGGTCATCCCGAAATGGGTCAGGATCGCCTTCCTGGGTCTTATAGCTGCGATGATTTCTTTTGCATCCGTAAGGCTCAGGTGGAGAATGTCGTTCCCTTCAAAAGGCGTGTTGCGGACAACATTTATGACAAGAATATCGGAATTCCTGTAATCTTCCTGAAGTTCCGGAAAGTATTTTGTATCGACCAGAAAGGAGACAAGTCTCCCATCCAGATCAAATTTTATTCCATAAGTCTCCACAGAGTGCTGGTGTCTCAGAGAAGTTGAGAACCTCAGCTCCCCAATTCTGTAATGCTTGCGGGCTTCTAAGATAATAATTTTTTCTAAAAAATCCCTCAGGTAGCTAAAGACGACAGCATTTTCTCCTTCAAGACACTGGCGGGGAGCAAAGAGTAAGCCCTGCTTTTTGAGCCCGCCGCCTGTCATGGCATCGATGAGGATATTCGTATCATTGGAGTGATCGATATGGGCATGGGTCAGAATAATGGCAGAGAGCTTGGAGACATCAATGGGGGGTTTGGAAGTGGAACATTTGACAAGTGTGCCCGGCCCTGGATCTATAATGATGCTCTGGCCTTTGGCAAAAATATAAACCCCGCCTGAAGCTCTAAGTTGTTTGGCCACAACGAATCGCGCTCCTGCTGTGCCCAGGAACTTGATGAAAGAATTGTTTTTCATCCTATCTTTCTTTTATTCGCTCGAATTTCATTTTTCAGGTATGGATTAAAGGGTCAGACATTACCATAGAGGTGAGTGGAAATCAAGGGCAGCCGAACATCTCTTCTCCATGGCAATGTCTTACCCCAAATCTGACCTCCACAAAGAGGCTCAGGGCGAAGACCAGCCACCGTCAACAGCCACTGCTGCTCCTGTCATGTAGGAAGACTCCTCCGAGGCCAAGAAGAGAATGACGCTCGAAATCTCTTCTGGCCTGCCCAGACGTCCGAGCGGTATCTTTTCTATAGTCTCTCTTCTTTCTCTTTGAGGATCTTTGCCCTGGCCGAAGATTCTTCTAAGAAGAGGAGTTTCCACTGGCCCAGGACAAACGCAATTGACGCGAATGTGATCCTGAGCGTGATCCAAAGCCATAGCTCTAGTCAATTGAACCACGCCTCCCTTGGAAGCGCAATAGGCGGCTATATCCTGTCCTCCAACAAGACCAAGTTCAGAGGCAACATTGACAATCACGCCACTGCGCTGGCTCTGCATCAGAGTAATAGCAGCCTTTGAACAAAGGAAAACTCCTTTCAGATTTGTAGCCATCAACCTGTCCCATTCGCGCTCACTTGTTTCGGTGACTTTTTTAGCAAGCTCGATTCCAGCATTATTGACCAGGATATCAACTCTTCCATGTCTGCCTCTGATTTCTGCAAAAAGGGAATTGACTTCTTTAGCAGAGCTTACATCCACCTGAAAAAAGAAAGCCTCTGCTCCTCTTTTCTTTATCTCCTCTGCTTCCTGGCGAGCATCCTTAAGATCAGCCAGAACAACCTTTGCTCCTTCAGCTGCAAAAAGCTGAGCCGTGGCCAGACCTATCCCAGATTTCGAACCTGTAATAACAGCCACTTTATCAAGCAAAATTCTGGATTTCACCACCTTCCTCCTTTAACTTTCGATATTCTCCAGCTTCTGTACCTTATTATAGAGGAAAAGCAAAAGCCAAATTGAGTGAGAAGATCTATCTCCTGGAAAATGGAATAGCCTTTACATTCCAACCGGAACGAGACATCAATTCTGGAACGAAGATGAAGAACCGGCTGAGTGTATCCTGATAATGTTTGGAAAAGGGCTTAGGTTTTTTTCATCGGCTGGCTGCAGCAATAAATGACATGCTCTTCTTCGCAGCCGCAGGCCTTATCGACAACCAGTCGGTAGCCGCAGATTGAACACTCATATCCAGCTTTTTTTGGCTTAGCCGGGGCTTTCGCCCTGCGGGAAACTCTCGCCTTTTTTGCTCTGACAGCCATTTCTTACCTCCCAATAAAATTTTTTTAATTCAAATTCTACTTATCATCAAAATGCTTGGCGGTCAATGGGAATAGAAGTTAAAGAATTGCTTTTTTGATTTTCTTCAGATTGACCATTCCCTTCAATTTCACTTCTTCCAAGATTGTCTCTCTTCTCTCTACTCCTGTCGAAATAAGGCAAATCTCCGTTTCAACCAGGTCTTCAATGAGTTTGAGGTAGTCTTTGAATGCCTGGGGAAGCAAAGTAAAATCAGTGATCTTCTGGACAGATTTTCTCCAACCCCGAACCTTCCGGTAGCAGGGAGAGACTTTCTCCAGAATCCAGCTTTCAGTAGGGAAGCTGCTCAGAATGTCATTCTTGTATCTGTATCCATCGCAGATGAGGATTTCTTCAAAGCCATCAAGAACATCTGGTTTGGTCAGGGCGATTTTCTCTATTCCGTTCAAACGGCAGGAATAGGAAACAGCCACTGCATCAAACCAACCGCACCGCCTGGGTCGCCCTGTTGTTGCTCCGTATTCATCCCCTCTTTCCAGAAGCAGTTTTCCCCTTTCATCAAAAATCTCGGTGGGGAAAGGTCCGCTTCCCACCCGAGTAGTGTAAGCTTTGGTCACGCCCAGCACAGCACTAATCTTGGTCGGGCCTATTCCCATGCCTGTGCAGACGCCGCCAGCCGTTGAATTGGAAGAAGTGACATAGGGATATGTTCCGTGGTCTATATCGAGGAGCGAACCCTGGGCCCCTTCAAAGAGAATCGCTTTTCCTTCCTTTATTTTCCGATCAAGGATAATCGAAGCATCTTTTATATATTTTCGGATCCGGGAAGCATAGCCAGAGTATTCCTCAAAAATCTTCTTTGGGTCAAGGCGGGGAACATTGAAAAAATCCAAATAAATATTTTTCTCATCCACATTTTCCTTTATCTTTTCCTTGAGAACCTCCAAATCCAGTAAATCACAGGCTCTGATTCCCCTTCGACCTGCTTTATCCTCATAAGAAGGACCGATGCCGCAGCAGGTTGTTCCAATTTTTCTTGCTCCCCTTCTCTCTTCGCTGATTTTCTCTAGAAGGGCATGATAAGGAAGGATGAGATGGGCATTTTTGCTGATGACGATGTTCTCATCGATTGCCACTCCCATGGATTCCAGCCCAGTCATTTCCTTAAGGAAGGCTTTCGGGCTAAAGGCAACTCCATTTCCGATGATGCACAGCTTATGGGGGTGGAGAATGCCTGAAGGAATAAGGTGGAGGACAATCTTTTTTCCCTTGATGTAGACTGTGTGTCCAGCATTGTGGCCTCCTTGATAGCGGGCCACCACATCGAAAGACGGAGTAAGGACATCCACAATTTTGCCTTTTCCTTCATCTCCCCACTGAGTGCCGAGAACAACTAAATTTGCCATAAAACTCCCTCCTTGGAGACCTTTTTATCTTAACCAGAACTCGCCCGAGAGACAAGCCTAAAAATGTAAAGCAACCTGAGCAGAAAAAAGATTGTCTTTCAGGGACTGGCCCGGCTCACGGTTAAAATCATACTCTGCTTTAAGAAGAATATTCTCGGAGACAAAATAAACAAATCCCGCTGTCCAGCGGCTCTTTTCTTCGAATATTCCTCCTCCAGGGCTCAAAGGCTTAACAAAAGCCGGACCATGAAAAGGATCTTTATATCTTGAGCGCTGGTAACCGGCCACAATCCAGAGCATGCCCGACTTGAAAGTCATTTGAACAAAATATCCTTCTGCTTTCCCATCAGTGAAAGGCTCAGGATTTTCGGCCTTAGCCTTTCCATACTCTGCAAAAATCTGGAGATTCTCTGCAGTCCAAGTGAAATCCATTCCTTGAAGCTCAAGGGAACGCTCATTGGCCTCATCATATTCGCCCCTGTAATAAGAAAGACCAAGCTCAGCCGACTTGCCCACCAAAAAGCTCACTCTTCCTCCCTTTCCTTTATCAGAATTATTATCAGCAAACTGTTGAGAGGCTTTTAAATTTTCTCCCTCGGCCAGCCCATTCCCGAAATAGGCAGAATATAGAAAAACGCCGACTTTTCCTTGGACCAGGATCCCCAGATCTCTCCAGCTTGGAGGATAGATATTTTCAAGGTGAAGAGGAAAACGAATAAAGCCTGTCTCGTGAGGCCGATTGGACTGATTGTATTTTCCAAAGGGAACAAGAAAAAAACCGAGCTTCAACTGGAAAGCCGGAGAAGGATTGAATCCCGCCCAGGCTTGCTCTATCTCAATTCTGGCTTCATCTTTGAATCTTAGCTCAAGAATATAGTTGAATTTTTCCTCTTTTTCCCTGGAAAAAAGGAGCCCTGCCCTTGCATTCTGAAAACTGCCCTCAGCAAAAGGACTTTGGCTTTGGCCTTTGAGGAACTCAAAAGAGAGATAGCCGCTCATCTTCAACTGAGCATGGAGTGGAAAAGCAAGCAAAATAACAAAGAGCCAGATGAAAAAGAATCTTTTTTTCATAGAAGGGAAAAATCAAAATTATCTTCGAGGAGCGATTCCTTCCATTTTGCGACATTCTGTTTCTCGGTGACAGCCCGACTGATTTCTGTTACGCCCTTTTTTGTCCCTATCCAGATAGCGCCGACAAGGTTCCCATTGTGGAGAACAATTTTTTTGTAAATTCCATCTTCTTTGTTTTCTATCTGGATTTCCTCAAATTCTTCCCCCTCGGGATTAACCAGGCCGACAGAAGTGACATAGAGGCCAACAATTTTCAAGGTATTGGAAGGAACTGTTCCCCTGTACTTTCTTTGCTCACCGATGATATTGGAAGCAGCGATCCTCGCCTGATCAAAAGAAGCAGGAATGATGCCATAAACTCGACCACTGTGTTGAATGCAATCTCCTGCAGCAAAGATTTTCGGATGGCTCGCTTGGAGGTATTCATTAACGATAAGGCCCCGGTCTGTTTCAAGACTTGCTTCCTTGGCCAGGCTAGTATTCGGCCTGACACCCGCTGCTACCACGACCATATCTCGTTTGACTTGTGTGCCATCTTTGAATCTCAGTCCCTTAACCTCCTTCTGCCCAAGAATCTCTTCGGTGGCTGACTTGAGGCGAATCTTTATTTTCATTTTTTCGATTTGAGCTTTAAGAAGTGAAGCTCCTTGGACATCCAGTTGGCGCGGGAGCAAACGGTCAAAAAATTCAATAACCTCAACATCTGCGCCTTTTGCTCTGATGGCTCGGGCTATTTCCAAGCCAAGAAGGCCTCCACCGATTACGGCCACCTGGCGGTGGTTCTCCAGATATTCAAGAATGTGAAAGGCATCATCCAGAGTCCTGAGGGTAAAAACGCCCGCTTTCTCCGCTCCTTTAATCGGAGGCACAAAAGCAGAGGAGCCATTAGCTATGAGAAGAAAATCATATTTCTCCCTCTTTCCCTCCCCAACTTCCACTTCCTGAAAAGAGGCTAAAATTCGCTTGACAGGATTTTCCAGATGAATGCTGATCTTCTGCCTCTGGTGCCAATTGCCAGGAAAGGCAAAAATTCGTTCCTGAGGTATGTTACCTGCCACAAATTCGATCAAATTCGGCCGGGGATAATAATGATGTTTTTCTTCAGCAAAAACATCGATTTCCAGTTTCTGATCCAGCTCGCGAAGAGTCTTGGAGCTGATTGTCCCAGCCAATCCATTCCCGATGATGATAACCCTCATCCCTCATCCCATTTTTTGAAAGAATTCCTTGCCCACGCCACACTGGGGGCAGACCCAATCATCGGGAAGATTTTCAAAAGCTGTGCCAGGACTTATCCCATTTTCCACATCTCCCTTCTCAGGGTCATAGATATATCCACAAGCTGTGCATTCCCATTTTTCCATCCTCTTCTCCTTTAAGAAATTCTAAAAACTAATCCTCAGAGAGAACATGCTTCTCATATTCTGTTTCGAGTTTTAGTTTATGGGATTTTTCTTGCATCTCCAAAAATGAAAATAACTCCCTCTGCTCTTTCCCCTCGGACCTTTGGGCCAGATCTGAATAAAGCTCCTGGAGCAACTTCTTAAGACCTGCCCCTTTGCTCATCTCAGCCATTTCGCCATAAGTGCGACCTGCCTCCTCTTCCCTTTTTATCGCAAATTGAATGATCTCTTCAAAGCTTGACAATTTCATTATTTAGACTCCTTCTTCACGAACCCCCATTATAGCCAAACCACTTTTTCTGTCAAACAGAGCTTGTGCGGGGACAGGCACCCTGGGGTCAGACATTGCCATGTAGAAAAGAACTTAGCATGCCCTTGACTGCACAGACACCCCTATGATAATGTCTGACCCCGAAAAAGGTGCCTGTCCCCCATTAGCTTCAGGGTCTTTTCCTTTTTTGGCAACGGGGGCAGAAAAAGGTGCTCCTTCCTCCAAGCCTGAGGCGTGCAATTTTCTCTCCGCAGGAGGAGCAAGGAAGGGACTCCCTTCCATAAACCTGATGAAAATTCTGGAAGTTCCCTTCCTTCCCTAGAGCGTCAGTGTAATCTCGGATGGAGGAGCCTCTGGCGGCAAGGGCACTGGCCAGAGTCTCTCTTGTCGACTGCCACAGCCGGCGGAGCGCCGGCTTACGGAGAAAAGAACCTGGAGTTAGCGGATGGAGCCTTGCCCTAAAAAGAATTTCATCAGCATAGATATTGCCGATCCCAGCAACAAAACTCTGGTCGAGGAGCAAGCTCTTCAGGCGTGCGCTTCGTCCCTTAAAGAGTTGGCAAAAAGAGGAGAAATCGAGCTCTAATGGTTCTGGACCAAGGCTTCTGAGCTCTTCGGACTCCAAAACCTCTGAAGTCGGAACGAGAAGGAGAGAGCCGAATTTTCGAACATCCCCAAAGCGCAGCTCCTGCTTCTTGTCTTCAAAAGAGATGATGAAACGAGTGTGTTTCTCAAGAGGTTCTTGCTTTGGACAGAAGAGTATCCGGCCTGTCATCTTGAGGTGAAAACAAAGGGTTAAGTTCTTTTCGCAATCGATGAGGATCAATTTCCCCCGGCGGCGCACAGCGAGTATCCTTGCTCCGACAAGTTCTTCAAGAACATCCTTGTTTTCGTTCCTTAAAAGAGGAGGGAAAAGAAGCTGGAAAGAGCTTATCCGGAGTCCCTGAAGCCTTGGGCTCAGGCTGCGGACTATTGTTTCCACTTCAGGAAGCTCGGGCATAAACTCATTTTACTTTATAAAAAAAGCAAAGTAAAAAATTCTCGTCCATTTGAAAACATCTCTGACTATGTGGTCTTTATGATGGGTGAAGGAAGCTGCCCGGAAGCCCCCGTAGCGGAGGGGGGTCCCACTGCCTTGGAGGGGACTCTGAGTCCCC
>CAZPAX010000055.1:0-13650 GCA_964584535.1 uncultured Eubacteriales bacterium
AGCCTGATCTGGGGACTGCTTTAACCTTTGTGCCCTTGCTGGCTGCCTCTTTGATTCTGGCTGGAATGAGAGGGAAGGCCATAATTTTGTTGTTGGTCGCTTGCTTGCTTCTCGGTTATCTGGGGTGGAATTATGGCCTCCAGGATTATCAGAAGAAGAGATTGACAACTCTTGTTTTTCCCAGCCAGGATCCCAAAGGCGCTGGCTATCATATCCTCCAATCGAAGATTGCCATCGGCTCTGGCGGCTTTTTGGGGAAAGGCTTTAAGAAAGGGAGTCAAAGCCAATTGAGGTTTTTGCCGTCCAGGCATACAGACTTTGTCTTTTCGGTGCTGGGCGAGGAGTTCGGCTTTCTGGGAGTCGTGGCCGCCATGCTTTCCTATTTTCTCTTTATATCAAGGTTGTTTAAGTCTGTTGGCAAATCAAGAGATAGGGCAGGGATTTATATCGTCTTCATGGTGGCCATGATGATCGCTTTCCAGTTCTTCGTCAATGTGATGATGATCATCGGCCTTTTTCCCATCACAGGCATTCCTTTACCTTTGTTGAGCTATGGAGGTTCCTCCCTTCTTGCCACATACCTGGGGGTAGGCCTTGTTTTAAATGTCAAAATGAGACGCTTTGCCAATATCTGAGATGCTCCCAGGGGAGTGTGTCTTCGAGCTAAGAAGCGGCTAATTCGATGAAATACATAGGGAAAAGAGTCTCTGAGAAAGTTCTCCTGGAACAGATTCTCTGTCAGGTGGAGAAGCCCGGGCGCTACGTGGGAGGGGAGTGGAACGAGAGCAGAAAAAATCCTCAGCGGATAAAGGTCAAGGTCGCCCTTGTTTTTCCTGACCTTTACGAAATCGGTATGTCTTATCTTGGCCAAAAAATCCTCTATTCTGTGCTGAATGGCCACCCTTCGATATTGGCCGAAAGAGTCTTTGCGCCCTGGACTGATTTTGAAGAGAAGATCCGCTCCGAGAATATTCCCCTTTATTCCCTTGAAAATAAGATTCCCCTTTTTCAATTTGATATGCTCGGCTTTTCTCTTCTCTATGAGCTCAATTATTCTAACATCATCACTATTTTGGACGTGGGTCGGGTGCCTCTTTTTTCCTCAGAGAGAAGTCTGGATTTCCCCCTGGTCGTTGCTGGAGGGCCAGCCGCTTTTAATCCTGAACCTTTGGCATCGATTTTTGATTTATTTCTGGTAGGAGATGGCGAGGAAGCTTTCCTCGAAATTGTAGAGAGATTCATGGCTTTGAAAAAAGATCTCAAAAAAAGCGAAAAAGAGAATCTCCTGAAAGAGCTTTCCAAGATCAAAGGGGTTTATGTACCTTCTCTTTATGCTCCCTACACACCGCCAGGTTCTCATCTGCTGGCTGTTAAGCCCATTGATGATGCCCCGCCAAAGATTGAAAAGAGAGTTCTTTTTTCTTTTCGTCGGTCTTCTTTTCCAGAAAAAATTGTCGTTCCCAATATCGGCGTCGTTTTTGATCGGGTGGCGGTCGAGGTGGCCAGGGGATGCCCTCAGAAATGCCGATTTTGTCAGGCCACTAGTCTCTATTTTCCTTACCGGATCAAAAGTCCTTCTTTTATCATCCAGAAAGTGCTCGGAAGTCTCCGCCTGACGGGCTATGAAGATGCCTCCTTATCTTCTCTTTCTATAAGTGATTATCCTTTCCTCGACAGTACAGTTAAGGCTTTGATGGAGGAATTGGAGAAGGAGAAGATATCCTTGAGTTTGCCGTCTTTGCGGCCCAAAGGCTTATCTTCTGATCTGGCTAAAAGTATTATCCGGGTCAGAAAAACTGGCTTCACCCTTGTTCCCGAAGCTGGGACAGAAAGATTGCGCAGGGTCATCAACAAAAATCTCCAGGATGAGGAAATCTACGAGGCTGCGGCCAATGCCTTTTCTCAGGGCTGGAGAATACTCAAGCTCTACTTTATGGTCGGGCTCCCGACAGAAAAAGATGACGATCTGCAAGGAATTGTGACTTTGCTTCGAGAGATTATCGGAATCGGGCAGAAGATATTAAACTCACCCCCCTTGATCAACTTGAGCATTTCCTCTTTTATCCCCAAGCCTCACACGCCGTTTCAATGGCTGGCTATGGAGGAGGAGAGAATTCTCCAAGAAAAACAGAATTTCGTAAGACACCAATTGAAAAAATATCCTTTTGTCAAGTTTAAAGGACATCCATTGAAGGTCTCGCTTCTCGAAGGTGTCTTTTCTCGCGGAGACAGAAATTTGGCTAGGCTGCTTCTTGATGCCTGGAAAAGGGGAGCGAGATTCGATAGCTGGAAAGACCAGTTTTGCTTCTCTCTCTGGGAGAATGCCTTTGAACGGACAAACGTTGAATACTCAAAATATCTTGCCCCCTTGGAAAAAGAGGCAATTCTCCCCTGGGATCATATTGATACGGGAATCAAAAAATCTCATCTCATCCAGGAACTCAACAAAGCCCTCAGAGGAGAACCCTCAGCTTCCTGCCTGGAGACAAAGTGCGGCCTCTGCCAGGGATGCGAGCTTTGGACGCATCTTCAGAAAAAATTTTTGGAGAAAATCAAAATCAGGCCCAGAGGATTCCCTCATTTTGGAAAAAAAGGTCAGGCCGCACTTCGCTATCAGCTCTTTTACTCCAAGCGAGACAGGGCCCGGTTTCTCTCCCATATCGACCTTATCAATCTCATTCAGAGAATTTTCCGAAGAGGAGGCATTACTCTGCAAAGCTCGGCAGGCTTTCATCCCAAAATGCTTGTTTCCTACCTTCCTGCCCTTCCCTTGGGCATGGAAGGAAAAGAAGAATGCCTTGAATTCAAATCTCAGTATCTTTTTGAAAATCAAGAGCTTATAAGACACCTGAATAAATACGCGCCTCGAGGAATCAGATTCTTCAAGCTGAGAGAGCTTGAAGATGCTGAGCTACCTCTAAATAAAAACATAAAAACAATGGTTTATTCACTTGACCTAGGGAAAAGGGAAATGCGCCAAGCTCTGGAGGCTAAGGATGAAAAGACAATCGAGACGCTTATTGACGAATTCTTGAGCGATAAAAGCGAATATATTGAGAAGATATCTCTGGATAAGAAAAAAGGGAAGCTATTTTTCTATCTAAAGTATTCTCCTCAGAAGAGCATCCGGCCTCAAGACATTGTCAAGAAAATATTTGAGATTGAGAATTCCGTTTTTTTTATGGCCAGAGAGAGAATCATTTTTAAAAGTCCTGGGCCTCCCATAGAACGCTAAAATTTCCCTGATGAGTGATCTGACCTATACCGTGTAGATTTCTAAGGAATTCGCCTTTTTTGTGGATTTTTAATGTGGAGAGCGACCTGATTCTATCCTGAAACTATAATAGCCACTCCCGATTTGAAAGATGAGGTATTCTCCTTTTCTACCTGAAAAAAGTATCTCAGGAAGGATTTCTTTTTGTTTCCCTTTTTTCCAGAGAATTTTTTTGCCTTCTCTCAAAGTTGCCTCCTCAAAGAGAAGAGGAAGGAACACTTCTGCTTCTGAGCCCACAGGAACCTGAGCGATGAGCTCAAAAGAATTTTCCAGTCTCTGCCAAGAAAGGCGGATTTCCCCGCGGATTGTTTTGAGTCTGGCTGCAGCAAAGTTGAGCCCTTCAAAGAGAGGAGGTTTGATCGCAATTTTTTTCCAGCCTGGCTCAAGGCATCTCACCCCAGCAATTGTCCTATAAAACCAAGCGTCCACACTTCCGAGCATAATGTGGTTATGGGAATTCATCCCGCCTCCACTGATTTTTTCCCATCTCTCCCAGAGTGTGCTTGCCCCTTCTTCGATCATGTATCCCCAGCCAGGATAAGTTCTCTGGGTTGCAAGTTTATAGGCAATTTCTTCATAACCATTCTCGGTAAGAACATCCAGAATGTATCTTGTCCCGAGGATACCCGTATCGAGATGCAGGTCCTGATCAGAGACAATATTATGAAGGAGTCTTTCCAGGACTTTTGCCTTTTTTTCTTTGGGGACGATATCGAGAGCGAGGGGAAGAGTGTTTGAAGTCTGGCTCGGAATTTTATCCACAAGGCTTGTCCTTGAGGCGGCATATTCTTCCTCTTCAAGAAAGGTACGGTTAAAGGCTTGTTTTATTTCTTGGGCAAGGTCTGAATAGGCTTTTGCCTCATCCTCTTTACCCAGGACTTCAGCCATCCTGGAGACGAGAAGCGCATCCTGATAATAGTAAAAGTTTGAAGTCAGAGCAACAGGCGTTCTCTTAGGGACAACGCTGCCTGGCGGGCACCAGTCGCCATATTTTCCAAGATTACTGATTATATTTCCTGCGGCATTTTTAGTCAGGAATTCTACATATTTTTTGATGTGTGGATAGTGTTCCTCAAGAATCCTGGTGTCTTCGTAATAAGTGTACATCATCCAGGCCAGGATGGGATAAGCAGCTCCCCAGGCAGGGTCAGCAGGGTAGAGCTGTTCGAGGTATGGAGGGACAACATCAGGAAGGCTTCCGTCTTCTTTCTGAGCATGGCGAATATCTTCGAGAAACTTGGTGTAGAAAGCGGCCATGCCAAAATTATGGATGGCTTCTTCTGCAGAAAGGTGAGCATCACCGAGCCAGCCATGCCTTTCATCCCTCTGCGGACAGTCGGTGGGGATACTCATCAGGTTGGAAAGCTGCCCCCAGAGAATATTTCTATGGATGCGATTGATAAGATCGTTGGAACAGAAAAAATCCCCAGTTTTTTGGACATCCGTATGGACAAAAGTGCCTTCAATATTCTCCAGCGTTGGCACTCCTGGAAAGCCAGTCACTTCAACATAGCGGAAGCCATGATAGGTGAATCTCGGCTCAAAAGTCTCCAGGTCTTCGCCTTTAAGAATATAGATATCTGTGGATTCTGCATTTTGATTGGGAGCGGTATTCAATGTTCCATCCTCATTGATAAGTTCGGCATGCCTCAGTTTTATCTCTGTCCCTTTTAGTCCTTGAACCATAATTTTTACCCAGCCTGAAAAATTCTGGCCAAAGTCGTAGATGAATATCCCGGGCTTAGGGCTCCAGAGCTTGACTGGTTTGATTCTTTTCGACACGCGGATGGGCTCTATCATCTGAGAGGAAAGGGCCGGGCCTTTCTCAAGGACAGCAGTTTCCCAGGAGGAATCGTCAAAGCCTGGATCATCCCAGCCTTCCAGCTTGAGCCGAGCATCGTATCTTTCGCCGAAATAGAGGCCATTTTCCTTGAGCGGACCATGAGAGACTTTCCATGTTTCATCAGAGACGATTTTTACGAGCTCTCCGTTTTTGTATTCCATCTCGATCTGTAAAATCATTTTTGGCTGGGTGTAGCCATAGTATTTGATGTGGCGTCCGTTCCCCAGGACAATCCCAATGGCATTCTTTTTCTGGATATAGGGGGTGATGTCATAAGTGGAGTAGAGAGCAATTTTGTGGTAATCCGTCTGGCCAGGGTCAAGAAGATGATCTCCAATTTTCTGGCCATTGAGGCGGGCCTCATAATAGCCAAGCCCACAGACATAAATCCTGGCTCTCCGGATTGCTCTTTTCGTTTCAAACTCTTTTCTCAGATAGAGAGCATAGGTCTGAACATATTCCCCCATGTATTTTCCGAGAACGGTGCTGCCATGGGAACTGAACTTGAGGCACTCCTTTTTGCTGATCCACTTAGCCTGCCAGTCCTTCTCGCTGAGAAGACCCATTTCAAAAAAAGAGATTTCGCTATAAGGGCTTCTCCTACCGCCTTTGTTCCACCAACGGACTCTCCAGTAATATCTTTTACCGCTACGGAGTGGTCTCCCCGCATAGGTGATATGGTAGGTCCTCTCTGATTCAATCCTACCACTGTCCCAGATATCTCCTATCTCTCTGCGGATGAGGTCTTTTTCTGAGGAGACAATAATCTGGAAGGCGCTCTGCTTCTCGCCCCGTCCTTTGTCTTGAAGAATCCAAGAGAGCCGAGGTGAGAACTTATCAACTCCAAGCGGATTGAAGAGATATTCGCATCTGAGGTCTATAGGGGGCAGCACCATCAGGATACTCTGTTCTTATTGCGCCATAGCCAGAAAATAATCTGAAACCTCAATGTTGTATTGGTGCGGATCAAGCGATCTGAGAATCGTTCTTTTGTATTTTTTCGTCTGAGTATCTATCTCTGTCAGGTCGACAACATCCCCATCGATTCTATTTCCTGAGGTGTCAGTGATCAGCTTGACTTTTGGCCGGAGAATGAAAGGCGGTTCTGGATTCGTCTCAAGGACAAGTGCCAATTCTCCTGTATCGAGAGAAACAAGGCTTCCGATAGGGAAGACTCCCATCATGTTGGCAAACACCTTGAGAATGATGGAGTCGAATCCTGTCCCGCTTTTTTCCAGCATTAGACTTAGAGCTTCGCTTCTCGTGAAGGTTTTTTTCCGGTAAGGCCTTTTGGTGGTTATGGCATCGAAATAATCAGTGATGTTGACGATTTTGCTGTAAAGGTTAATCGCATTCCTTTTGAAATACTTAGGATAGCCTGAAAGATCGTGCCATGAATGATGCTCCAATGAGACGTGGACAGCCTCGAGTGGAAGGTCGGGCATTCCGCCTTTAAGATGGACTAGCTTTTGAGCTCCCTGATAGGGATGCTTTTGAATGATATCTCTCTCCTCATCAGTCAGTTTGTCAGGTTTATCCAGTATCTCTTTAGGAGTATCCAGTTTCCCAAGATCATGAAAGAAAGCAGCAATACCCAGATTCACGAGCTCATTCCTGGCGAGGCCCAGTCTTCTTCCTAGGGCGATGGAGAGAATACAGACATTGACGGAGTGGTTGAGAGTGTATTCATCATAATTTTTTATATTGGTTAAGCCATAGATGAAGGATTCATTTTCGACAATATGGTTAAAGATGGATTGCATCAGCCTTCGCGTCACATTCAGGTTGAATTTTTCGCCCAGCCTCTCTTTTTCAAAAAGTTCCTTGAGATGGAGAATGCTCAGGAAATAGACTCTGGCTGCAAATTTTTGTTTGCTGGCGGTCAATTCCAGAGGAGAGATTCTCTCCAGAGTGATGTTATTAATCCCCCTTTTTCTCGTTTCATTCACAAATTCTTCAAAAGGCATGCTCGCCTTAGCCAATTCCTTGGCAAGAAGGAGGATAAAGCTTCGGAGCTCTTCTTGCGAAAATTCTGGCTGGAAGCCCAGCGCGCCAATTTCTCTTTTCTTGAATTCATCGACAATGAATTTGAAGACATGGTAGTTAGCAATGCTGAACCTTAGCCTTATGCTGTTAAAATAGAGGCTATTCTGTCGGATAGAAAAGAGAGCCCATCCTTCATTTTTTAGTGTGTTTTGAAGGACATCATGGAGAAGTTTGATTTGCAACTGAAAAGAGAGATTATTGGGTTCGAAAATACGGGCAATTTTATAGCCGATATAAAGCCGGATCAATATTTCCAGGGCACCTTTATGCGGGAGTTTTCTATCATGTTTGAGATCTTCCAAGAGTTTCTTCTCTTGCTTTTGATCTTCGACGAGTTTCTTCTGTTGCTTTTCTTCTTCTAATTCAATCACTTTTTCCTCCTCCCATTTTCCCCAATGCAGACTGGCAGGCTTGCTTTATTTTTTTGTTACGGAGCTTTGCTCCCTCACGGAGGGCCTCAACGGCCTGGGGAGTTGCCATCACCTCTAGAGCGCCGACAGCGCAAATGCGGGTCTCAATCTGTTTCGGGTTGGGAAAGAAACTCGATTTTTTCAGAATTTTTTGAAGAAAACGACAGGCTTCATCTGCTCGGGTTCTGCCTAAAGAATTTAAAATAGCACTTTTTTCAGCCAGGCTTTTTTTCGGGAACTCCTTTGTCGAGGCGAATTGCATCAACTGCTCCAGGAGGGCTTTATCGGCGAGGAATTTGAGACGGGAAGCGGCCTGGATGCGGATATCTTCATCCTGGTCAGCGAGAAAACCGAGAAGTATCTTATTTGCCTTGTCATCTTCAACTTTCCCCAGAGCATGGATGGCTTCAAGCTTGAGGGACTTATTTTTAGAGCTAACGAAATTAGTGAAAAAAGAGAGTATATTTTTGATCTCTCCTTCATCGAGCTGAGAGATTACCTCCCTTGTGAAGTAAGGACGGCTCTCAGTGGCCAGATTCAGGAGAGCCTTGATATCATTTTGACTAAGCTCTCTGAGATAACCCATAGCCATTCGACGAAAATCTGGGCGTTTTGTTTCTTCAATCAAATCAGCAATGAGAGGCATGGTTCTTGGCCCAAGGAGTTCTATGTATTGAAAGAAAGGAATGAAATCTGATATCTGCTCATTTGAGACAAGATTTTTGAGCACAGCCAGAGATTTCTCGTCTCTTGTACTGAGAAGGAATTTCTCCAGCAATTTTGCTTTTTCCGCTGATTGAGAAGAAAGAACTTCCTTTAGTTCTTGGATATGGTTGATGACCAGAGAAGCATGGGCAAGGCCTGCTCTCTCGATGGTTTCCAGTTGATTTTGCTCCAGGATGTTGAGAGTCTCTTGGAATTTCTCGAGTCTATCTTCTAAATAGAGCATTTCAATAATCAAGCTCGGAAACTCTTCCTCGGGTAGGATTTTCCGATTGGCGTCGATCAGAGACTCAAGTTCACTCAACTCTTTCTCATCCAGAGATGAGATCTTGGAGACAAAATCCGCAACTTGAGCAATTTTCTCTTTATCTTCCTCACCCCCTGAAACTGAGACACCCTCACCAGGACTTATCTTTTCTTTGCCTTTCTTCTCTTTGCCAGGAACTCCTTTTTTTCCTCTTTTTTCTCCCCAAACACCAACTCCAGTTTTATCTTCCTGAGTCAGTTCGATTTTTCCTTCAGGAGATTTGCTTTCCCATTCAATTGCCTCCTTTTTTGCGGCGATTTTTGTCTCGAGATAATCATCAGGAGCAAAAAAGCGAATAAAAGAAAAATCTCTTTCCCAGAGACGAGCGACGATATCGCTTGCCTCTGGAGGAAGTTGCGCTTCTTTTTTCAGGATTTCTAAAAAATCCTGAATTTCCTGCTTTTCCATTCCTTTATAAAAAAAGAGTATCTGCACCCCATCCTTATGCAGCAGGAAAGGGAGGCTTTTGGCGGGATTCTCGTCTCTATGGACTGTTTCTCCCTGATAGGTGAAGGAATAGCCTTCGACACCGATTTCCATCACCTCTAAGTCATCAAGGAATTTTGTCATTTTTTCATGAAGCTCATCCAGAAACTTCCTCACCGACGAGTGTTCTGTACGGTAGATTTTCATGAGGGATAAAGTGTTGGCAATGAGCTGGAAAATTTCTTTGACTGCTTCTAATTTTTTAGGGTCGACTTTAGGCTCTTCAGGACCGCCCACGCCATTCATCTTTTTTTCTTCCATGTCTATTTATCCAGAAAATTTTTGACACTTTTTAGCTCCTTTTGACCTATCTTAGCCTTGGCGAATATCTCACGATCAGGATGAGGAGTTTTCATTTAAAGGAATTTGCACTTATTAAATATTAAGGCAATAAGGATAAAATATCAACCCAGCCTCCTGCACCCTATTGAATCATATAAAAAGAGATGCTTCCCCTAGCCTTTTGTTCAAGACCTCTTTTTCATAGTTTTTGACGTCCTTGAGCCACTCTGTGCTAGGCGGAACATCATTTTTTAAGCAATGATAATCCCAGACTGCTCCCGAAGGCATGGCTTTGAGCTCCTCGAGGAGGGCCAGGCGCTGGAAATTGTCTCCCTCTTCCTCAATTTTTTTGAATTTTTCTTCAGCCTGGAGAAGGGCCAGGAGCAAGCCTTTCAGTGTCGCCCTGGCTCCGATGACCCAGGCTCCGACACGATTCATGCTGGCGTCAAAAAAGTCGAGGGCAATATGAATCCGCTTGAGGTTGCCACTGCGGACAATCTCCTCGGTCAAAGACCTTATCTCATCGTTAAGAATGACCACATGGTCAGAATCCCAGCGGACAGAACGGCTGAGATGGAGGAGGATTTCCTCGAAAAACTGGAGTATGGCTGAGATCTTGTCAGCAACAGATTCAGTTGGATGGAAATGGCCCAGGTCCAGGCAGAGGATTTTCCCGCGGCTCAGGCTATAGCCAAGATAGAACTCATGGGAACCAACAACATAGGACTCACTGCCAATGCCGAAGAGTTTGCTTTCCAGAGTGTCCTTCATCTGGGAAGGGCTGTATTCAATTTCGAATATTTTGTCTAGCGATTCTTTGAGGAGAGCGCGATGAGTGAAGCGGTCAAAAGGGATGTCTTTAGTCCCATCAGGGATCCAGAGATTGTGGAAACAGACACTTTGAAGTTCTTTTCCCATAAAAGCAGAGATTTTCCGGCAGCGCTTGACATGCTCGATCCAGAACTGGCGAACGGATTTTTCCTTGCTGCTCAGAGTAAAGCCTAAACTGGCTTTAGGATGAGAGAAGCAGGTAGAGTTGAAATCTAGCTTCAAATTTTTCTCTCTTGCCCACTCAACCCAGCCTCTAAAATGCTCTGTTTCATACTCATTTCTATTAATAGACTTTCTGCCAAATTCTCCATAAATGGAGTGAAGGTTCAGACGATGCCTGCCTGGTATCAAGGAGAAAGCTTGTTCCAGATCCATCCTTAATTCTTCTACGGTTCTGGCTCTACCGGGGTAATTGCCTGTGACCTGGATTCCGCCACCCCGCAGCGAGGCATCTCGCGTTTCAAAGCCGCTCAGATCGTCTCCCTGCCAGCAATGGAGTGAAATGGGGATTTTTTCCAGGATTTGAAGAGCTTTGTCTGTGTCGACGCCAAGCTCGCCATAGCGTTCTTGACTTATTTTGTAGAGTTTTTGAATTTTTTTAGACTCTGTCATATAAATCCTCCTCAGCCAGATTTCTCTGAACCGCTTTAAAGATGGATAATTTTTTGAAAACTTTCATAAGCTCTGTCCCAGTCTTGGCTGGGCTTTGGTTCATATGTTTTAAGCTCTGAGGAGCTCTTTATAATCTCCCTCATTTCAGCTAAGGAATGGATATGTCCCAGAGCCAGGGCTTGGCCGAGGATATTTCCCATGGCTGTTGCTTCAACTGGGCCAGCCAAAACAGGCAGAGAAGTGGCATCAGCAGCAAACTGACAGAGCAAGCTATTCCTGGCGCCTCCTCCAATGATGTGGATTTTTTCAATTGACTGAGAGACAACTTTCCTCAATTGCTCTAAGACAAAGCGATATTTCAGAGCAAGGCTTTCCAGGATCGAGCGGACAAAGGCTGCCGGAGTGTCGGGAGAGGCTTGCCCTGTCTTTTTACAAAACTGGAGAATGGCTTCTGGCATATCAGGAGGATTGAGAAAATCGGGACAATCAGGATCGATCAGGGCCTTAAAAGGGGAAGAAGCGCCAGCCATTTGGGTGAGCTCCTCATAGCTCAGAGAGGAGCGCTCAGCCCATTTCTTCCGGCATTGCTGGACAAGCCAGAGACCGGTGATGTTTTTCAAAAAGCGGAAAAAGCCCTCAACCCCGCCTTCATTTGTAAAATTGAATTCCAGGGCTTGCTGAGTGATAATCGGATTGCGGGCTTCAACTCCCATCAAAGACCAGGTACCAGAGCTTAGATAAGCCCAATTTTCCCCTTGAGCAGGAATAGAGGCAACCGCTGCAGCAGTATCGTGACTGGCAGTGGCCACAACCGGAATTTCCTCCAATCCAGCTTCTTCAGAAATCGCAGGCAGGAGACGGCCGATTATGGTAGCGGGCGAGATCACTTCCTGCATGATCTTCTTTGAAATCCCCAGAGCTCGAAACAATTCTTCACTCCAAGTTCTGCGGCGGGGATTATAGAGCTGAGAGGTTGTAGCTATTGTGAATTCTGTTTTTTTCTCTCCTGTGAGGAGATAATTAAAGATGTCGGGCATGAACAAAAGGTCAGAGGCAACATCGAGGAGAGGGGACCTATCTCTGACCATCGAAAAAAGTTGGAAGAGGCTGTTTATTGGCATGAATTGAATCCCGGTCAGCTTGTAGATGCGCTCCCTGGGAATCTGTTTAAAAAATTCCTCCATGGCGCCCCTTGTCCTTGAGTCCCGATAGGAGTAGGGGAGGCCGACGATACTCCCATCAGACGCCAGGAGTCCGAAGTCAACTCCCCAGGTATCAACAGCCAGGCTTTCAAGCTTTAATGGCCTTAGAGAGGAACAAATCCTCATCCCCTTTTTTATCTCGTCAAAGAGGTTGAAGATATTCCAGTGGAGGTGGCCGAGAATGTTTATTGGACCATTGGGAAAACGAGAGAGTTCTTGAATCTTGAGTTTCTTCTCCTCAAGGGTCCCCAAAATAGCCCTTCCGCTTTCAGCTCCTAAGTCAAAAGCTAGATAGTGGTAGCGCCCCATTTTTTGCATCACTCACTTTTTATATATAATCATTCCTCTTGCTTTTCAACAGATTTGGGATTTCTTTTGAAAACTCTATTCAATTGTCTTATCATTAGGAAGGAGATTTGGTCATGGACATTCTAAGCGATTCTCTGAGCTTCAAGACTCGCGGTTTCAATGATATGAAGGATTTGACTGCGCTGGTCAGCGAGAAACTTGCCTCAAGCAGATTAAAGGACGGTCTTGTCAATCTCTTTGTGCCTGGCTCAACAGGCGGCCTGACTACTATTGAATATGAGTCAGGCCTAGTAGAAGATTTCTCAAGACTCATGGAGCGAATAATTCCCAGCGACATTCCTTACAATCATGACAAAAAATGGGGCGATGGAAACGGATTTTCCCATGTCCGGGCTTCTTTACTCGGCCCTTCTTTGACCATTCCTTTCAGTGACGGAAAGCTGCGCCTTGGCACCTGGCAGCAGATTGTATTTGTCGATTTTGACAATCGGCCGCGCTCTAGAACAGTTCTCCTCCAGTTCATGGGAGAAAAGACGAATGGAATTTGAAGATAAATTAAAGCGTCTCAGGAAAGAGAGAGAAGCCCGCAGCCGCTCCCAAAAAATAAGAGACACTTGGGATAAGATTGATAAAGATGAGGAGGTCTCAGTCAAGGAAAAGCTGGAGAGGCTGATCAGCCTAACGAAGAAAGAAAAAAAGGAGAAGGAAAAAAAGCCTGAGGATATTGGTGCAGAACCTCTCCCTCGAGAGCCGCTTCTTTTTTTTGAGAATCCCTACCCTCTCGAGGTGAGGTATGGGAAGATTCCTCTTCGAGCAGGGCTTGAGGTCAAGGGAGAAGCCCTGGCCTATTTGAGCCGGAACAAAGAATTCGAGAGCCTCGATCTTTCCACTTCACTTTTTATTGATTTAGAGACAACAGGCCTGTCCGGAGGAGTAGGAGTTGTTCCTTTTCTTACCGGCCTTGGCTTTTACAGAGACGAGAAATTCAATATCGTTCAATTTTTCCTTGGTGACCTTGCTGTAGAAGAAAAAATGATTGAGGAACTCAGCAACTTCTTCTCCGAGATGAATTTTCAATCTGTGGTCACCTTTAATGGCAAAGGTTTCGATATGCCTCTCCTTGAAACTCGCTTCACTCTTCACAGGAAACCATTCCCGCTCGCTGATCTTCCCCACCTGGATTTCCTTTTCTCTGCCCGTAGCCTCTGGAGACACAAATACGAGAGCTGCCGCCTCTTTTATCTTGCCCAGCAGATTGTCGAGGCTGACCGCGCCGATGATATCCCGGCAGCCGAGATCCCGATCAGGTATTTCGAGTTTCTGAG
>CAZPAX010000056.1:0-13326 GCA_964584535.1 uncultured Eubacteriales bacterium
GTGAGATGAAGAGAAACATCAAAAGGAGGAATGACAGGATTTTGATGACTATTATTCTGATTCTTTCAGGCATAGCTTTTTCGACTTTTTTATTTCAGCTTTTCTTCTGGAATAACTGGCAGAAGGAGGTGGGAAGGGTACTTTTTGCTATGAAAGATTTTCTGTTCTGCCTTGACAAAATGAGTTTCTTTCTCATTGTGGCCGCCTGTGTTCAGGTTTCTGGAGAAAAGCGGAAACGACGCAGATGCAATTTCGATCCGAAGCCGATCGCCAGATGGAATAGTGATTCCTGTCTGCCAGAGGTCTAATGTATATTCGTAGATTTTTCTAGGTTTAAGAAAAGTTGGCTTTTTGAGAGTCTTGCGGAAACGAGCCCTGATTTTTCCTTCAGCCAGAGGATAAGTTTTTCCTTCCTTGGTGATCCAGACAAGCCGGGCAAACCAGTCTGTGTCCTTAGCTGAGGTTGAGGCGTAGAGAACAGCTGAAACCGGTCCAGCAAAAGTGAGAGACTTCTCCAGTGGCTCAGTCTGATAGACAAGAATATCTGACCTTGTCTGGGTGACCATCTCATGATAGGCCTCTGCCTCTTTTTTCTTTTCTTCGACAGATTTGACCTTTTTCTCCTCCTCCTCTTTTTCCTCATAGTATTGAGGGCTAGGGGTCGGATCGCCTGGATCATAGATATAGGAATCAGGAGATGAATCGTAAGCAGGCACTTCAGTCGTGAGGCGGCCATCTCCCTTGGAAGTGTTAGCCTTGCCTTTGCTTTCAAGATAGAATTTCTGGAATTGAGTAAAGGAAAGAGGATAGACATTATCAGAAAGCCATTTGTTTGTGTTCATGATAAAGATATTGACCAGAGGCTCTTTGATGATACCGTTTTGAATTCCCTTCAGCCAGTAGTCAAACCAGCGCAGGTAAAGTTTGGGCAGATCGATAATGGCCTGGGGCCCAAAATCTATCTCTCCTATTCTGCGGGTGGCCTGGTCTGTGTGCCCCCACGGGCCAAGGATAAGTTTCTGGAAAGGATGGCCGTAGGATTTCATCCGCAGATAATTCAGCTTGGAGCCAATCCCATCACCGTCAAACCAGCCTGACTGATGAAAGGCTGGAATGCGCACATCTTTGAGCTTGTCCAGAAAATTCGCCCTCTCCCAGTAAGCATCATTGTTAGGATGCTCGATCCATTTTCTCCAGTAGGGATTTTCTTTTTCCAGTACTTTCTTATCAAGCTCGATTACAGGCAAAGAATAGAGGAGCTTGGTGTATTTCTTTTCTGAAATACGGCTTATGACCACTCCTGAAAGGTCAGCTGTTGCCTCACTCTGAAGGATATCTGCCCACCAGATAGACCCCAATATAAAAAAAACTCCGTATTCATAGGGGAGGTTGTAAAATGGATCAGGAGGCGAGACATTAGGGATGATTGTGACAAGATGGGGAGGATGGTCTCTGGCTGCCCACCATTGGACCCAGCCAAGATAAGAGCCTCCGATCATCCCCACTTTTCCTGATGACCAGGCCTGGCGAGCTAGCCATTCGATCGTATCGTATCCGTCCTGAGCCTCATTGACAAAGGGCTCCCAGATGCCTCTTGATCCAAAGCGGCCGCGGCAATCCTGGATAGCACAGATATATCCACGGCGGGCATAGAAACGTCCTTGAAGTTCGCCCATTTCTTTCTTGTAAGGTGTTCTGACCAGAATGACGGGGAATTTTCCAGGATCATCAGGCCGATAGATATTGGCGGAGAGATCCACTCCATCTCTCATGGGGATTTTGACATTGTGCTCCTCGAAGATTTTAAACTTTGGTGTTGAGAGAAGGGGATCTTCTTCAGGTTTCTGAAGGAGCAGCTCATAGCCTTCCCTGACATAGGCAGCTCTCTGGGCAGGCACATCAGCAAGATAGAGGAGGTTATTCTCATCCACCCAGAGAGTAATGTCCACGCCAGGGATGCCATAGATAAAGTTCCTAAATTTTATGTCTTTTCCGCCAATATTTCTCTCCATTTCTTCTTTCATCTCCAGCGAAGCTTCGAGCATTGCTCCTGGGATAATAAAGAGGGGAATCGCTTGCTTCCCCCCTTTAGCTAAATCATAGGCTCTGACAGCCAGGCTCATTAAAGCCGGGGAGAAATTATCAAAGAGCACAGCTTTATCCTTGAGCTCAATCGTTATGGTCTTTTCTTTGAAAGTGCGGGTGACAATATTTTCTTGGCGTACAAATTCCATTGTTCCCTGCGGAGATTTCTGGATAATTCTTGTCCATAAGCCATCTTTGTCCGTCTCAATCTCAGTGGAAGAAGCGACACTCTGACCAGCCATTTTTAAAATTGAGTTATTGATGAATTTTCCATCCTTCTCCCACTTGAAATTTATTTCCACAATTGGATCCTCGTTGACATAGAGCCGAAAAACTCCCTGGTCGCTGAAGCCAGAGAGGGGATAAGGCTGGACTTTGACAGCTGGGGCCTCTGTTTGTTTGGGCTTCTCCTGGGCAGAAAGAAAAAAAGATCCTGAGAGCAGGATGGCAATGCTGAGAAGAGCAAAAAACAAAAATGACTTAATTTTCTTTTTTAGTTTCACTTCCTCCTCCCTGTCATTTGCTTGCTGAACTCCTCAGGTATTTGAGGAATTCGGAATCTGTAGAAAGAAGAAGCCAGGTTTCTTTTTCCAGGGTTGTCCGATAAGTTTCGAGAGTTTTCATGAACTGATAGAATTCAGGGTCAAGATTGTAGGCCTGGGCATAGATTCTGGTTGCTTCAGCATCAGACTTTCCTTTGATTTCCTGGGCTTTGCGGTAAGCTTCGGACTGAATGCGCTTCAGTTCCCTCTCTTTCTGGCCCCTGATTTCAGCACTTTTTCCATCTCCTTCAGAGCGATATTTGGCTGCTATTCTTTTTCTTTCGGCAATCATCCGGTCATAGACTTTACGCTGGACTTCATCGACATAGTTCACTCGCTTGACCCGGACATCCTTGAGCTCCACTCCAAACTGAGGAGTAATCTCGGAAGCTTTCTCCAGGATGGTCCTGGCAATTTTTTCCCTTCCAACCTGAATCTTGGGGATTGCTTCTGAGATATCAAGGATGGCAGATTCTTCGGAGAGTTCAAACTCGCGGTTTGAAGAGCGGACAATTTCAATCAGGTCATAGTTGGCGATGGCATTCCTTGTTTCTCCGTCGATGACATCGTCCAGCCTTGATTGGGCTCCTCTCTCGTCCCTCACTCTCTGGAAAAAGATAAGAGGGTCGCTAACTCTCCAGCGGGCATAGGTATCGATCCAGATGTACTTTTTGTCTTTGGTCGGGATTTGGTTGGGGTCTCCGTCCCATTCCAGCCAGCGCTTCTCAAAATAATTGGCCTTTTGAATAAATGGGACTTTGATGTGCATTCCGGGAGTGGTTATGGCACCGCCGATGGGTTCGCCAAATTGAGTAATAATCACCTGATTTGTCTCGGAAACAATGTAAAGGGCATCGAGAAGCACAAGAAGAACAAAAAGACTGACACCGATAATAATTAAGTTTCTTGTCGAGGATTTCATTTTTTCACCTCCTCTCCCAGATTCAGAAGGGGAAGGATGTTTTTCTGCTTTTCGTCAAAAATGATTTTTCTGCCTATTTTGGGAAGGATTTCATTGATAGTCTCAAGATAGAGGCGTCTGCGAGTAACCAAGGGGGCCTTGGCATATTCCTTGTAGATAGCAACGAATCGATTGGCATCTCCAATAGACCTATTCACTCGCTCTGAGGCATATCCTTCAGCGCTCTGGATTGTCTGCTCAGCCTCTCCAGTTGCCCGGGGAATCTCCTGGTTGTATTCTGACCAGGCTTCGTTGATTTTTCTTTCTTTTTCCTGAAGAGCTTCATTGACTTCATTGAAAGAGGGCTTGACTTGGTCAGGAGGGTTGACATCCTGGAAAATAATTTGATTGACATCAATCCCTATCTCATAAAGGTCACAGAGTTTTTGCAGCTCTTCTTTTGCTTCATTGGCAATCCTCGCTCTTCCGATGGTGATGACTTCATCTACGGAATTGTCGCCGACAAATTCTCTAACCACTGCTTCATTCAGATAGCGAAAAGTGTCATCGACATTTCTCATTTTGAAAAGAAATTTATAAGGATCTTTGATCTTGTACTGGACAATCCATTCGACAACCACCACGTTCAGGTCACCAGTGAGCATCAAGGCCTCCTCAAGGGATTCTGGTGTTACCCGAAACTGGCTTCTCACTCCAGGCTTTGTCGTCCGGAAGCCAAACTCCGTTTTGAGCTGTCGTTGGACAGGTACCCTGGTCAATTTTTCAATTCCCAGCGGAAGCTTGGCATGGAGGCCAGGCTCTGTGATCCTGACGAATTTGCCAAAGCGGAGGATGACACCTGATTCTTCAGGTCTGATCTGGTAGATGGAGCCAACAAGGAGAATGATAATGATGACGGCTGCCCCAACTATCTTGAGGATTCCGCCAATTCTAGGTATCTTAAGACCTAGAGATTGCCACTCAGGTGGGAAATCACGTCTCATCGCAACCTCCTTTTTTTATTTATTATGGATTTTAATATAGCATAGATATTTTTTTTGATAAATGATTTTGGGATCAGGCTATGACGAAATCATTTTATCAAGCTTTGGAAGAGTCGTCTTAAGGACATCAATTTTATGGCATCTGAGGACATTCATCTCTTTCAGGCCGGTTCCAGTGATGACTAGAACAACTTTATCCTGAAAGAGGAATCTCATTTTTCTGGAAAGTTTGAGAAATCCGGCCAAGGTGGTGGCTGAAGCAGGGTCACAGAGAATTCCTTCGAACTCTGCTAATTCTTTTTGAGCTATTAGAATTTCTCTGTCTGTGACATCAAGAATCAATCCTTTGTTTTCCCGGATCATCTTGAGCAAAATGTTGCCGCCAGGAGGAGCGGGATTGGAAATGGCATGGGCAATCGTCTCTGCCTTCTTTATCCTTGTAAACTTGGATTTTCCGGATCTGAAAGCATGGGCGAGCGGAGAACATCCCTTGGACTGGACTCCGATAAATATTGGAAATTGGCTGATTAATCCTTCCTTTTTAAGGTCAAGATAAGCTCTCATCAGTCCGATGAGATGTCCGCCAGAACTCACCGGAACAAAGATATATTGAGGAGCTTTTTTCTGGAGCTGGAGAAAGATCTCAAATCCTGTGACTTTATAACCTTCGATGCGCAGCGGGTCCACAGAATTCATGAAATAGATCCGATGTTTTTTGCCTATGGAAAAGCTTTTATAGAAAAGCTGGCCATAATCCCCTTTAACAGTGATAAGGAAGGGTTTATGCATGCCTGTAGAGAGGATCTTCTCTCGAGAAGAACCTTCTTTGAGAAGAACAAATGTTTGCAGGCCAGCTTTTGCTCCATAGGCTGCAGTTGAAGAGGCCATGTTTCCTGTAGAGACAGTCCCGATTCTTTTAAAGCCTAAGGATAGAGCTTTTTGGACTGCGACAGCAGTTCCTCTGTCTTTGAAGCTCTGGGTGGGATTGACTGTTTCGTTCTTGGCCAGGATCTCGGGTCTAAGCTTCCATTTTTCTTTCAATCTGCAGAGTTCAGTAAGGGGTGTATTTCCTTCGCCTAAGCTAAGCTTCGGGTCAAACTGCTGCAGAGGAAGAAAATCCAAAAATTTCTCAACGGAAGAACTTTTTTCTAGAGAGAATTTTCTTTTTTTCGGCGGATAAGAGAAAAGCAAAGGCTCACCACAGGTAGGACAGAAAGGGAAAGATATGTCCAGGGGATATTTTTTCTGACAGAAAAGGCATTCGAGTTTTTCCATTTCTAAAACTCCTGCGAGGATTTGCGGGCTCGGGGTCAGACATTATCATAGGGGTGAGAGTAAATCAAGGCATGAACTGTTCTCATCTCCATGGCAATGTCTAACCCAAAATCCTTCCCTGAAAGCATCTCTGAATATGTGATCTTTATGATGGGTGCAGGAAGCTGCCCGGAAGCCCCCCGTAGCGGAGGGGGGACCCGTCGGGTCCTCCGACGGGGGGGAACCGACGGGACTGGTTCCCCGGGGTGCGGGGGCCAAGGGTAGCTTCCTGCACCTGATTGAATCATACAAAAAGAGATGCTATCTTTGGGGTTGACTTCTTTATTGACTCAAGCTATATAAGTAAGGCTTCAAAAACTCTCATTATCTAAAAGAAAAACTGGAGGTAAATGAATATGGCTAAAAAAATGAAAAAGATCATGGTAACAGGTTCTGTTGGCCAGATTGGATCAGAACTGACCATGGCTCTGCGCAAAAAATATGGAAATGACAATGTCCTGGCCACAGGACATAAAACGCAGCCAAGCCCAAAGCTCCGCGATTCCGGTCCTTTTGAATTCATCAATGTCACAAAACGGGAGACAATCGAAGAGGTTGTCAAAAAATACAAGATTGATACTATCTATCATATGTCTGCCATCCTCTCTGCCGTTGGAGAAAAAAATCCTCAACTTGCCTGGGATGTCAACATGAATGGCACCTATAACATCCTGGAAGTTGCCAGAGAACGCGAAATGACCAGAGTTTTTGTGCCAAGTTCCATTGCAGCTTTCGGACCTGAAACACCCCGTGACAATACCCCTCAGGAAACAATCCTTCGGCCAAGAACCATGTACGGAGTGACCAAGGTCGCCGGAGAGCTTCTCTGCGATTATTTTGTCCGCCGCTTTAATCTGGATGTCCGCGGCTGCCGTTACCCTGGCATCATCAGCTATGAAACTCTTCCCGGTGGAGGCACGACAGATTACGCTGTGGCTATCTTTTTTGAGGCCGTAAAGAATAAAAAGTACACGTGTTTTCTCAGGGAAGATACCCGCCTGCCCATGATGTACATGCCCGATTGTCTAAAAGCAACCCTAGATTTGATGGAAGCGGATTTCTCTTCACTAAAGCACCACTGCGATTTCAATGTCACAGCCATGAGCTTTTCTGCAGGCGAGCTTGCAGCTGAAATCAAAAAGCAGATCCCTGAATTTGTCTGTGACTATAATCCCGATTTCAGGCAGGCAATTGCTGATTCCTGGCCAAATTCTATTGACGACTCGGCAGCCCGTGAGGAATGGGGCTGGAAGCCGGATTATGATCTCGAAGCAATGACAAAGGATATGCTCGCAGTCCTATCGAAGCGCCACGCGCAAGGGAAGCTCAATTACTAAATAAATTCCTTCTCTCCTCGCCATTGCGAGCCCAAAGGGTGAAGCAATCTCCTTCCCTTTAAGATTGCTTCATCGCCCTGTTCTGGCAATGACTGTATTAAGTCAATTTTTCTCTCAGAAAATTAGGCAAGGCAAAAGCTGCCTTTCCAGCATCCAGATTGAAATATTTCAGTCCTGGAGGAGGATCTCTCTCAATATTTTTTAATGGCTCAATTCTATCGGAAAGAAAAACATAGCACCAACTCCCTCCAGGATAAGTGGGAACAGGGCCTGTGTAAAAACGGACGATTTTAAAAATCTTTTTTAAGAATATATTTTTCTCCCTGAGATGCTCGAGTTGATAGAGGGCTGAACCTGCCTGGCTGGCAACAATTCCTTTGGGATTAAGGCATTTTTTTAACCTCTTGTAAAAATCACTCTGGTGGAGGCAAGTCGAAGGCCCAACAGGATCAGAAGAGTCAATCAGGATCACATCAAACTTCTCCCCTGTCTTTTGTATGAAATCATTTCCATCCTGGATAACAAGCTTTGTCCTTTTATCCTTGAGCGAGGGGGTGAGCCAGGGGAAAAATCTCTTTGAAACCTCAAGCACCTGAGAATCAATCTCCACCAGCCAGACATGCTTAATGGCGTAGCGGAGAACTTGCTTGAGTGCCCCTCCATCTCCTCCACCGATGATGAGCAGATTCTCTGGAGAAGGATGAAAAATAAGTGCAGGATGGACAAGCATTTCATGATAGAAAAACTCATCCCGCTCAGTAGTCTGAACCAGGCCATCCAGAAACAGAACCCGGCCATAGTCTTCGGTCTCGATGACTTCTATTTTTTGATAAGCGGAGCTCTGACTGTAAAGAATTTTCTTTACTTTAAAGAAAATTCCAGTGGAGGCCGTATGGCATTCTCTTATTTCGGGTAAATCTTTTTTTGAAGTCTTTTTCATGTTACTCATGCTTCCCAGATGAATGGTTTTTTGTCTTTAAGGATTTCCCCTTTTTTTAAAGCCTGGACAAGATAGAGAGGAAGAGAGAAAAGACTCCCGTGAAGGCCAGGATGATAAAATCGTAATTTCCGGATTCGACGCTGGCGTATTCTCCGCAGAAGCTCTTTCTCATCCAGCTTGAGGGGATCCTCCTTTTTAGAAGCCAGCACAAAGCCCCAGGGAAGGCTGAAGGAAAAAATAAATGTCAAGTAAGGCCTAACCAGAGGAAAAATACCTTCAAGGGTTTTTACACATGAGGTAAAAAAATGATGATAATGGGGGTCTGTGCTTCCTGCCTGAAGGACAAAAATGCCATTTTCATGAAGAGCCTCAAAAATTTTTATAAAGAATTCTTTAGTAAAGAGAAAGACAGAAGGCCCTGCCCTTAATGGCTCAGTCAAATCGGAGATGATGACATCAAACTTCTGGCGAGTGTTCTCTATGTATTGACGGGCATCGTGAAAAATGAGTTTTGTCTTTGTATTAGAAAAAGCCCCCCTAGACCATTCTGGTAGATATTCTTTGCATAACTCGACCAGCTCCCTATCGATATCGAGCATGTTTACTCTTTCCAGAGAATTATGCTTGAGGACTTCTCTTAAGGTGGCCCCTTCCCCTCCCCCAACGATCAAAACTTTTTTTGGTGAAGAATGAGTGAGGAGAGCTGGATGGACAAGGGCTTCATGAAAGATAAACTCATCGATTTGAGCAGATTGAATTTTTTTGTCCAGAAAAAGAACCTTTCCAAAAATTTTATTGTGAAAGCAGTCGACAAGCTGATGCTTGGTTCTGCCCTGATAGAGAACTTTCTCGACCTTCAAGAGTCTGCAAAAATTTTCAGTAAAGGATTCTAGATAATAAAATCCTTCCCTTGTCATGGCAGAAATTATAACGGTGCCCTTGGGCCATGTCAATTTCCCAAAATCTATTGACAAAGAAATACTTGCTGGATATAGTTTAAAAGCTTAAAGGAGGTAATTATGTACGGCAAGTTAAAAGAAAATTTACAAAAGGAACTTTCATCCATCCGAGATGCTGGCCTCTACAAAGAGGAAAGAATCATCATGACCCCTCAGGGGTCAAAAATAGAAGTTAAGGGAGGACGGAAAGTTTTGAATTTCTGCGCCAACAATTATCTTGGCCTTTCCAGTCACCCCAAAGCCATTGAAGCAGCCCACAAAGCACTTGAGAGGTGGGGATACGGGATGAGCTCTGTTCGCTTTATCTGCGGAACTCAGGAAATCCATAAAATTTTGGAAGAAAAAATTTCTAAATTCCTGGGAACGGATGACACTATCCTTTACTGTGCCTGTTTCGATGCCAACGGAGGAATTTTCGAGCCGCTTTTCAGCGCTGAAGACGCCATAATCACTGACCAGCTTAATCATGCTTCAATTATCGATGGCATTCGTCTCTGCAAGGCTGAGCGCCTCATCTACAAACATGCGGATATGGCCGACTTGGAAGAGAAATTGAAGCAGACTCAGGGAAAGCGCTACCGGGTAATTGCCACGGATGGCGCCTTTTCCATGGACGGCGATATTGCCAAACTGGACGAAATCTGTCCCTTGGCTGAAAAGTATGATGCCCAGGTGATGGTCGACGATGCCCATGCCACCGGATTTCTGGGGAAGACAGGGAGAGGAACTCACGAATACAGGGGAGTGATGGGAAGGGTAGATATAATCACAGGCACTTTAGGAAAGGCTTTAGGAGGATCATCCGGGGGATTCACTTCAGGAAGGAAAGAAATTATCGAGCTGCTGAGACAACGCTCCAGGCCCTATCTTTTCAGCAATACTGTCTCTCCGGTCGTCATTGCTACTTCTATTGCCATCTTTAACCTTCTCTCGGAAACCACCGAACTCAGGGACAAACTAGAAGCGAATACGAAATATTTTAGGCAGAAAATAGCAGAAGCTGGCTTTGATATTCCAAAAGGTGTTCATCCCATTGTTCCCATCCTGCTTGGAAAATTCGAAAATGATGCCAAACTTTCTCAGAATATGGCCCGAGACCTCCTTGACGAAGGGATCTATGTCATCGGATTTTACTATCCTGTTGTTCCTAAAGGCCAGGCAAGGATAAGAGTGCAGCTCTCAGCTGCTCATGAAAGAGAAGACCTGGACAAGGCTATTAAAGCCTTTACCAAGGTTGGAAAGAAATACGGTGTCATCCACTAAGACAATCTTTTTATTTGAGAAGATCGTTCTTAGTTAAAAGGGAAATAAATTTGTAACCTTTAGCCTCTAAATTCTCTCGCCCGCCTTCAAGGCGGTCCACAATAGCCAGAGTGAGGGCAACTTTTCCGCCTTCTTCTTCCACAGCCTGGCAGGCCTTCAAGGTTGATCCACCTGTAGTTACCACATCATCGATGACAACCACTTTCCATCCCTTTTGAAAGGGGCCTTCGATCATCTTCCGCTCTCCATGTTTCTTTGGCTCTTTGCGGACAATGAAGGCAGGCAAAGGCCTTTCTGTTTCAGCACTCAGGGCTGCCACAGCGCTGACAATGGGGTCAGCTCCAAGAGTGAATCCACCAACAGCATCCACATCATAGGATTTGAGTACTTCCAGGATCAGTTTTGCCACGAGATTCGAACCTTTGGGATCAAGGGTTGTCATCTTGGCGTCAATATAATAATTGCTTGTCCTTCCAGATGTCAGAACCCTCTCGACATTGGTGATTAATGACTTTTCTTTCAGGATCTTAACAAGTTCTTCTCTCAGGGTATCTTTCTTCAAAGCTCTGCTCCTTTTTTCGAGCTAATAGATTTTGCTTATTTTAATACCCTGATAATACTTTTTCAATATCTCTTTGTAATCTGCTCCTGTTTGAGCCATGCGGAAAGACCCAACCTGGCAGAGTCCGACTCCATGTCCCCATCCTTTTCCAGAAAAAGTGAAATGGGAGACATTCCCTTCCTCATCATATTCCCTGTCTATGTCGAAAAGAGTATCCTTAAGACCTAGTGTCCAGCGTATTTTCAACCCAGAGACAACAGCCTGGCTTTCAGTCCCAACAATTAATAGCTCAATTATTCTGTCCGAAACACCTCTTTTCTGAGGAATGATGTCATTAATCTTTCCAATAGGACAATATTCATTGATTCCTAATTCAAGCTCTTGCCGCAATTTTCTTACCTGCCAATGGACAAATTTTGAGGTCCTGTCCAAAATATCGGAATCAGGTGGATAAATCACTTCCAAGAGCTTGACTTCTCCATCTTTTTCCAACCATCTCACCTCTTCTCCACCCTGTAGAGAGACCTGGGTAGCAAATGAGCACCTTCCTTCAAGCCATCTCAAGAGGAAAGGATTGGTGGAAAGAAGGAATTGTTTTCTCTCGTATTCCTCCCCTAGCTCAAGCCTGTCATCTTCCAATCCTCTGAATATTCCCTGATGGAAAAAATTCCTTTCCTTGGAGATGGCATTGTGCAAGGATAAGGCAAGTTCAGCTCTGGTCAAGAACCTCTCCGGATTTCCAATTTCTCTGGAGGATGGAAATATCCCTGATTGAACGAGAAAGGCAAGATTTTTTCTTTCCTCAACTTTTAATCCTGGAAAACTGTCGAGAAGAGACTCAACCTCAGAATTGGGGATGAAGTCTTCGACCTCCTCCTGGCACTCCATTCCTCTAATGATGAGCTGAGCAAGGGTGATAAAATTGAGAGATGAATTTTCCCCACTTAAAGGATCATTCTTTTTATCCAGCAAAACGAGCGCCCTATGAATCCAGTTGGCTGCTTCTTCGAAAGAGACACTCTCTCTATAAAAAAGAGGAGCCTTTTCCTCAGGAATAACTCCCAAGCTGATAAGAAAAGCTATTTCTCGACTGATATTTCTTCCCTCAACAGAAATGGGGAGAAAAGTGTTATTGCTCTTCAGCCTCCACTCATCCTGCTTTTCAAAGGGGCATTCAGCACTCTTCAGGTAAGGCAAAGGCTTTCCGCTGAAGACATTTTCTGCGTTCTCTGTTTTTCCACCGCAACTGCTGGTGTAAAGGGCATTGGCCAATTCTCCGTTATAGAGAGCAACCTCTCCCTTCGTTTCCTCCACAGCTCTACTGCTCAAAGGATGTTCAGCGCTCATTCCTTTGTAAAGTTGAAATTTTGGCGTATCACTGAGATCAAAACCCAAATCCTCATAAAGACCTAGGTTTTTGATAGCGTATGTTCGGGCAGCCACAGCTTGAGCTTTCTGAGCTTCCAACTCATAAAAATTGTAAGGCGAGAGTTCACTGGGAACAACACCCTTTAAGTAATCCTCAAAATTTAGGATATTGACGAGGATAATGCCCACGGGGCTGGCCTTGAGAACGAAAATACCGCGGTATCGCTGGCCATTAAAAGAGAGAGTGCTCTGCTCGTCACTGGGGATAAAGTAGAGGACAGTATCCTCGCTCAAGTCTATCAGCTCTTCATTAACCAGGATCGAGAGCTTTTTCGATTTATTTTCATAAACTTCATCCTGCGAAATCCAGGCATCCTTTATCCCGATATCATTCAATTTTTTGACGAAAGTCCTTGCTTCATCTCGGGTTAAAAAATCTCCGACCTTGACCTGGAAAATTCCGTCCAGCTGATTCTCCTTATCCTCCTCCACATAAACAGTGTTTTCAATTTTTGTCCTCAAGTCCTTAGCTATGAGTTCAGCTTCTTGCCTTTCTTTTGTCTCGGCAACCTGTAAGACATACTTCTCAGCCAATCTTTCCTTTCCAGCTTTAATATGAACTACCTCAGCATTATCGGAAAGTAGCCTGTAATTAGAATTGACTTCATAAACTTTCATTCCTGATGTGGAGCCAACCTTGATATCCGTGAGATTCACTCCTAGCCCTATTCTGATTATCGGCTTTGAGATCAAAAATCCCTGAAAAAACGAGCTTTCTCTTCCGAATTCACCCAGACGGCCTCCCAAGAAAAAAAGAACAAGGAAGATGGCGATATAGTACTTTACTGTTTTTATCATGGATTTTTGCATTTGGCGCCTGCTTCCTTTAAAAATTATAAACGGATTCTCATTTCAATGTCAAGTAAAATATTCAATATTTGCTATATTATTTTATCATGCTACTAAATATAGTATATCCTTCGATGCATTTAGCTCGTAAAATACAGGAATCAGGGAGAAAAGTCAAGCGTTCAGAGCTACCCAAAATTGC
>CAZPAX010000057.1:0-13289 GCA_964584535.1 uncultured Eubacteriales bacterium
GGCTTAGGACCTAGTTCCTGATGAAGGAGTGCGGGTTCGACTCCCGCTCTGCCCATTTTGATCTCCAATGAAAAGCGAAATAAAGGCAATCAGTGATTCCAAACGGGAAATCGAGCTCGAAATCGAAGCCCCTGAGGTGAGCCGAGAACTGGAGAAAATTGTCAATCAGTATTCTTCTCGGGCAAAGCTCGATGGGTTCAGGACTGGCAAAGCTCCCAAAGACATGGTCAAACGTCTGTTTTACCCCGAAATTAGGAATTCTCTGATTGATTCCCTGGCTCCCAAAGCTTTGACCGAGATCTTTAAAAATCAGAATATCAATCCCATCACTGTGCCTGTGATTAGTGATCTCTATTTTGAAGAGGGACACCCCCTCCGATTTAAAGCGTCTTTTGAAGTCTGGCCGGAATTTGACCTTCCCGATTATAAAAAAATCCGGGTAAAAAAAAGGGAAATCAATGTCGATCCGAAAGAAATTGATCAATCCCTCGAGGAGCTTCGCCAGAAGTCTGCTGAATATGTTCCTGTCCAGGGCAGGGGAGTGGTGGCTGGCGATTATGTTGTCGTTGAACTCCAAGGCAAGAACTTAAAAACAAAAAAATTCTTTGCTACAGAGAAGGTTGTCATTCTGGCCGGTCATGCTGATAACGAGAAAGTCCTCAATGAGAGCTTGATCGGCTTAAAGCCAAATGAAAGCCGTGAGTTTGTCCTCCTTTATGATAAAGATCATAAGAATAAAAAGCTCGCCGGAAAGGAGATTGAATACATATTAAAGGTGATTACGATCAAAGAGAGGAAGATTCCTGATATCAACGATGACTTTGCCAAGGATTTAGGAAAATATGAGAATCTAGGAAAGCTAAAAGAAGAAATAGAGAACGAACTCAAAATGAGAAAAGAAGATGCTCTAAAAGAGGAAATGGCTTCAGAAATTGTGAAGAAGATATCCGATCAATTGAACATCGAGCTCCCAGAAACTTTGGTCGAGCAGGAATCTAAGGACATTCTGAAGAATCTATCTTCCTCTCTTTCCGAGCAGGAGTTAAAAAAAGAGATAAATGAAGATATAAAAGCTGAGGCAAGGAGACAGGCAGAACAAAATCTAAAAAGGCATTTGATTCTCAGAAAGATTGCAGAAAAAGAGAATTTAGGTGTCACGGAGGAGGAAATTGACCAGGAAATCAAAGCAATTGCTAGAGCGAATAATATCCCTCTGCCAGGGCTCATAGAGAATATAAATAGAGAAGGGAGAAGGGATGCTCTCCGGAATAGGATGCTAATCAAAAAGACAGTTGACTTTTTGGTGGAAAAGTCTATAATAGAATGAAAGCTACCCTATGGCTTTGATCCCCTTTGTCGTCGAACAAAATGGAAGAAGCGAACGAGCTTATGATATCTATTCGCGACTTCTTAAGGATAATATTATCCTGGTAGGCTCTGAAATAAATGATGAGGTGGCTAATTCTGTCATTGCTCAGCTTCTCTATCTCGAGGCTGAAAATCCAGAAAAAGAAATTTCTCTATATATCAATTCTCCAGGAGGAAGCATCACCTCCGGCTTAGCTATTTATGATACGATGCAGTTTATAAATTCAGATATATCAACAATTTGTGTCGGTCAAGCAGCGAGCATGGCTGCTGTGCTGCTTGCCTCAGGGACTCCTGGTAAACGTTTTTCTCTTCCAAATTCACGGATTATTCTCCATCAGCCATTTGGAGGATACCAGGGACAGGCATCCGATATTGCCATCCAGGCTCAGGAAATTCTCAGAATAAGAGAAAATATTTACCAGATTCTCGTTAAACACACGCATCAGAGCAAAGAAAAGATTCAAGCAGATATCGAGAGAGATTTCATCATGACTGCAGCCCAGGCTGAAGAATATGGTTTGATTGACCATATTATCACCACCAGAGTTCAATCAAAAAAATAATTTTTTGCTTTCATTTCTTGAAGCCATTGATCATAAATTAAAAGAGAAAAATATGGATGATACTCTCCAACAGAAGATGAACACTCTTGTCAAATGCAGTTTTTGCAGCCGCAGTCAGAATCAAGCGAAAAAGTTGATTGCTGGACCAGGGGGAGTGTTCATTTGTGACAATTGCGTGGAAGTTGCTCATTCTATTATAATTTCAGACAAGATCAAAGAAGAACAATTGCAGAAGCCAATTTTCCCCAAACCCCTTGAGATCAAAAATGCTCTGGATGAATACATCGTAGGTCAAGAGATGGCCAAGAAAAAGATTTCTGTGGCTGTTTACAATCATTACAAACGAATCCATCAAAAGAAGCATAGCGTTGATGTTGAAATCGCAAAAAGCAATATTCTTCTTATTGGCCCCACGGGCACCGGAAAGACGCTTATGGCTCAGACCCTGGCCAGGATATTATCTGTTCCTTTCGCCATCGCTGATGCAACAACTCTGACTGAGGCTGGTTATGTCGGAGAGGATGTGGAGAATGTCATTCTTAAGCTCTTTCAGGCCGCTAAAGGGAATATTGAAAAAACTCAAAAGGGAATTGTCTATATTGATGAAATCGATAAAATCAGCCGTAAAAGTGATAGCCCTTCCATTACCAGGGATGTCTCAGGGGAGGGGGTTCAACAGGCCCTTCTCAAGATTATCGAAGGAACCGTAGCCAACGTTCCTCCTCAGGGAGGACGCAAGCACCCCTATCAGGAGTTCATTCCTATTGATACGACTGATATTCTCTTCATCTGCGGAGGAGCTTTTATCGGTCTGGACAAAATTATTGCTCAGAGAATTGGAAAATCAACGGTGGGATTTAAAACAAGTGCCAAAATCCCGAAAATGGATATCTTTTCTGAAATTTTTAATGAGTTGATACCCCAGGACTTGATCAAGTATGGCCTGATTCCAGAGCTTGTCGGCAGAATTCCTGTTTTGGCCAGCTTTTCTGAGCTGGATATCGATGACCTAATCACTATTCTCACCAAACCCAAGAATGCCATCATCAAACAATTCCAGAAGCTTTTTGAGATGGAAGGAGTAGAGCTCAAATTCAGTCATGATGCTTTGGGTGCTATTGCCCAAAAATCTCTGGAGAGGAAACTCGGAGCTCGAGGCTTGAGAACAATCATCGAAGATTTGATGCTCGACATTATGTTCCATCTTCCCTCGACTAAAAAATCAATGAAGATTGAAATCACAAAGAAGATGGTTGAAGAAAACATTTTGAGTTTTGATCAATTCAAGAAAGCTGTGGGAGTCTAAGATGCAGGATGCAAACGAACATTCCGAAGTCATCAAAAATGTCCCCCTGATTCCGCTCAGGGATCTCGTCATTTTCCCTTCGACTCTGGTGCCTTTTATCATTGGTCGTCCATCATCTATCCAGGCCCTTGAGAAGGCTATGGAATCAGAGAAGTTGATCTTTCTCTCCGCCCAGATGGATGCCTCCCTGGATAATCCCGGCCCGAAAGACATTTATTCCATGGGAGTCACGGCAAAAATTATCCGCTGGGTGAAGATGGATGATAAGAATATCAAAGTGATTTGCGAAGGAAAAAGAAGAGCACGGATTATTGAATATCTGAGCACTTATCCTTTTTATCAAGTTTTGGCTAAAGAAATCAAAGAGATCGAAGAGAGCGGCCCTGAAACAAGAGACTTCCTGAAGAGGGTCCTGGCTCTTTTTGAGGATTATTTGAAGCTTAGCCAAAATGTTAATTTCCAGTCCATTATTCCTGCCTTGAGGGACCATACGCCTGATAGAATTGCTGATATCATTGCCTCCCATCTCTATCTTCCTGTGGAAGAGAAGCAGAATTTGCTGGAGACAATCAATGGCCTGGAGAGATTGAGAAGGCTGAACTTTCTCTTGGAGAATGAAATTTTAAAAATTAATGCCAAGTTGAGGAAAGAAGGCCAGAAGACACCCCGGCGGAGGATGACCCTTAGAGAATCGGGGCAGAATGTTTTTCCTGCTGGAGTTGGCTATAGAAAAGAGGACCAGCCCAACGAGATCGAAGAACTCAAACAGAAAGTCGCCAGTGCGAAAATGCCTCCTGACGCAGAAGAAAAAGCTTATAAAGAAATAGAAAGGCTAGAAACAATGCCGCCCATGTCTGCCGAAGCGACAGTCTGCCGGAATTATTTGGACTGGTTGCTCTCTTTGCCCTGGAACAAAAAATCGCGGGAGAAAAGAGACCTCGGTGAAGCTGAGAGAATTTTGGAAGAAGACCATTATGGGTTAGAAAAAGTCAAAGAAAGGATTCTCGAATATCTTTCTATACGGCAGTTAGTGAAAAATCCAAAGGGAGTCATCCTAGGCTTCATCGGACCTCCCGGAGTAGGGAAGAGTTCTCTCGGTCGTTCTATTGCCCGGTCAACTGGGAGAAAATTCGTCCGCCTTTCTCTGGGAGGAGTAAGGGATGAGGCGGAAATTCGTGGCCATCGAAGAACTTACATTGGCGCCTATCCAGGAAGGATTATCCAGATGATCAAGCGAGCAGGAACAAGAAATCCTGTTTTTCTGCTTGATGAAGTCGATAAGATGAGCATGGATTTTCGCGGAGATCCTGCCTCTGCCCTCATGGAAGTCTTGGATCCAGAACAGAACAACACTTTTCTCGACCATTATATCGATACAGATTTCGATCTTTCTCAGGTGATGTTTATCGTTACGGCCAATATGCTTGAACCTGTCCCCCGGCCGCTGCTTGACCGCATGGAAGTTATCCGCCTTCCCGGCTATACGGAAGATGAAAAATTGCAGATCGCTAAAAAATTTCTTTTGCCCAAGCAGATGAAAGCCCATGGTCTCCATGAAAATAACCTGAAGATCGCTGACAAAGCTTTTCTGAAGCTTATTCGCGAATACACAAGGGAAGCTGGAGTTAGAAATGTAGAGAGAGAAATCACCTCCATTTGCCGGAAAGTGGTCAAGAAAGTTGTCTCCAAAGGAAAAAATTATAGCGAAAAGGTCACCACCAAAAATCTAGAAACCTTCCTGGGTATTCCAAAGTTCAGGCGCTCAGAGATAGATAGGAAGGATGAGGTGGGTGTCGCCGTTGGAATGGCCTGGACAGAATTTGGAGGAGAGATGCTGACCTTTGAGGCAACAAAAATTCACGGCAAAGGAAACTTTACCTTAACCGGGCAGCTCGGAGAAATCATGCAGGAGTCAGCTCAGGCAGCATTTAGCTTTGTCAGAGGAAAAATTTATGAGTTGAACATTGCCAGAGACCTTCACAAGAATTTTGATATTCACATTCATGCCCCTGAAGGTGCAACTCCAAAAGAAGGCCCATCGGCAGGGATAACCATTGCCACTTCTATTATTTCCCTTTTGACAGGAATTTCTGTCAGCAAAAAGGTAGCCATGAGTGGCGAGATCACTCTCAAAGGAAAAGTCCTCCCTGTGGGTGGCATAAAGGAAAAATTGCTTGCCGCCCATCGAGAAGGTATCAGAGAAATTGTCCTTCCTTTAGACAATAAGCCCGATTTGAAAGACATGCCAAAGATTATCAAACAGGATATGAAAATTCATCTCGTCGAAAACATGGATGAAGTCCTCAAAATTGTCCTGACAAGAGAATTGCCTAAGAAAACTAGAGAAAAAAAAGAGAAGGAGGTGTCTCTTCCCTCCCAAATTTCGCAAGAAGGGAAAGGGGAGGGGCCTCAGGAGCCGCCTTTAACTCATTGATAATAATAGGTTTATGGAAACCATCTAACCACTTAAATTAATTAAATCAAAAAAATAGAGAGGTAAAAAAATGAAAGATTACAATCTAGTCGAACTCGAAGAAAAAGATATTTCTGATTTATTGAAAATTGCTGGCCCCATGGGCGTTTCTGAAGATGAAATAGAAGATTCAAACAAGCATAACCTTATTTTCAAGATCCTTGAGGCCCAAGCAAAAAAGAATGGCCTGCTCTTTTCCGAAGGCGTCTTAGAATGCCTTGACGATGGATTTGGGTTCTTAAGAGCGCCTGAATTCAGCTATCTCCCAAGCCAGGATGACATCTATGTTTCTCCTTCCCAGATCAGAAAATTTCAGTTGCGGACAGGGGATACGATCTCCGGTATTGTCCGGCCACCCAAGAATGGGGAGAAATACTTCGCTCTGATCAAAATCGAAGCCATAAATTTCACCGATCCTGACTTTCTTCTCGACTCCCGAAGAAATATTCATTTTGATAACCTGACTCCCCTTTATCCTTTTGAGAAAATCCAGCTTCAGGACGGAAATTCAAAAAACCTGAATGCCCGAGTTATGGACCTTCTAACTCCTATTGGAAAGGGGCAACGAGGGCTCATTGTTTCGCCCCCCAGAGCGGGGAAGACGACCCTTCTCAAAACAATAGCCAAGTCGATCGAGAAAAATCACCCAGAGATTTTTTTGATTGTCCTCTTAGTCGCCGAGCGGCCAGAAGAAGTGACAGATTTTAAGAGAAGCATTAATGGAGAAGTCGTTGCTTCGACATTTGATGAGCCTCCGGCGCGAAATGCCCAGGTGGCTAACATTGTTCTGGAAAAGGCCAAGAGACTTGTTGAAATCAAAAGAGATGTGACCATTTTGCTGGACAGCATCACCCGTTTGGCCAGGGCCCACAATTCGATTGTTCCTCCTTCTGGGAAAGTGCTTTCCGGAGGAATAGATGCCAACGCTTTAAACAAGCCCAAAAAGTTTTTTGGCTCAGCGCGAAAAGTTGAAGAGGGGGGAAGCTTGACAATTGTCGCCACAGCTCTGATTGATACCGGAAGCCGGATGGATGAAGTCATTTTTGAAGAATTCAAAGGTACAGGAAACATGGAAATCAATCTTGACCGCAGGCTTGTCGACAAGAGACTCTTTCCTGCTATCGATATCACCCGCTCTGGAACTCGCAAGGAAGAGCTAATCATTGAAGATAAAGAATTGAACAGGATCTGGATACTCCGCAAGGTTTTGTCTCAGCTCTCAGAGGTTGATGCTATGGAATTACTCCTGGAGAAAATGTCTAAGACAAAGACAAACTCTGATTTCTTAGCAGCGATGAGCAAGGGTCTATAGAGAAATACCTCTGTAGAGAAGAATCTTTCAACCTATTTTGAATCAATCCTAAAGGGAAAAAAGGCTTTTTTTGAAGTATAAAAAAGAAATTGTGTCGCATAAGTTATATTATGTCAACTAATATCATTTTTATAATACTCTAATCCTTTTATAAAAATGGAATCAAGATAAAGGCTTTCCCTCTTAAATTTTCTGTGATTTTAGCTTTTTGATGATTTCTTCCAGGATTCTGATAATTTCGTCTTTACTGACGGATTCCTTTTTGAATTCAATTCTCAGATTATAATAATCATCGTCATGCTTTGGGCTATAATTATAGACAAATCTTTTAATTTTCTTAATTTTGCCTTTTATTTTTTTGCTTAACTCTCTCGTATCTTCGCGTTTAAGCCCTCTCTCGATGATTTCTTTGACAAGTCTTAGCATATCTTCTTCGCTTTTTAACTTCGATATCTCGATGAGAGTCGTGCGGCTGTGGATATCATGTTCTTTGCAGAGATCTCTTATATTTTTAGGAATCTTGCTGATATTGACGATTTCTGTAATTGTTGATCGGGCTTTGCAGAGCTTTTCGGAGATATCATTGTGGCTGTATTCGTAGACTTCAATGAGAGACTTGAGCCCATCGGCTTCTTCAAAAACATCGAGATCCTTGCGCTGAAGATTTTCAATCAAAGCGAGTTCCATGGCCTCATTATCCTTAACATCCATCTCAATGCAGGGAATATCAGCAAGGCCAATTCTCTTTGCAGCAATACAGCGTCGCTCACCAGCAATAATTTCATAGCGGTTTCCTTTGGGGCGGACAAGAATAGGCTCGAGGATTCCTTTGGCTTTTATAGAAGCCATCAATTCCTTCATATTCCCCAATTCTGTTCTCGCTTGCTGGGGGCTAGGATCAATTCTGTCGATAGCGATCATCCGTATTTGCGGGCCTCGGGCTCGGGCCGATATGAGTTCCACAAAGTGATTGTCATGACGCATGACAAGAGAATCAGGCAGCCCTGTTTTTTTAGTTCTTTGCACGCTTGATAATCTCCTCAGCGATTTTTTTATACTGAAACGCTCCAACAGAGTTTGGAGCGTAAGTAAATATGGATTCTTTGTAAGCTGGGCTCTCCTCAAGCTTAACGCTTTTGGAGACTAATGTTTTGAAGACCTTTTCTCCGAAGACTTTCTTTATTCGGGAGACAACGTCTCTGGATATATTTGTCCTTTTATCATGAAGGGTGATGAGGATGCCGATGATTTGAAGATTTGGATTGGCAACTCTTCGGACCTTATCAATCGTCTCCAGAAGGTCATCGGTTCCTTCCAAACAGAGATAGGAAGATTGAATCGGAATCAGGATATAATTAGAAGCGACAAGGGCGTTGAGGGTAATCAGACCCAAAGCAGGAGGGGTATCGATAATGATGAAATCATATTTTTTGCGGATAGGCTCAATACTGTCCTTGAGGCGAAAATGTCCGTCAATCTCCCCTAGAAGGGATGGTTCAAGTTTTGCCATGGAGATCTTTGAAATAGCAACATCCAGTCCAGGAATTGTCGATTTGACAATGATGCTCTCGATCTTTTCATCGCGACTCATCAGAACCTCGAAAAGTGAGATTTTGTACTGGGAAAGGTCCTTCACAGAAGAAATTGTGCTATGAGCCTGGGGGTCTGTATCAATCAAGAGGGTCGTTTTGCCCATTAAGGCAAGAGCAGATGAAACATTCAAAGCAGTGGTGGTCTTCCCTACTCCGCCTTTTTGATTAGCAATCGATATGATCAAAAATATTCTCCGGAGATAGCAATTAAAAGTTAGGATATAAAAAAAATTTGAAAATTGCAATAAAAAAAATGTCGGCATGCCGACATATAGTTTAAGAAAAGAAGAGAGTTCAAAAAAGTACTTGATTTTCAAATACGTTTAATAACATAATAAGAGACTAAAAAGAGGGATATGAAAAAATAAAAGAAAGGGAATAATAATGAAAAGCAATGGACTCACAGAGAAAATAAAGAAAGCAATTATCGAAGGGAACAGAAAAGATGCAGAGGAGTTGGCAAAAGAAGCGGTGCGAAAAAAGCTCAATTTGATGAAGATCATTGAGGATGGCTATATTCAGGGAATTCAAAAAGTGGGAGAATTGTGGGAAAAAGGAGAATATTTCTTGCCTGAGCTCATCACAAGCGCAGAATGCATGAAAGGAGCGATGGGGATCCTTGAGCCAGAATTGAAAAAAGAGAAAATAAAGGCAAGGTTTAAAGGAAAAATCATTATTGGGACAGTTGAGGGAGATATCCATGATATAGGGAAAAACCTTGTGGCGGGTATGTTAGCTGCAAACGGATTTGAGGTCATCGACCTGGGAGCTGATGTCAGGCCGGAGACGTTTATTGAAAAAGCCAGTGAGGAAAAAGCAGATTTCATCTGCCTTTCCGCCTTACTGACAACAACGATGCTAGGACAGAAAAAAATCATTGAATTAGCCAAAGAAAAAAAAGTCAGAGATAAATTCAAAATCCTCGTTGGAGGAGCACCAGTCTCCCAGAAGTGGGCTGATGATATTGGAGCTGATGGCTATGGAGAAAACGCTATGGCTGCGGTAAAAGTGGCCAAAAAGATAATAGAAAAAAAATGAATAGAGCGCCCAGAAAGATAGAAGGCTTTGCCATAGAATTTGATGAAGAGAGAATATGGAGGCATATTGGGTACAAAAAGAAATCAAAGGAAATCAAGGAATCTCTTAAAAAGATAATTGATTCAGAGAAAAAAAGGCTAGGTTATCTCCTTGAGGCAAAAGCCATCTATCGAATTCTCCCTTACGAGAAGACAGACAAACACCCCATTTTTCAAAATGCGGAGAAGGTGGGGTTGTGCGTCTGTACAATTGGGCCAAAGCTTGAGCAAGAAAGTGCAAAGCTGATGAGAGAGAATGAAATTCTCAGGGCTCTGATTTTGGATGCCTTGGGTTCTGAGGCAGTCGAAGAAGTAGCAAATCAGGCAAACATAATCGTCGCAGAAGAGGGAAAAAGGATGAATCTGCGGCCAAGCAAAAGATTTAGTCCTGGTTTTGGAGAGTGGAACATAAAAGAGCAAAGCTTTATTTTTCAAGTGCTTCCAGCAGACCAGATCGGTGTCATGATTAATGAAGCATTCATGATGATCCCAAGAAAATCCATATCCTTTAGGATAAATTTTTTCAAAAAATAAGGGGAAATAAATTATGATCAAAACGATTCAGCCTGAATGCAAGATCTTGAGTGAAGCTTTGATAAAAAAAATCATCGAAGAGGCAAAAATACTACTTGAGCGGCATGGTGTCTTTGTCGAAAGCCAGACTGTAGTTGGGCTTTTCTTGGAGAAAGGAGAAAAAGTGGATATGGAAAATCAAAGAGTGCATATTTCCAGAAAAATAGTCGAAGAATCGCTCAGGAAAGCGCCTAAGATTGTCAAGATGTATGACAGGTCGGGGAAGAAGGAGTATATCGTTGGCAAAGATGTAGTCCATTTCAATCCAGGATCTGCGGCGATAACAATCCTTGATTACGAGACACAAAAACAGAGAAAACCAATTACTCAAGATCTCGTTTCATTTGTCCGATTGACAGAGGCTTTGGAACATATTCATTTTCAGAGCACAGGCCTGATTAGTAGCGATGTCCCAGATGCAATGTCAGATAGCTACAGATTGATGATCTGCCTCCAATTTTCGGAAAAACCTATTGTCACTGGGACATTTCGGAAGGAAGGATTCAAACCCATGTATGATATGCTTGTAGCTGTAAGAGGCAGTGAAAAGGGATTAGCCGAAAAACCCTTGGCCATTTTTGATGCCTGCCCCTCCCCTCCTCTCAAGTGGAGCGACCTGACAGCACAGAGTCTCGTTGATTGCGCTCGGAGAGGAATTCCTTCTGAGATTATTTCAATGGGGCTGACAGGAGCAACTTCGCCTGTCACTCTGGCTGGGACTCTGGTTCAACATGTTGCAGAAAATCTCTCTGGGCTTGTCATCTGTCAACTGGCAAAAGAAGGAGCTCCGGTCATTTTCGGCGGCTCACCTTCAAGCTTTGACATGAGAAAAGGGACAACACCGATGGGAGCTATAGAGACAATGATGATCGATTCTGCCTATGCCCAAATAGGGAAATATCTCCATCTCCCCACTCATGCCTATATGGGGTTGAGCGATTCAAAAATCAATGATAGCCAGGCCGGACTAGAATCAGGAATCGGAGCTATTCTCGCAGCACTTTCAGGTATCAATATCGTTTCTGGTCCGGGCATGATGGATTTCGAGAGTTGCCAGAGCCTGGAAAAACTGGCTATTGATAATGAAATATGTGGCATAGCCTATAGACTTTTGAGGAGTATTTCCCAGCGTGAGGAACCTCTGGCTATGGATTTATATGAAGCAAAGGAAAAGGATTTCCATTTTTTGTCTATGCCTCATACAAAAAAATGGTATCGGGAAGAGCATATCTTTCCTGAAATCATCGATCGAGATGCCTATGACCAGTGGGTTTCTTTGGGAAAGAAATCAATGGCGGATAGAGCTTCAGAAAAAGTAAAAAAAATCCTTAAAGAGGCAATTTCAAATGTCTTAGAAAAGGATAGTTTAAAAGAAATTCAAAAAATAATGCTCAGTGAGGCAAAAAATTGTGGTCTCGATTCTTTGCCAGAAATTAAGATATAGGTATGGCTAAGTAATTGATTATAAATAAGATGGGATTTATTTATAAGTAATTGATAATAAATAAAATAGAAGAAAAAAGCGACCAAGAGAAGGAATCCTCTCGAATCTACCTAAAGAGAAGTCTTAGCCTTTTTGATACAACGCTTCTTCTTATCGGCTCAGTCTTTGGGTCAGGGATTTTCCTGACAACGGGGTATATCGCTGAAGCCCTCCCCTCCCCTGGCTGGATACTCTTTGTCTGGTTCCTGGGGGGAATAATCATGCTTCTCGGAGCCTTAAGTTTTGCTGAGCTTGGAGCCAGCATGCCTCGAGCAGGTGGACAATATGTCTATTTGAATGAAGCTTATGGAAATAGTGCTGGATTCCTCTTCGGATGGACATATTTTCTTGTTATTCATTGCGGAGGAGTAGCAGCCCTGGCCGTTGGTTTTTCTGAATATCTCGGTTATTTTGTTCCTCCTTTATCCAATCAGGAGATTTTGTTCAAGCTCGATATTGACGGCTTTCCCTATTCTCTCTCCAGCGGCCAGCTTGTGGCCATTTTGGCCATTGGGATTCTGACTATAATCAATTGCATTGGCCTTCGATCAGGAAGCACAGTTCAGAATATCTTCACCTTGATGAAAATCATGGCTGTGGCGATGATTGTGATCTTGGGCATAGCCTTGGGCAGGAAAGGAGGCGATTGGCACCTCAGCCAGTTTTTTGCTAGTGATGGGTTTCCTGGAGGGAGCCTCCTCAGAGGACTCGGTATCGCCTTGATTGCCGTGATGTGGACCTATGATGGCTGGTATGCTGTCAACTGTACAGCTGGAGAGATAAAAAATGTCAGACGGAATCTGCCGTTGGGATTGATCCTCGGTTCATTTTCTATTATTTCCATTTATATTCTTATGAATTGCGTCTACCTTCTCGCTCTCCCTGTCCAGCGGATGAAGGGAGTTACCCGAATAGCTGAATTGGCCATGACTTCCATGTTCGGCGGCACTGCTTCTTCTCTGATAAACTCCGTTGTCATGGTGGCCATCTTCGGCTGTCTGAGCTCAACCGTTATCTATGGCCCTAGAGTCTTTTTTGCCATGGCAGAAGACAAGCTATTTTTCAAGAGCATGGCCAGAATTCATCCCCGCTTCCGAACTCCGCACATCGCCATTGTCGGACAGGCCATCTGGTCCTCACTTCTCTGTCTTTCCGGAACCTATCAAGCCCTCTACGAATATGTTGTTTTTGCTGTTGTTCTATTTTTTGCTGCGACAGGGCTTTCAGTCTTTGTTCTCCGCAGAAGGAAGCCAGAACTGCAGAGGCCCTACAAAGCTTGGGGTTACCCTATTGTCCCCTCAGTCTTTATTCTCATTAATTTCTGGATCTTTCTCAATACTGTCAGGGAAGAGCCCGGAAAATCCTTTCTCGGCCTTCTCCTCATAGGCCTGGGAGTTCCAGCCTATTTCTATTGGAAAAGATCCTCGAAGAAAAGAGACAAACAACTTTTATAATTTGATTTCGGAAGGCCCTGCGAGTTGCCTTTAATTCAGCCTCTTGCCTGCATAATGTCTGATCGCAGGCCCCAGGAGTTCTATTC
>CAZPAX010000058.1:0-13087 GCA_964584535.1 uncultured Eubacteriales bacterium
AATATGGGATGTCACACGAATTATTGCCTTCACCCCCCAACGTTTTGCTACTTACATGTCAAAAAACTGAAGTGACGGGTAAGATATCCTGTGTTAAAATAGCTGGCTATGAGAATCGCTTTTCTTTCATCTGAAGTTGTGCCCTTTGCCAAAACTGGAGGTCTGGCAGATGTGACCGGCTCTCTGCCCAAATTTTTGGCTAAATTTGGGCTTGAATTAAAGGTGTTCATGCCTTTTTACCGGGAAGTGAAGAGAAAAAATATTGCGCTAAATATGATTATCGAGAATCAGGAGCTTGGCTGGCAGGGCAGGAAAGAGCGCTTCTCTATCTGGGAAGAGGGCCAGGGACTTTTTCCTGCCTATTTCATAGAAAAAGACAATTACTATGACCGTGACTGCCTCTATGGAACACCTGCCGGAGATTATGCGGATAATGGAGAAAGGTTTGCCTTTTTCTCCAGAGCTTCCCTTGAGGCATTGAAAAAAATGGAATTCACTCCAGATATCCTCCACTGTCACGACTGGCAGTCAGCTATCTCCCTTGCCTATCTAAAGTTTCATTTTGGTCAGGATTCTTTATTTAAGAGAACCCGCTCTCTCTTCACCATTCATAACCTTGCCTATCAGGGTCTCTTTGATAAAGAAATTTTGGCCAAAATCGGGCTTCCTGATTATCTTTACAACATGGAAGATTTAGAGTTCTACGGAAAAGTCAATTATCTTAAGGCAGGAATTCTCTATTCCACAGCCATCAGTACAGTCAGTCCTCGCTACAGCCAGGAAATCCAGACTCCTGAGTTTGGCTGCGGCCTAGATGGATTGCTCAAAAAGAGGAGCCACGCCCTTCATGGCATTCTCAATGGCGTCGATTACTCAGATTGGGATCCTTTAACGGATAGATTCATAGCCAAGAATTATAGCCCTTCGGATTTAGGAGGAAAAAAAGAATGCAAGGCTGACTTGCTTGAGTCATTTAAACTTCCTTTGTCTAGCCAGGATATTCCTGTCGTTGGAATGGTCTCCCGTCTTGCTGGTCAGAAAGGATTGGATCTTGTCTGCAAAGCCCTTAAAGATATCTTTAAAATGGATATCTATCTTACCATTCTTGGAACAGGCGAAGAGAAAATCCAGAATGCACTCCTCGCCATGCAGAAAAAATATCCTTCTTCATTTGGCCTGAAAATAGCTTTTGATGAATCTCTTGCCCACAAGATCACTGCCGGAAGTGATGTCTTCCTCATTCCTTCCCGCTATGAGCCCTGTGGCCTGACCCAGATGTACAGCCTGAAATATGGAACGATTCCGGTTGCCCGGGCAACCGGTGGGCTGGATAATTCGATCCAGGAGTTTGAGCCCGAGGGGAATACAGGAAATGGATTTAAGTTTGAAGACTATAGTCCTCGAGCTCTACTTGCCTCTCTTGCCAAGTGCGTCTCTTTTTATAACCGAAGAGACAAATGGGAGATTCTCATCAAGAATGCCATGTCTCTTGATTTTTCCTGGGAAAAGTCAGCGCAGGAATACTTTACCCTCTACAAAAGGATTTCCGCAGAATAATAAGTTTCAAATAAAAAGATCTAAAGATGGAAAGAAACGATTTCTATTCTCTGGAGATGGCTTCCTTCAAATAATGAGCGGCAGTTTCGGGGGGAACTGGGTTAATATAAAAGCCTGTTCCCAGCTCAAAGCCGGCCACCTTGGTCAAGATCGGGGCAATTTCTATGTGCCAGTGGAAACTTCTTTCTATCTTTGGCCAGTTTTGCTGGGGAAGATTCGGGTTGGGCGCCTGGTGGAGAATAAAATTAAAAGGAGGATCAGAAAGAATATTTTTTAGCGAAGTGAGTACAGTTCGAAGAGTTAAAGCTAGCCCCTTCAACTCTTCTTTGCCCAGATCTTCAAAATAAGGAGAATGACGAAAGGGATAGAGGCGCATTTCAAAGGGAAAACGGGAAGCAAAAGGTGCAGTCACACAAAAATGTTTATTAGCGAGAATCAATAGGTCTTTGATTTCGGATTCTTCCTTTATGATCCGGCAAAAAGCACATTCGCCGGAATTGCGGAAAAATCTCTCTGCTCCGTACAATTCTTCCTTGACTCTCTTAGGGATGATTGGGGTGGCCACGATCTGGGAATGGGAATGGCTCAAGGAGGCGCCAGCCTCCTTGCCTTTGTTTTTAAAAACCTGGATATACTGGTATTGCCACTCTTTTCCTATGTCTTTTATCCTCTTTTGATAAATCCCGAGCACATCCTGAACATGATCAAGGCTGAGATCGCTCAACTCTTTATCATGCTCAGGAGTCTCGATCACTACCTCATGGACTCCAATGCCTTCCATCCACTGGAAGATACCTTTTTTAGATTTTACAGGGGGAATGCCGCGATTTAAAGCCGGAAATTTATTAGGGACAACTCTTACCCGCCAGCCAGGTTTGTCTTTTGATGTTCCTTGTTTCCTTAGAGAGAGAACTTCTGGAGGGGTCTTTGCTTCGTTCCCTTCGCAAAAGGGGCAGAACTCTTTTATTCCCTCCGTCTTTTCTTTTTCTGCTTGCGCAACCCGGAAATCATCTGGACGCTTACTTCTTTCAGAAGCAATGATAACCCATCTTCCGCTTAAAATATCTTTTCTTAACTCGGACATTTTATTCTTTAAGGAGATCCCTTATTTTGGACTTTAGCTCCTCTAGAGAAGAAGATTTCACAACATAGGAATCTGCTGCCCAAGTCATGAAATCATCTTTATAACTCTCGTAGGCGGTATTGATGATGATCGGGACATCCTTTCTCATTCCCATGATCTGGGTGATCAGCTCAATACCATTTTTCTCCGGCATCCTAATGTCAGTAATAATCAAGTCAAATTTCTTTTTTTTGAGGAGTTCAAGAGCGGAATCTGCATCGGTCACAGCCGTCACTTTATACCCTTCTTTTGTCAGTTCTTCTTTATATAAAAGGCAGAGAGATTTTTCATCTTCAACAACCAATAACCTTTTCATTTTTTTCACTCCTTTTCTCCGGTCCTGAAATACAATTTAAAAAGAGATCCTTCCCCTTCCCTGCTTTCAACTTCTATCTTTCCACCGCAGGCATCCATCACTCTCTTGGCAAAAACAAGCCCGAGGCCCATGCCTTTCTCTTTTGTCGAAAAGAAAGGAACAAAAATTTTCTTTTTATCTTGGTCAGGAATTCCTATCCCTGTATCTCTAACGCTCAAGACCAGCCATTTTTTATTCTCTCTGGCGATCTGGACCAAGACTTCTCCTCCTCGGGGAGTTGCCTCTAGGGCATTATCCAGGAGGTTCCTCACGATTTCTCCAACATAAGTCGGATCACATAATAGCGGGGGAAGGTTCTTTTCCAGCCGGAGTTTCAAATTTACTCCCTGGCTCTTAAATTTTGACTTAATTTCAGACCTGGCCAGCATAGAAGCGATGACAGGTTGAATCTCAAATGAGGCAGGTTCTTTGATTTCAACTTTGAGAAAACGTGACAACTTGAAGAGAACTTCTTCCAATCTCTTGATTTCGTCCCTTATGATCTGCAGGTTTCTCCTTTTCTTTTTTTCGTCCATCTCTGAATTAAGGAGCTGATCTGTAAAACCGCCCATTGTCGTCAGTGGATTTCTTAACTGGTGAGTCATGAACATGGCCATCTCTCCCATGGCAGCCATTTTTTCCATTTCCACCATCTTCTGGTGAAGTGAAGCCGTGTAGATATAGTTGCCAGCGATGAGCCCGCAGATACTGGCCAGCTTGATGTCTCTCGCTTCAATCGGAGCATTGGTAATGGCATTGTCGACCACAATTTCTCCCAAGACTTCGTTCTGAGCAAGGAGAGGGATGCAGAGAAAATCGTTGGCTTTTATCGTCTCCAGAAAACTCCTGTCGACAAGAGGCTCATGAGCGGCATCTTTGACAGCGATGATTTCTCTTCTTGAAGCTGCCAGCGCAGGAATGAGAGAGTCTTCTCCATGCAGGGAATAGCTGAAGTCTTTTATTCGGTTGCTTAGGTTATCTTTGTCTTTGCGCCTCAATAAGGCCCGGTTATGCTCAATGATTTCAATGTAGCCAATGCCAGGTGTGGAGAGAACCTCCCAGATTGAATTGGCTTCTTCTGGAGAGCCTGGCCCAAGCCACATTTCCCCTTTTAGCCTGTCCCCTTCAATAAGAAAAAGCATGGCCCGGTTAAAACCTATTCCAGAACCTGAGGTCAGAGCGGTGAGGATGACCAACAGATTATCCTCAAGTAAGAAGGGTTGAAAGAAGCTCTGGGAAATGATGGAAAGAAGCATGAGTTCCTTGGGTGTTTCTTTCTGGAAATCAGGGACAAGAAAGCTGTATTTTTCAATCATCTTAACTTCCAATTCTTGGGCACAATGGCTATACCTTCTGGGCTTATCTTAAAATTCTTGCTATCCTCGTTTCTGTCAAATCCTATCTCAAAGCTGTCTGGGATAAGAACAAATTTATCGACAATAACCCTTTTCAGCTTGGCTCCTTTCCCGACCTGAGTGCCTTCAAAGATTATAGAATCCTGAACATGAGCTCTCTCTTCAATTTTTACTCCAGGGGAAAGGATGGAATTCTCTACAATTCCTCCAGATATAGAGCAACCTGAACAGACTATCGAGTTTAAGATCTTTCCATGATGAATAAAGGAAGGCGGATAGGGAGCTTTATAGGTTCTGATCGGCCATTCAGAATCCTGCATGGAGAAAGGAGGAGAAGAGGAGAGGAAAGACATGTTAGCTTTCCAGTAAGCATCTATTGTCCCAATGTCTTCCCAGTATCCTTCAAAGGGATAAGCATAAATCCGATACTCCTGGATCATCTTAGGAATAACATCCTTCCCAAAATCATGGCTGCTCTGAGGATTTTTGGCGTCTTTGATGAGAGCTTTTATGAGAATCGGAGTCCGGAATAGATAAACTCCCATGGAGATAAGAGACTGCTTCAAAGCCCAGGGCACCGTAGGAGGTTTCTTTGGCTTTTCTCTGAATTCCAGAATTCTCTTTTCCTCATCCACTCCTACCACTCCAAACCGTGAAGCTTCGGAGCGATGGACGAGCTTGCTTAAAATAACTGCATCAGCATCCTTTTCCTCGAAAAACCTGAAAATTTCTCTGTAGTCGGCTTTGTAGATATGATCTCCGGAAAGGACAAGAACGAGTTCAGGATTTTCCTGCTGGATGGTGTAGATATTCTGAAAGACAGCATCAGCCGTTCCTTCATACCAGCGCTCTCCTACTCTTCCCTGGGCTGGAAGAGAAATGATAAATCCCCTGCTTTCTGGATGAAAGATGTTCCAGCCGTAAAGAATATGCCTTTCCAGGGAGAGGGATTTGTACTGAGTGAGAAGGCTTATTTTTCGCAAATCAGAGTTTAGAGAATTGGAGAGGCTATAGTCTATGATCCTGTAGCCGCCAAGGAAGGGAACAGATGGCTTTGCCCTGTCCCTGGTCAAGGGATAAAGCCTCTCCCCTTTTCCTCCGCAGAGAATCATGACCAGAACTTTTTCAGATAAGGTTTCCATCAAGAGATACCACCTCTTCAAATAAATTATCTTCTTCTTCCCATGTCTTGAGCAAGGCTATTTCCTCACTGGATAATTCCTCTTTTCTTTTTAACCAGCCAAGCAAAATCATGGCTCTATCGAAGTGTTCCGCAGCTCGCATCTCAGCGTAATCTCTGGCTGTCCAGGTGGAGATAAGGAAAGGCCAGTCAGAGCTTTCCAAAAGAAATTTCTCCCTCACAAACTGTTTGAGAATTCTCTTTTTCGCCAAGGAAAAGAGACTCAAGAGGCTTGACTCTTCTTCGATTCCGTAAATTTTAGCCCATATCCAGGAGGTATCTTCATTTAACCAGATCCAGTGAAAGCCTCCTTTTCCCCAGGAACCCTCTGGCAGGGAAATGATTCTCTGAGGAGGCAGATATTCCAAGCAACGGCTTGCCACAGCAGATCTTACGGAACTCCTGTCGAGTTTTTTCAGAACAAGATAAAGCCACTCCGGTCCTTCAAACCACCAGTGTCCGAAGAGTTCAGTGTCATAGAGGGAGACAATGACCCCTCCTTTTTTCGCTCTTAATGTTTCTTGGAGGAGATTCACAAAATGAGAAGAATTTTCTTCCAGTCTCTCTCTTGTTTTTTCAGGGGAATAGGGAGCCTTGTCAGCAAGGTCAGCCTCGCTGGAAGTAATTCTCCAGTATCTTGTTCCGCCCGGGAAATGCTTCTTGTGAAATTCAAGATACCAGCTGTCTCCTGGATAGCCCCATTTCCCACTCCAGACCTGAATCCCTGAGACTTCATCTCTGACCAGAAAAGGCAATTCTGAAGGATGGCAAAGATAGGGATAATAGGGATCTTGGGAGGATTCCTGGCCTGGAAGATATTGTTTTTCGAATTTTTCCCAGAGAAGCTTTAAAGCTGGAAATCTTTCCAGGTAGACTCCTTTGGCTTCTCCTCCTTTAAGGAGATGGCTATCGACAAAGAAATACCCGATTCCTTCGCTTCTCAGGATTTCATCAACTCCCAACCGTTGGTAAGGATCTTTTTTTCCCAAAGGAGGTTTCCAGACATAACCTGGCCGATAACCACACTCGGGTAGCCAGAATCCTTTTGCCTCTCTGCCAAAATAGTGGCGATAGACAGCCTTTCCCTGCTGGATTTGATTCCTGATGCTTTCATCTTTGGCCAGAAGAGGGAAATAGGCATGAGTTGCAGCAGATGTCAGGACTTCAATATGGCCTTCATCCTGGAGAACGCGGCAGGAGTTGATGATATCTTTATATTTTTCAAAAAAATCTTGATAGAGCTTCTCGTACCACCTCTCCCAATAAATGGAAAGAGAAATAAGCTCTTGATTACCTTTTTTCTCAAAATATTGCCTGTCCTGTCGGACCGCGTCCATCTTCATCTTCAAATATTGACCAAAGCCTTCAGCGAAAATTCTGCTTTTTAGCTGGTCCATGAGCACAGGAGTAAAGCTTATACTGACCTGAGGGCTGATGTCCTCTTGGCGAAGACGATAGAAAACATCGAGAAGAGGAAGATAGCTCTCTGCTGCTGCTTCATAGAGCCAGTCCATGCCGTGAGGCCAGCTGCCGTGACTGAGCACATAGGGGATATGGCTATGAAGAACAAGAGAGAAAAATTTATCTGTCATTTTTTTTCTTTTATGCTTATAAACAATATGAATTTTTCTGGGCCAGAAAGGGTCATTTTCCAGAGAGGGACGAAGCAGATGCCCTGCTGAATTATATCATATCCCCTTTCCGATTGGGAGAGCGTCTGGAGAGGAAAATGCCAGATATCGAGAGGATGGGAAGGTTCGAAAGAGAGCCTGCCTCCGAGGAAAAGCAAATTGTCCTTTTGGATTTCCAGCTCTTCAGGCAAGATATAGAAATTCCATTCTGAGCCAAAAAAAAGGTCCTTTTTTCCCCCGGACAGATTTTCTATCTCGTAATTGACATTTATGCTCTCTGGGCTGAGGAAAATCTCTTTTTTAACTTGGAGGCTTATTCTCTCTCCATCAATCCAGACATTGCCTTGCCTTTGGAGAAGAAGCTTATTCCCCTTTAAACTGAACTCATACTCCTGATTGACAAAGTCTCCTTGCTCTCCAAATTCAATTCGCTCGAAATTTTCTTTTGTTGTCTGGGGGTGAAAGAAGTGGTCAAGGAGGGAATAGCGGGGATACCAGTCATAGCGCAGGAGGCCCTTCGCTTCAGATGGAAATTCTTTGGCCAGTTCGTGAATACTCTTGCCTTCGCTTTTTCCTTCTTCCTGCACAGTATGATAGGATTCTTTTCTTCTTGAGAGAACATCTGTCAGATTGCGGGAAAGAGGCTTGTAATCCAGTTCGAGGAGAGAACCGCCAAAAGAAGGCTTGAAGAGGAGATTAAATTCTTGCCCGCTATAGAAAATCTCTTTTTTCCCGTCAAGGTCATAATCGATCTCTTTCCAGCCTTTTTTTAAGCTGAGGGCTTTTTCTGCCTCAAGGAGATGGGAATAAGCAGCTTCCCGTAGATGAGGCAGGTAAAGACCTCCAAAGATGCCATGCCAGTAAGGATCGTTCGATTGAGCTTTGTAGAGAGAAAGCTTTGCTTTTTCCTTTTGCTGGCGATTGACCTCCAGGGAGACTAGGAGCATTCGCTTGTGGAGATGGTTTGTCTCTGGATATTTGAGAAAAAATTGGCGAAAGAAGCCTCCCCTCAGAAATCTCTTTGCCTCTTGAGAACTTTCCTCTTTCAGCTTTTTGTAAACCTCATAGTCTTCTGGCTCAAGGACCCATTCCATCATCTCTTCATAGGAAGCAGGCGGCAGATAGGCTCTCCCTCCTGGAGGATATTCAGCCAAAAATTCTGAATAGGTCAGACTTCGAATACTCCTGGCTTCAAGGAAATCCAGAAACTTTCTCAGCCAGCCTTCTTCATAAACCCATCTTTTTGTGCCTGGCCAGAGCCCAAACTTCTCCCCATCATCGCCGAGAATGGCCACCCCTCCTTTTTTTTCGATTTCCTGAAAGTGGGCTTCGATTTCTTCTAATGTTCGAAACGGAACTAGGTAGCGAAGCTTTTTATCAATGGGAAAAATGTTTAAAGGATATCCTTCCTCTTCAGTAACGTAGTAGGTATGAATATTTTTTATCCCAGCATAATGGAAATGCTCCTCGTCCAGAAGAGTGTATCTGATTCCAGATTTTGCAAGTGTTTTGGGCAGATCTGGTTCCCAGACTCTTTCCGCAAGCCATAAGCCGTTGGGCCTAACCTGGAAATTTTTTTCCAAGAATTGATTCATAAGCTCAATTTGTCCCAGGCGATCCGCTTCGGGGATTATGGAAAGAATGGGCTCATAGAATCCTCCTCCAAGAAGCTCAATCTGCCCTCTTTTCACCATTTCTTTCACAGTTTGCCAGCAATCCTTTTCTTTTTCCTGCATATGCTCCCAGAGTGGGCCTGAAAAATGAAGGGTGAATTTTATTCCTGGATGCCTTTCCATCTCCTTGAGAAAAGGAAAGTAGCAATCCTTAAAAGCCTTTTCAAAAACCCAGGGGAAATTTCCCACAGGCTGATGGTTATGGATGGCGAAGAGGAAGACGGGACCGCCCATTTTAGAATTTTCTCCCGGATAATTGATAAGCTTTTTTAATGTAGCCTTTAAAGAGAAAATTAAATTTCTCCTTACCCTCTTCTCCATACCACCAGAACCAATCCGAGCCCTCGGCGATGAGGATCTCCTCCCTCTGTCCACACTCCTGCCTAGCCTTGGAGAGAGCTTCCCAGGCTTCATTTTTGGCAGGAATACCAACCCATTTGGAGAAGTCTCCAAGCCAGGTGCCGGCGACCAAGGTAATTTCTTTTTTCGGCTTGAATCTATGAAGATAATCCTTGAAGGTTAGGGGTTGAATTCCTTCTTTTTTTTGGAGGCTGGTGATAAATTCCTTGAGAAAAGGTACACCGTTCTGGCGATAATGGGCCCAGGGATTTTCCCCATCCAGGGCTATGACGCAGATGGAATTATCCTCACAGATTTTTTTTCTCTCCTCTAATCTCATCAAAAAATCAGCCACGGCCTCCTTTTCCTCCCATTTCTGATACTCAAAGCTGAGGAGGTCAGAGAGTTCTCTGTCGCGGAAAAAGACAGCAAGATCTCCACAAAAATAAGGCTCAAAGATGTTTTTCAGGTTGCGGGGCTCCTTCAGGCTTTTCCAGAGTATGTTCTCATCAGTGACAGCAAAAGAGAAACCTTTTTTGGAGATAGAATGAGCCACTTCCTGGCTTATTCCACCTTCTGGAGGCCAAAGTCCGCAAGGATAATCTCCAAAAATCTCTTTGAAGTATTCTCTTCCTTTCTCAATTTGCAGCTCCCCATCTTCAGGATGGCGAAAAAGAAGGAAGGCTGATCTCGCTTCACCAGCTGATTGAAGATCAAAGATAAGAGGCAAAAGGGGGTGGTAATAGGGGGATGTTGTTAATTCTACTAGGCCATTTTTCCAGAGCCTTTTATAGTGAGGGATAAGGTCTTTGAGGATTTCCTTTTGAAGACCAAGAAGGTAATTTTTATCCTCTTTGACTTTCAGGGTAGGTGAAAAAAAAGAAAGAAATGCTTGAAGTTGGAGTTTCTGGATGTTCGTTTCATCAGGGATAAGCTCATGAAGAAGCTCTATTTGTGATGGCTTTAATTTCTCCCCATCCACTTCAAGTGCCTCCTGATAGGGATCACTGGCGCGTCCGCGAACATAATCCTCTATCTGTTCTAAAAGGCAAGGAACAAAATTAAAAGTGCAGGGAAATCGAAGTTCTTCGATAAGGCAAGCCATCTGAAAGTAGTTCTTCACAGAATGGTAATTCACCCAGGGAAGAAGATATTTCCCATTTTCTGGATTTCTATATATTGGCTGGTGAAAATGCCAGAGTATGGCTAAATGCATAAAATTTCCAGGCTTATTTCTTTTCTTTTTCTTTCTCTCTTTTCCAATAATCTAAGCATTCTATGTCACAGAAGTGCAAGACATACTCCTTCCCCTCAGCGTGCAGAGCTGCAGCTTTAGGGATCATTTTTTTGCAAACATGGCAAGGGATTTTTTCACTTTTTTTCATCTCTCTCTTTCCTTTCATTTTTTTTCTTTTAGCTTGAAGAAGAGCCAGTTCTTGTCTTTCTTATCCGCAGCTTTGATTTTTATCAAGCAATAGGTTCCAGTGAGTTTCTTTCCTTTTATTTCCATGACTCTCTTTGTCGGCGCTGTTTCAATTGGAAGATACTCTCCCTTGTCCCAGATCTCCACCTTCCCAGCTCCATATTGACCTTCTGGTATTCGTCCTTCAAACTCTTCGTAGCCCAGAGGATGGTCCTCTGTTTCGACAGCTAGTCTCTTTATCCCCTCTTTTAGGTTAGGTGTCTTGGGAATAGCCCAGCTCTTGAGAACTCCCTCTTCCTCCAGCCGCAAATCATAGTGGAGATGAGAAGCATAATGGCGCTGGATGACGTAAACTAGTCTGTCTCGTTTTTTTCTCAACTTTGATTCTCTGGGCTCTCGAGTCTTAGAGAAATCCCTTTTTTCCTTGTATTCTTTGAGGCTCATTTTCTTTACCTGTGTAAAAAACAGCGTTCGCAATCTATTTCCCCTGGCTTTCTGGTGACAATCATGGCCAGCTTGTATTCATTGGCTTTATCGATAACTTCCTGGTCGCGGATAGATCCCAGGGGATAGATGATGGCAGTGATCCCATTTTGGGCTGCAATCTCGACAACATCTGTGAAAGGCATAAAGGCATCTGAGGCCATAACACATCCCTCTGGCCCATAGCCCCGCCTTGAGTATCTGATGGCACATTCGGCAGCATCTATCCGGCTTCTCTGTCCAGAGCCAATCCCGTGGACTTTATCTTTCTTGCCGATGACAACAGCGTTCGAGCGGGTATAGCAGGCGATAATCCAGTTGAAAATCGAAGCTTCGATTTCCTCAGGAGAAGGTTTTCTTTCTGAGACTATATCCAGGGAATCGGCTGAGGTTATTTTTGAGTCAAACCTTTTCTGGACGAGAAGTCCACCAGCCACTCTTTTGAACTCAAGACCGTTATCTGTGGATTGTTTATTAAGAGAAGCCCCCATTTTAACGACTCTCAGCGTTTTCCTTGAGGAGAGTATCTGGAGAGATTGAGGAGAAAAATCAGGAGCATAGACGACCTCAACATTTCTCTGGCTTTCAACAAGAAGTCTGGCTACGTGCTCATTGATACTATAATTGAAAACATCCACGCTTCCAAAATTGGAGAGAGAGTCGCAGTTCCAGGCTTTCTCAAAAGTCTCTTCTGGGGTATCTCCCATAGCTACCCCGCTCGGCATTTCGTGCTTGATCAAAGCACAGATAAGCTTTCCTTGGTGTATTTCGCTGAGCTTTTTAACCAACCTCTGGCCTAGGTCCATATCCCCGACATTGATATAACTCAGGCCTTTGCTCCCTTCCTGAAGCACCTCCATCGATGCCATATTTGGCCCAGATGCTCCTTGCTCAGCATAGAAGGCAGCAGGATAGCCTGGATTTTCCCCGTATCTCATGGAAAGCTTTTTTGAGAACTTCTGCCCTCCAAAATCAAGCACTTCAGGAAATTCTTCTTTGACCTTAGTCTGATACTGGCTTCGGGCTGTTTTATCTTGTTTTCCCATTTCTTGTTTCCATCCTTTCTTGCTTGTTGATAATCCAATAATCATATTCATTGAGGTCCAAATTTCGTGTGAAAACGCAAGCCACAGCCACTCTGAAATCTTTCCCCAAATCCTTCGGTCTTAAAACTTCATAAACAGCCTCAGCCATTTTTTTGGCTGTTTTTTCTTGAAGTTCCAAATCAAGGGGCTCTCCTCCAAAGGCTTGTAATGGCTCTCTGTTTTCACCGCTGTAGGTAGTGATCATTCTCCCTTTTCCACAAGTCATGGCTACTTCAAAAAAATTCCTTTCTGTAGAGCCATCTTGGCCTCTTTTGATAATGCTCAGAGCGGCCTTGTCTCTAGCTAGAACACAGCCGCTTATCCTTGGCGTAAAGTTTGGAGAATCAGGCTCATAATTCCATTTCTTGAGAGCAAGCCTGAGCACCTCGACGGGATTGGGACTCTGGCGGAAATAGCGTCTGATATCTGAGGTCTGTTTTCCATTGCTGACAGCAATCCCGCCAGAGATCGAGATGGCAGGATAGATGAGGAGGTCAGGCTTTCCCTTTTTCAAGACCTCCTCGTCAGTGGGCATTGTCCAGATTGTATCGCCATCTAAAACAAGCCTTCTTGCTTGGCTTGAGGGAGATCTTCCAGTGATGGCATAGACAACAGCGCTCTTCTCTCCAGACATGTCCAAACCGATGATAATGACCCGGCCCGGATATTCCATTTTTGATAGGTTCTCAAGGGATTTTTTCATAAGACCTTCTCTAATCGCAGTATCTATAAATAGCACATGGAGTAGGTGAAGTCAAAAACGGAAGTAGCAAATCTTTTGGGGCGTACTAGGCAGTTACTCATGTCAAAGCAGTAAATGAAATTACATTCTCTGTGCGGGCTGATACCGCCCCTAGCCCCCGGACCCCGAGGGAACCAGTCC
>CAZPAX010000059.1:0-13018 GCA_964584535.1 uncultured Eubacteriales bacterium
ATATAAAGATTAAATAATAAGAAGAATAAAATCAAATAAAATGTGAAAATCTTTTTTAAAATAGTGATTTTATTACTGGATTAAATTGATGATACTGTTAATTTCTTTGTTGAATTCTGCATTCTTGTTCCGTAATTTCTCTATTTTCCTAATGCTGTGGATGACTGTTGTGTGGTGTTTTCCACCGAATTTTTTACCAATTTCTGGAAGAGAAACTTTTGTCAGCTCTTTGCATAGATACATAGCAACCTGGCGAGGATAGGCTATTTTGGGGGAGTTGTTTTTTGATTTTAGCTGGGTAAGTTTAATTTTGAATTTGTGACAGATGAATTTCTGGATTTTTTCCACAGTGATAACTTGAGAGCTTGAGTCAAGGAGGCTCTTCAATGATTCTTTGGTAAGGTCAAGATCTATTTTCTCTCCTTTGAGGGAAGCATAAGCAATGACACGGCGAAGATATCCTTCAAGTTCTCTTATATTGGAATGAACTTTGTCAGCAATAAAAAGAGCGACAATTTCAGGCAGAATAACGCCTTCAACCTCGGCTTTTTTCTTGAGGATTGCGATTCTTGTTTCTATATCAGGGGGTTTTAAATCGGCAATGAGTCCCCATTCAAAGCGAGAGCTGAACCTTTCCTCAAGGTTAGGTATTTCTTTAGGAGGACAATCGCTGGAAAGGACGATTTGCTTCTGGCTATCATAGAGATGATTAAAGGTGTGAAAGAATTCCTCTTTGGTCCTTTCTCTTCCTGAAAGATAGTGGATGTCATCGATCAAGAGAACATCGACACTTCTGTATTTATGACGGAAATCAAGAATCTTTCCGTACTGGAGATGGTTAATGAGATCGTTCATGAATTTTTCTGTTGTGATATAGAGGATTTTCAGTCGTTTGTTATTATTGAGAATATAATGGCCGATAGCATTCATTAAATGGGTTTTACCGAGGCCGGCACCTCCATAGATAAAAAGGGGGTTGTAGGACTTGGCTGGATTCTGGGCTACGGCAGTAGAAGCAGCGTGAGCGAACTGGTTGCAGGATCCAACAACAAAATTTTCAAAGGTGTAGTTAGGATTCAGGTTTGGGCTGAGGAGGGCCCCCTGAGTAGCTCTTCTCTCGTCGGGAGATCGCCTTATAAAGGAAAAAGAAGCAGTATCATCGAAAATATATTTTATTTCATAAGCCTTGCCAAAGAGTTCCTGAGCGCAGTCATTGATGAGGCCGGAATAATGAAAAGAAAGCCAATCTTTGAAATAGGAATTGGGGACTTTGACATAGAGGAAATCTTTTTCCTTGCCGATATAGGCGGTTGGCTCAAACCAAGTTTCGTAACTATTTTGATCAATTCTTTCCTGAATCGTTTTGAGGATTTGAAGCCAAGGATTAATTTTTTCTTCTACTTCCATGACAACCTACAAGATTTCCACAGAAATTTCCACAGCTGTGGAAAACCTTCCTCGATTGCTGATTTCTTTTTGAGAAGGCCAGGCCATCATAGCACTGTTCGAAGAGGATTTCAAGTAATTTCTTAATTAAGGAAGCATATCTTTTTATGTGATTCAATCGGGTGCGGGGGCCAAGGGCAGGTTCCTGCACCCATCATAAAGATCACATATTCAGAGATGCTATCCTTAATTAAAAATCAAAACCTATCCAAAATTTTGTTTCAAATTTTCCGAATTTTTCCATTTCAAAGGGCCTGGAGATATCCGGAAATTCAAGACGCTTGGCGAATTCCAGGTGGATAGGAAGGCCTAAGAAGAAGAACTCAAATCCATATCCATAAGAACCGATAGCATCGAATTCGAGGAGGCGGCCATAATCTGTATACCTGTAGAATTTCGCTGGATATCCCTTGATTTTGGCCCTGGCGATGTCGAAAAAGAAAACTCCCCTAACAGGCCCAATTTGGCCGATAATTGTCGCAGCTGCGTTGATGATAGGAAAACGAAGCTCTGCATTCCCGTACCATCCTTCATTAGCGATAATATTGTAGTAGTAGGAAGAACGGACCTGGTTGTTTCCTCCAAAGTAGAAGACAAAAGGATTTTTGCCGCGGCTCAGAAATCCCTCAAAGCGCGCAGCCAGAAGAATATCTGCCCCCAAATAAAGATACTGGCGGAGATCAGCCTCAAGCGTTGTATTCTGTAAGAAAGAACCTGAAGCTGGAATGGATTGAGCGAGAGAGAGCCTGAAGGTATGGCCGGCAGCAGGCCCGTAGTATTTAAAATGGGTTGTCTCTCCGACAAGAGAAAAGGATGCAGAGAGAAGATTTCCATTCCAGAAGTAGTTGTAGCCTCTAAAGAGGTTAGAAGTATAAGGATCGAGATAATCTTCTTCGTAATGATAATAACCAAAGCTTGCCTCGGCGCGGTAGTACCTGTTGAAAGGGTAATAGGCGCTCAGATTTATCCCTGTTATCTGTCGGGAAGCAATGGCATCATTATAATTTAAGTAGTTGTAATAGTAGGCATCATAATAGGCATAAGGAGGGTAATAAAAAAGGGTGTACTGAAAGGCGCTTACGAAATATTGAAGCCTTTGCTTTTGGTTGAGGTAGGCAAAATAGTAAGAACGGAAGCTTCTCACCTGGTAAGCCATGATGTAAAAATTATAATCTCCAAGCAAATCTGTGAAGGAAATGGCAGAGCCTCCATAAATCGATCCATCTGTGGCAATAACAGCATCAATCGGCGGCCGCGTCGTAAGATACAATTTTCCAAGGCCTTTATAGGGTTGAATTTTTTCTTTGTCTATTTCCATAGTGACAATCGGCTCAAACTTCTTATATTTCTCCTCGGGCAAAAACTCAGAAAAGGTGATTTTCTTTTCTTCAACAGCAGCCAGTTCTCCCTTGAAGATCTGGAAAGAGCTTTTGTTGAAGGAAGAGAAAATAATCTTCTTGGGATCATTGGGAAGCGGAGAGGGATAGAAATTTCCTGTTCTGACATCACTCCAGCGGCGGAGCTCTCCGCTTTCGAGGTTTAGCGAATAAATATTGAAGGCATCTCTCTCGTCTCCGGAAAAAAAGATCTCTTTAGAGTCAGCCGAAAACTGAGGAGTAATTGTATCTCCTTTGCCAAAGGTGAGCTGGGTCTTTTTTTTGAGATTATCTAGAGGAGAGATAAAGAGCTTGTCCTCTCCATCAATGCGGATCGTATAAGCCACCAATTTTCCGTCCGGTGAGACGGCCGGAGCTTTTTCATAAAGGCTATCTTCTGTCAAATTGGTGATTTTCTTTGTAGCCAGGTTTATCTTAAATATATCGTGGGTTCCTTCTTGGAAAGCGGTGAAGAGGAGCTCGTCGCCGCTGGGGAGAAAACAAGGAGCGCAGGGTTGGTCAACAGGAATTTTAAATTTCTCGAGGGTATTCCCCCGCAGGGCATGGATAATGAAAAGGGAGTACTTCTCGCCGTCGCGGGCAAAAAAGGCAATCCTGTCTCCATCAGGAGACCAGTCAAGATTTTTTCCCCGAGATGGATCGATTTCATACTTGATGTATTCATATTTAGTGGTATAGCCTTTGGTGATGTTTTTGATCACTGAGCCATCTTTGGTGGAGATAAGGACAATATCCGCATCATAATCTTTTGTGTTATAGGTCAAGGTCGCAACAATGTCTCCAGAAGGGGAGACGGCATGAGAAAGGGCATAAAAATAAGGATTGACTGGGAATTCAGGCCCGAGAGGAATGCTATAATCCTCAGGATTTTCCCTGGCCAGGAAATCTTTCGTCTTTTCCCTGAGAAATCTTTTGAATTCGTAATTGAATTCTTTAGGCTTCAGATTGAAAGCTTTCTTTAAGGGATCTCTTTTGATGATGAGCGAGGAATGTTTCATGGACTGCCAGAACTCACGGATGCCATTTTTTCCGTATTTTTTTTCAATCAGTTCATAGAGGGCATGGCCAAAGTCATAGGCAGGATCCCTGGGAAGAGGATAGCGAGAGTAAAGCTCTCCGGATTCGGCGAGCTCAGGGACGCGGTCGTTCAAAACAGCGTCTCTGACAATTAACTCTGACCAGGAATCCCATTTTTGGGTGTTGTACTCGGAAAGCCCTTCAAAGACCCAGAGAGGAGGCTGGTTAACTGCATAGAGTGCGCCGCCAGGGCTTCCCCAGAGGATGTCGAATTCGAAGATATGAGTAAGTTCATGTTCGACGAGATACTGGAGCTCATCCAAGCTCATGTCCCCATGCACTCCAATCCTATAGAGAATAGGTTCAGAAACCCCCAGGACTCCTTCAGAGATCTGAAAAAGATTGGTCTGCTCAAAATCAGTGAGAGTGATGTAATAGATAATAGGCACCGGATCAGAAAGTTCGTGCTTGAGGAGCTGGCTTATTTTTTTATAAGCGCTTTCTGAGATTTCGGCGACATTCTTTAAAATTTGGACATCATCAGCGTAAAAATAAATGTTGAAGTGTTCTGTCTGATAGCTCTGCCAGTTGAATTTTTCATACATGATTTTATTTTTTCCGTAATAGGGGATGTAATATTCCTGGGCAAAGGAGAGAACTCCCCAGATCAAGAAAAGAGAAAAAAGAAAGATGCGTTTTATATAAGGATTCATAGAAACTCCTTATTATTTCAGCAAGATGTATCTTTCCTGAAGCCTCCCTTCCCTTAAGATGGTATTGAATAGTTTCATTTTGACATTCTGCATAAGGTCAAAGAAGGCATAGCGAAGCGTCTGTTTCGGGTTGGAGGAAGTCTGTGTCTCTTTAAAATTTCTCTCATATAGAATTTTGCCAGCCTGAGTGTCAATGAAATAAATGGAAAGCTCGAGGGTGAAGACTTTCCGCTCAGCCAGGCCCTTTTCGGGCCTAAAGGAATCTTCAAAGCGGGCCCTTTCCTTTTCCAGAAGAGCCTTTCGGGTTTCCTGAGTGTACTGCGCTTTTCCTGTGAGGAAAATAGCTTTTTCTAAATCCGGAGAAAGGGCTTTCCAGAAGTCCTCGTTTTTAAAGAGATCTTCCTTTTCCCAAGAAACAGCTGCTTTGGATATTTTCCCCTTGAACTGTCGAGCTAGCTCAACGCTCATGTAGTCAACTAGCTCCTGATTAAGATCAAAATCTTTTGTTTCCTCTTCCAGCCAAAAATTGGTGATCACAATCTCTTTAAATTGCTCGAGATCGAAAGGGGAAAAGCTGGGGATTTCCATTTTTATTTTCAGATAAGAATTAGAGACGCAGGCAACTTCGAGAAGAAAGAAAAGAAAGATGAGAAGGCTATTTTTTTTCATTTTTCTCTTTTTTTGCCGACTCCATATTTTCTTTGAAGTTTTGAAAATTCGATTTGACATGGGTATTATTGGGCAAAAGTTTAACAGCCAGCTCATACTCTTTTTGGGCCTCTTCCCAAAGCCCTTTCTTCTCATAAGCGACAGCGAGGTTGTTATGAGCAGCTGCAGAATTTGGATTGGCCAGAAGGACTTTTTTCCAGCGAAAGATTGCCTCATCCCATAAATCGTTCTCCGAAGCCCAGACTCCCAGCCTAAGCTGGTCATCTATAAGGGAACGGGAGCAGGAAGAAAAGCATGCAACCAGAAAAAAGAAAAAAAAAGCGCCCCCCGTAAAAATTCTTTTCATTTTGTAATATCCAATTTTAAAATTACTTCTTTTCCTTCCTTACGTCAAGTTTAGGAATATTTTAAAAATAACCTGCAAATTTTATACCAAATGAAAGAAAAAAGATACGTCTCTCCCAAGTATCCAAACATTTAATATGGTAACCAAAATTATGGTTGTTGAATCATTAAAAAAGTATCCGTATAATGCTTAAGAACTCTTTTGAGGAGGAAAAAATGGGTAGCTGGATGGAGGGAAAAACTTTGGCGGAGAAAATTAGAGAGGAGGTAAGAAAGGAGGTTGCCTATTATCAGGAAAAGAGAGGGGAGGTGCCAGGCTTGGTGGGTGTCTTGGTCGGAGAAAATATGGCGTCTCAGATTTATTTGAAGACAAAAGAGAAGACAAGTCAAAGTCTCGGCATTGCATCTGAGATTCTTACTTTTCCTCCTGATATAAAAGCCTCTTTCTTAAAGGCCAAAATTGAGGATTTGAACAAAAGAGAAGATGTGGACGGCATTCTTGTCCAGTTACCTTTGCCATCATCATTGAATTCGTACGAAATTATCTCCTCCATCCTTCCAGAAAAAGACGTGGATGGCTTTCATCCTCAAAACTTGGGTGCGCTGCTGATGAAGGAGGAGGGATTGAAGCCATGTACTCCACGGGGAATAATCGAGCTTTTAAAATTCCACAATATTGGCCTTGAAGGCAAGGAAGTTGTTGTGGTCGGCCGAAGCCTCATTGTTGGCAAGCCATTGGCGGCAATGATGACCAACGAGAATGCAACAGTGACCATCTGTCACACAAAGACAGCGAACTTGTCACAAGTGACGTCACGGGCAGACATCCTTGTGGCCGCAATGGGCCGAGCCGTACACATCCTGCCCGAGTTTGTAAAGCCAGGGGCAATTGTCGTCGATGTCGGGATGAATCATCTTGAGGATAAGGCTAAAGCCGAAGAGATCTTCGGCAAGGATGAGAAGAGGGAGAAAGATTTTAGAGAAAAAGGATACACCCTAGTCGGAGATGTTCATCCTCAAGTCATTAACAAAGCGGCCTATATGACTCCCGTTCCGGGGGGAGTCGGCCCACTGACAGTGGCCATGTTGATGAGGAATACCCTTGAGGCTTTTAAAAGAAGAAGGAGTCTGCGCTAGGCCACAAGAATGCCGATAGAGCGCTCGAATTTCCCAAACTTCAATCATGCCTCCAAGATGGAAGAGCACAAGCATCACTCGATGGTGGCCCGATCATGAATGGGGACAGGCACCTTTTTTTCCTGAAAAGGTGCCTGTCCCCACCTTTATGTGTCCCCACCTTTATTTTCTAAATCATAGCGGTTTTAGGTAGGCTTAAGCATTTGGCTTTCCTTGACAAATATGGTATAAAGTCTATTTCGAGATAGATAAGAAATGCCAAAAGTTTGCTTCATCTGCCAGAGAAGTTCTATTTTTGGTCATGGCGTGAGTCATTCCCATAAGGTGTCCAAGAGGAAATGGAAGCCGAACCTCCAGCGGATTAAAGCTCAAACAGAAACTGGAGTAAAGTACATCTGGGTTTGCACTAGATGCCTTCGTTCAGGGAAAGTTCTGAAGGCTCTCTAAAATCTTTTCTAAATTCTTTCCACAGAAAAGATTTCCTTTATCCTCTGCATCTTCTTGATGATCTCTTCTAGATGCTTGATATCGCGAATGATGATAGTGAGGTTGATTTGAGTCTTTTTATCAGCAAAAGTATTCACCTCGGCCTTGGCAATATTCCCCTCAAGCCGGGCAATGCTTGTGGCCACTCTGGCCAGAAGACCGGGTGAGTCCACGGCTTTGATCATAAGCCGGCCCTTATAAATACCTTCGGAGGTGCTGTCCCAGGAAACTTCAACCATCCGCTCACTATCCAAAATCTCCTTGGCTACAAAAGGACAGCGGATTGAGTGAACAGTGATTCCTTTTCCAGAGGTGATATAGCCTATGATGGGTTCTCCTTTTATCGGCGAACAGCACTTAGCAAAATGGATGAGCCCTCTTTCGACATCTTTGACTTGAATTCCAAGGGCAGGTTTTTTGCTCACTCGCATCATTATCTTTTTGAGAGGAGCTTCCTTCTTTTCTATCATTTTTTCTGGAGGAAAGATTTTTTCCATAAATTTTTTATCAATGACAATTTTGCCAAAACCGATCAGGCCATAAAAATCGTCCATTGTCCTTATTTTGAAGCTCAAAGCTTCAGACAGGCGCTTGAGGATATTCTCTTCGCTCTGCAAATCAGGCGGAAGGGTGTATTTCCTTAACTCCTTTTCCCATAATTTTTTTCCGAGAGCAGTGCTTTTTGCCTTTTCTTGCGAGTTGAGCCAGCGCTTGATATGGTGGCGGGCCGAAGAGGTAAAGGCAATATTCAGCCAGTTACGATTGGGAGTCTTTTCAGGAGAAGTGAGGATTTCCACAATATCTCCTGTCTTCAGGATGCTTTTCAGAGGCATCGCCTTACCGTTAATTCTTGCCGAAGTCGCATGGAGTCCAATTGCAGAATGGATTTTGAAGGCAAAGTCTAAGGCAGATGCACCCAGGGGCAGGGCGATGACTTTCCCTTTAGGAGTGAAGACATAAAGCTCCTCAGGGATAAGATTTGTTTTCAGGCTCTTCAGGAACTCGCGGGGGCTTTTCTGCTCTTTATAGAGATCAACCATTTCTCTCAGCCACTGGAGCCTTTTATCCTCTTTAAGGATATTCTGGGGATCAGCTTCTTTGTATCTCCAGTGAGCAGCAATCCCGTTTTCAGCTAAATTGTGCATATCTTTGGTTCTGATCTGGATTTCAAAAGTCTGCTTTTCTTCGGTTATGATGGTTGTATGGAGAGCTTGATAGAGATTGGGTTTGGGCATGGCGATGAAATCTCGAAAGCGGAGGGGAAGATGAGGCCATTTCTGGTGAATGATTCCCAGGGCAGCATAGCAATTCTTCACCGAATCTGTAATGAGTCTTAGGGCCAAAAAATCGTAGACCTGATCAAAGTCAATGTTCTGCTTGTCCATCTTGTTATAGATACTGTAATATCTTTTTATCCGATAAAATATTTCAGCAGGAATGTTGTTTTCCTTCATTAGGTTTCCCAGTGTCTCTTTCAATTTCTTGAGATCCTCTTCTGCTTTTCTCCTCTGCGGCTCAACAAGGGAGACCACCCGGAAAAATTCTTCTGGCTTGACATAACGGAAGGAGAGGTCTTCGAGCTCAGCTTTTATTCTTCCCATGCCAAGACGATTGGCAATAGGAGCATAGATCTCCAAGGTTTCCTTGGCAATTTGTTTCTGCTTCGCTTCAGGAAGAAATTTTAGAGTTTTGAGATTGTGAATCCGGTCGGCCAGTTTGATAAAAATTACTCTTAAATCGTCAGTCATGGCGAGGATAATCTTTCTGATGGTCTCCGCCTGACTCAGCTCGGGAGAAGTATCCTGGACCCGGCTGATTTTAGTCACCCCTTCCACCAGATCAGCGATCTCTTTTCCGAAAGCTTCCGTGAGTTCGAAGGCCGTTACTTCTGTGTCTTCCAGGACATCATGGAGGATGCCAGCGACCAGAGTTGTCTTGTCCAGGTTCATGTCGGCGAGCATGTTGGTTACTTCGAGAGGATGGCTTAAGTAGGGCTCTCCAGAGCGACGGATTTGGCCTTTGTGTGCTCTAGCCGCAAAAACATAAGCCTTTTTCAGAAGAGTAATATCCTTTTCAGAATAGGAACTGGAAACTTTTTCCAGAATATCATCAAATCGAATCATTTTCCTAAAATTTGGCTTTGATGATGGGATGCCTCAATCTGGAGCGGAATTCTCCTGCCTTTCTTTTTTTAATATCCAAAGAGTCGCTTCGAGTAGAGTCTCAGCCACATAGGCAGGCTCTATCTTCATTTTTTTCAGCTTGATGAGTGAGTCCTGGCCGAAACCAGTGAGGACGAGGATAGGAGTTGCCCGGATATTCAGGCCAAAGAGAATATCCTCGACTTTATCACCAACCAGGTAGGAGCTTCTGATATCGATTTTAAGATCCCGGGCAGCCCGCAGAGCCATTCCTGATTTTGGTTTTTGGCAAGAGCAATTTACTCTGTAGTGAGGGATAGATGAAAGGAGATAATGAGGGCAATAGTAGATGCCATCAAAATGAGCCCTGTGTCTTCGAAAGGAAGAGCTCATTTTTTGGTGAATATGGTAGAGATCTTCCTCGCTGAGAAGCCCCCTTCCAATACCGGACTGATTGGTGACGACGACTGCCAGGAGACCTGCTTGGTTGATTTTCCTTACCGCGGCGAAGCTCGAAGGATAGATTTTGATCTGGCTGAAGCTACTTGGATACCCTACGTCTTCATTGATTGTCCCATCTCTATCCATAAAGACAGCTTTCTTTTTCATCCTAAAAATATTTGGCTGACCAGGAAAACCTCTTCAGGCTCTATTCGCATCATGCAACGATGGTCATAGGGGCATTCCCTGTAAGTGCAAGGCCAACAGGGGACATCTTTTTTGATCACAGCTGAGGGCTGCTGGATAGGGCCAGTCAGGCGAGGATCTGTCGGGCCAAAGAGGGCAACAACAGGAATCCTCAAAGCATTGGCCATGTGCATGGGCCCTGTATCGTTGGTTACAAAGAGAGAGGAAAGGCTGATGATTCCCAAAAGCTCCTGAAGGGTTGTTTGGCCGGCAAGGGTAGCTGGCCTCCGTTCAAGACGAGAAGCTACAGATTCGCAGAGAGAGACATCCTCAGCAGAACCAGTCATTAAAATTTCTGCAGCCTTCCTTTTCTGGAATAGCGCAGCAAGCTCAGCAAATTTGGACGCCGGCCATCTTTTTGCCGGGCCATAGTAGGCACCCGGATTGAGGATGACCAGCGGCTTTTTCAAATCAAGGCCAAAGGAAAGAAGTTTTTTTCGAGCTGCTTCTTTTTGCTCCGAAGATAGCGGGAGATTGATTTCTAACGGACCTGTTTGAAGCCCAAGGCCCGAAAGGAGATCAAGGTAGTAATTCACCTGGTGAGAGGCATCGGCCTGGTCTTTGAGAGGCACTCCTTTTGTCAGGAGAAGCGAGCGGCTGTCGCTCTGGTATCCCCAGCGCTGAGGTATCTGAGCTAGATAAAAGAGCAGGGCTGAGGAAAAAGAATTTGTCAAGAGGAGCCCGATATCGAATTCATAGCTTTTTAATCTTTGAGTGGAATCCTTAAGAGTGCGAAGGTCTGTTAGGTCAGGAAGAGAAATGAGACCATTTACCCTACTGTCGCCGGAGAATAAATCCATTACCCTCTGGACTGTAGCTAACCATATTTGAGCCTGAGGGAAGTTATTTTTTAGACTATCTAGAGCGGGAAGGGAAAGCACAACATCGCCAATCCAATTGGGTATTCTGATCACGATCTTCATAGCCATAATTTTATTCCCTAAAATTCATCTTGTCAAAAAGGAGGGTAGATATGATAGCATCTCTGAATATGTGATCTTTATGATGGGTGCGGGGGCCAAGGGCAGCTTCCTGCACCCGATTGAATCGCCTAAAAAGAGATGCTTCCGGCAGAGATTAATCTGATGAGAGAGAGTCGCTCTTTTTTGAGGGTGTTGCTTTTTCAGTTTTCTCCTTAGGCTTCTCCTCTTTCTCTGGCTTGACTTTCCGGGCATAATCCGTGATGTACCAGCCATTCCCCTTAAATTGGAATCCTGGAGCAGAGAGCAATTTTTTTAGATGGCCGCCGCATTTTGGGCATTTTTCAGCAGGTTGCTCATTGACCTTTTGGATGAACTCAAAGCGCATCTTGCACTTTGTGCATTTGTACTCGTAGATTGGCATTTCTCACACTCTCCAGAGGAGGATTCATTATAACAGAGGGAAGAGAGAAATCAAGGACCCTAGTCGAAGACAATAGCTTCGAAAATAAAAATATCAGCTCCCGTTCTCCAGGCATCCGGCCGAAGGCCAGCTTTCAGGCAGGCTTGATCAAGAAAGACTTCTCTTGTCCAGTGGTTTTCCACTGCAACCTGAGGCAGGAGCAGACCTTTTTTATTCCCCATGGATATTACCAGGCCATGTTTCCCGACCCGGACAAGACTTGGGTCAGAGATCTTTTTTAGAGGAGAAAGAACAGAGATCTCTATTTCAAGGTCTTTGAGCTCCTCTTTGGTGATAGGAGGAAACCTGGGGTCTTGGCTAGCAGCATAGATTGTAGCCCTGATCACAGTCTCGTAGAGAGGGAAGAGAGGTTCGATAAAACCAATGCAGCCTCTCAGGGCTCCCCTTTTTTTAAGGGTGACAAAGCTCCCTTTTTCAGTTAAGAGAATCTGGTTTTGAGGTTTATACTCTAAAACGCTATTTTCTTGGACAAACTGATTGATGGCTGAGCGGGCAAGCTGGAGAAGCTCTTTTTTTTCTTCGGAGGAGAGAACAAATTCTGGAGAAGGACCTTCTGTATAGAGGGCAGCAGCAAGATAGCCGACAACCTTTGCCTCAGGCCCTCCAGCTCCGGAAGAATCAGCATAGTTGAGGATTTCGACTTTGGCTTTCCCTCTTCTTTCAAGATAAAGCAGAGTGGCGGCTACCGCCCCTCCTCCGCAGAGGATGTTTTCTCCAGCTTCAAGCTTTCTGATTAGGGCGCTTGTCTTTATAGACTGGATGAGAGAGATTGTTTTGGAATCAACCTCATTGGCTTCTTCTTTGGGAAGGTAATGAGACATGTCGGTGGAAGCAATAACCAGGACTTTTTTCTGAGGAAGCGCACTAGCTAAAGCACTGGCTAAAGAATGGATTGTTTGCCTTTCAGGATAACCCATGATAATAGGAACGATTTTTGCTTTGGGCAGAATTTTTTGAATAAAGGGAATCTGGACTTCCACAGAGTGTTCCTCTTCCTGGGCTTGAGGAACGTATTTGAAGCCGGACGCTCTTCGGATCTCTGAGGCCAAGGCCTCATCAACCTTGGCCATACCGAGGGGTGTCTCAAAACCGCCTTCAGGGTAAATGGAACAGCCATCAAAAGGATATTGATGGCTGGGTCCAATAATAACCACTGTCTCGTAATCTTTTCCTTGAACAAGGGAGTAAGCATAAGATGCCACTTGTCCTGAATAGACATATCCAGCATGAGGCACAATCAGGGCTTGAATCTCTTGAGAAAGAGAAGGTTTCGTTTTGACATTCCTGAGAAATCCCTCAATCTGAGAGGAGAGGGCTCTTGGGTCTTTTTCATAAAATAGGCCGGCAACAACAGCCTTTCTTATTCCCTGAGAGAAAGAAAGAGAAAAGGAAAGAGAAAGGAAGAGAAAAAACAGGAATTTTTTCATTTTATTTCCTCTTTTTAGGTTGAAAATCCAAATAAAAATATACAGAGGAAAGAGAGAAAAATCAAATTTGGCCAGAGTTAGCACCTTTTTTTCCGTGATGATCTAAATTAATGGACGGGTCCTGTCACGGTGCGTCCCCGTCCGTCCTC
>CAZPAX010000060.1:0-12706 GCA_964584535.1 uncultured Eubacteriales bacterium
GGAGATAAGCTGGAGGATATCCGGCTCATCTTCAATGATAGCAATGCGAGGGTTCATTTTTAGCTAGGCCAATGCCTTTATTTTTCTTTATTATAAAAAAAATTGCAAATACTGGAGTCAGCATGTTTGTCTAAAATCCATTGATTGGCTATAATAGAAAATCAAAATTGAATCTGAGGAGGCTTTGATGATCATCAATCGATCAAGAACAGGCTTGTTAGTTTTGTTCTCTTTTTTTGCTATCACTTCTCTTGCTCTAGCTCAATCCAGTCTTTCCTTAAAAGAAATCTTGGAGAAAAACATCCAGGCGGCCGGAGGAGCGGAGAAAATTCTTCAGGTTAAAAATTATTCCTTTAAGACCGGACAGACTACCTTTTATTTGAATTCAGAGGGATTGATGAAATTGACCACGGGAAAGGATCCGATAATCACTGAAGTCATCCTTGTTAGCCAGGAGGCAGTGAAAAGAAACTCTTTTGGCCAGATCACAGAGATTAGTGGACCTGATAAGGCTATTCATCAATGCCTGGCTCGCCTGCGAAGTGGCTTTTTCACCCTAATGAATTTTAAAGGTCAGCTTATTTTTCAAGGATTGAAAAGTTATGGCCCAGAAAACCTCTATCAACTCACGACAAAAATCGGGGATTTAAAGGTTGATTTTTTTCTTCAAGCAGAGGAATTCACTATGAAGAGAATAGCCTTCCATGGTGTTGGACTCGATGGACAAAAGTATGAAATAAACCACGACTACGGCCCATTCCAGGAGGTGGAGGGTCTCAAGCTCCCGAGCTCATGGTTTAGCTCTCAAGTTGGAACAAGAGGCATTCTTTATGAAGCATCGGATATAAGAATCAACCAGCCTCTTGAAAAAGAATTTTTTTCAAGTCTTGAAATTAATGCCGGTAAGGTCGAAGTGACTGAAAGCTCTTTAAAAGGAAATGTTATTGATTTTATGCCACGCGGCAGCAATCTAGTCACAATCTCAACGAATTGGACAAGACAAGACATTGAAAAAGCTGGAATTAAAAACAATGACCAATTGACTCTGGAGATAGATGGCCTTGTTCTTGAGCTCATTTTTTATGATCAAATTCCTCAAAGAAATGCCCTTGGCTCAGGAGCAAAACTTATTTTCCCCAACCCCCAGGGAGAAAACTACATCATTTTCCTGAGCATTCCCTCTTCTGAATTGACACCAATTGTCGAAAAACTCAAAACCACTTTGTTGTCCATTCAGATTAAGAAGAAATAAAAAAGGAAAGGAGAAAACCATGTCAAAGATAAAGCGAAGAAATTTTTTGACGACAATAACTTCCGGTCTCTTAGGTCTTGGACTGGCAAGAAATGCCAAGTCTCTATCAAAGCCGTCAAGCTCCATCCAGAATCCATCTTCACTTCCCAAGATTCAAAAATACAATCCTCTGGGAAAAACAGGATTAAAAGTTTCGGATGTGAGTTGCGGCGCGATTTCATTTTTTGAACCAAATGTCCTGAGGTATGCCTATGAATGTGGAGTCAACTATTTTGACACAGCTGAAAGCTATTTGCGGATGAAGGGGGAATCCTATGTTGGCCAAGCCCTCAAAGGCGTCCGTGACAAAGTCGTGATTACCACTAAGCATGGCTATAATTTTAATCAGAAAATTGATAGAGCCAAAATCCTGGAGAGAGTTGAGGCCAGCCTGAAGCGCCTTCAGACAGATTACATCGATATTGCCATGATCCACGGCATAGACGACATCTCCCCTCTTCAAAACGAGGAAATCCAGGCTGCCTACTCTCAGCTCAAAAAGGAAGGAAAAATCCGCTTCACAGGCTTTTCCAGTCACAACCCAAAGCTCACTCTGAAACAAGCCCTTGACTCTGACTTCGCTCAGGTTGTCCTTTTTGTCTACAATCACATGGAAGGCAAGGAAAGCGAACCTATGATCAAAGAGGCCCATCAAAAGGGTATCGGGACAGTGGCCATGAAAATTTTTGCTGGAGGCATGCAAGGCAATCTGAAATCTCTGGTCAGTCAGGAGTCGAGCTATCCTCAGGCCGCCATCCGATGGGTCTTGAGCAATCCTGATATTGACTGCTGCATTCCCACTCTGAGCAGCTATTCTCATGTTGAAGAATATGTGGTTGCCTCTGGAAAGCCTCTTGACCGGGCCAGCCTCATTACGCTGGCTGATTACAGGGAAAAGGCAAATCATCTGTATTGTAGGACAAGTTGCAGAGAATGCCTTTCTTCCTGTCCAAACAGTGTGACCATAAACGAAGTCCTTCGCTATGCCATGTATTTTGAACACTATCGAATGGAAAAAGAAGCTATCCATTATTACTCACAGCTGGAGGAGAGCAAGCGTCCTCTAAACTGTGATACTTGCCCTGGCTATTGCGACAAAGCCTGTCCTTATAGCCTCAGAGTCAGGGAAAAGCTCATCCATTCTCGCCAGATTCTTTCTGCTTGATAGAACAGTAGATCCGGGCTAATTCTGATGGATAGGTCAAGAGAGAAAATTTCCTTCCTTTTGAGGAGGAATTGGAAAAAATGAATTTCTTATCGAGAAGGAGGGTTAGCATGTCAAAGTTAATGATTATGTTTGTCATCCTAAGTTTTGGATTTTTTTTCCTTGTGGCTGCGCTCAAAGATTATGAACAGGACATTATCAAAACCTCAGAGGGAGACCTGAAGATTACCTTCATTGGCCATGGAACATTGATGTTCATTTTTGGCGACAAGGTCATTCATGTTGATCCTGTAGGAAGCGAGGCTGATTATTCCCAATTCCCCAAAGCAGATTTAATTCTTGTCACTCACGAGCATTCTGACCACCTTGACGCGGCAGCAATCAATATTCTGCGGACTGAAAAAACGGATCTCATCTATACCGAAAAATGCGCAGAGAAGTTCAAAGGCGGAATCATCATCAAGAATGGAGAGACAAAGACCTTTCAAGGGATTCAGATTGAGGCTCTTCCTGCCTATAATATTGTCCATATGCGGAGTCCAGGAGTTCCCTTTCACTCCAAAGGACAGGGCAATGGCTATCTGATCACTTTTGCTGACAAGAGAGTCTATGTCGCTGGCGATACGGAAAATATCCCGGAAATGAAGGCCCTCAAGGATATCGCCATAGCCTTTATGCCGATGAATCTACCCTACACAATGACTCCTGAAATGGTCGCAGATGCCGCAAGAGCAATGAAACCAAAGATACTCTATCCCTACCACTTCGGGGATACAGATACATCTCGGCTTGTCGATTTACTTAAAGAAGTCAAGGAAATCGAAGTCCGGGTCAGGAAGATGAGATAAGAGAAGTAATTTTCCCCATTATCTCTTCATGATTGCAGAGATCAACTTCAAAGAGAGTAACATCTCTTCTTGCTTTTATCGCCTTCAAGAATCCTAAATCTGCAGCATGAATCACGCCGATTAGTCTTTTGCCAGAATCAAGGGTCTTTAAAACAATGTCCTTGAACTTTTCGGAGAAGAGCTCCATTTTGCCAATCTCATCGATAATGATGAAATCCCTGTTTTCCAGGGCTTCCATTACTGCCTTAACGCCTATCTCTTCCAGATCCTTGATATTGATTCCGTACTCGCCCAAGCGGAATCGGCTCCTCAGGCCTTTCATGGCCAGAATCCCCTCTTTCCCGTTAAGCGTTTTGATCCTGAATCCAACCCTCTTCCCTTCTCTGGCTATTTCTTCAGTATAAAATCCTCCACAGGGATGCCTGAGATTTTTGACGATTCTTTTTATTAGGGTTGTCTTTCCTGTCCTCGGATTTCCGGTGAGCAAGATATGGATCGCCATTTTATGAGAGACGTTTTTTGCATTTACTGCAAAATTGATAATCCTTCCGATCTGTATCAGCAAGGCTGTTTGAAAAATGCATCACGCACTGAGGATCCAGGCAATGGCCAAAATTGAGCAGATGGCCAAGTTCATGGACAGCTTCTTTAAGGGTACGCTTCAAGAATAAATCTTGGTTCTCGGCAAGCCCATAATAGGATTGACGGAGCCTAGTGATGGAGATGATAGAGACGCCATTCCCGGGGTCAGCTGTTCCAAAGACAAAATTGAGCTCAGGGACATAGAGATCCTTATCAATCACAGCCAGAACCTTTTTTTCTCTATTCTCTTTGAGTTTTAAAAGATTTTGCAGAATGAAGGAGGAAGAATACTGGCCTCTTTTCTGGTTATAGGCATATTCAGGAGAAGCTTGATCTCCAGCGGTTGACACCTTGGCCATAAAAATCTCAGTCAGATTCTCTTCAAGATAGCCCAAAACAGCCCTCTCAATCTGGCCCAAAGGAATAATTTCAATCTCCATCTTATCTTCTCCTAAAGTAAGCAGCGAAACAAAGAAAAAGTAAACTATAAACAAAACAAATGACCTTCGCAATTCGCACCAACCCTTCTTACCAACTAAGTGCAAGCACTATTGACCTAATTCTCTCTATTATCATATTTTTTTATCTTTTGCCATCCAAAGTCATCCTGGAAAGTTTCTTGGAACCATTTATTTGACTTCAAATTTATGGTGTGCTATGAGCAATATCATGGACTATTCCTTAAAATTCAAGCAGAAAAACTTTAAAACAATAGCCCTTCAAAAAGTCATCCCATTTTCTGACAGGTACTGAGGTGAAAATAGACCCTTCTCTCAAGAAGTTTCTTTCCTATGCCAAGCCTTATCGCTGGTGGATTGCTGGAGCAACCGTCTGTGGGCTTTTAAAATACAACATTCCTCTCCTCTTTCCCTGGATTCTGAAAGACGTGATTAACCATCTGCTCTATGTCTCCCCTCCTGTTCTATCCACCATCAACAAACAAATTTTCGCCCTTATCCTTATATATATTTTCTGGGCCTTTATCACCTACTACCGCTCTTATCTGGCCGATCAGGCTGGGCAAAGGCTCATTTTTGATCTGCGCCACGAACTCTATGTCCATCTCCAAAGGATGTCGCTAGGATTCTATGAGAGGCGGCAAGTGGGTTCTATCGCTTCCCGGCTTCTGAGCGATATCTCGATTGCCCAAAACTTTGTGGGAGCAGCTTTCACAAATACCCTAATGGATGCGAGTGCCTTGCTTTTGATAACCATTATCCTTTTTTCTATGAATTGGCGTCTGGCTCTTGTCTCCATCATCATTTTTCCTCTTTATGTGGTTTCCAACAAATTCTTCAAGAAGCGAATCCGTAAAACGAGCAGACTGGCCCAGCAGAAGATGGAGGAAATTTCTGGCCAGGTGCACGAAAAACTGGGCGGTATTTCCATTATCCAGTCTTACACCCGCGAAAAAGCTGAGGAGGAGCATTTCTTCAATGAAAACCGGACTTATCTGCTCTACCGTATTGCCAATATCAAGAGCCATGCTCTTGCCCTGGCCATCATCGGATTCCTGACCTCCGTTGCCCCGGTGATGGTGATTTGGTATGGCGCTCTGCAAGTCATCCAGAAGAATTTGACAGTCGGAGAGCTGGCTGCTTTTTATGCCTATCTCGGCATGTTCTATCAGCCTCTCAATCGCCTCACAGAACTCAATATTCTTCTCGCCAATTCACAGTCTGCCATAGAAAGAATATTTGAGCTTTTCAACACCGCTCCAGAAATCATCAATCGCCCGAATGCGAAAGAAATCACCCGAGCCAACGGAGATATTCTCTTTGATAAGGTCAGCTTTAGCTATGAACCTTCTCTAAAAATTCTAAAAAATATCAGTCTCCACATTCCCGAAGGCCGAATCGTGGCTCTGGTCGGCCGCAGCGGTTCCGGAAAATCTACCTTTGTCAAGCTCATTCCTCGTTTTTATGACGTGAGTGATGGGTCGATAGCTATCGATGGCCTGGACATACGGGATTTCCATCTCAATTCCCTGCGGCGGCAGATCGCTTTGGTTCCTCAGGAGCCAATTCTCTTTTCAGGAACTCTCTCCGAAAATATCCTCATGGGAAAACCAGAGGCCAGTGATGAGGAAGTTCAAAATTCAGCCATTCTGGCCAATGCCCATGACTTCATCAATCAATTTCCCAAGGGATATCAAACCGAGATCGGCGAAGGCGGATTAAAACTCTCAGGCGGGCAAAGGCAGCGGATCGCTCTGGCAAGAGCCTTTCTAAAAAATGCCCCCATCCTCATTTTGGATGAAGCAACATCATCTTTGGATTCTGAATCAGAAAACCTCATTCAAGAGGCCCTAAAACGGCTGATGCAGGGAAGGACGACGATCATCATTGCCCACCGCCTTTCCACTGTTCAATCCGCAGACACAATCGCCGTTTTTGACGAGGGTCGAATTGTCGAGACTGGCGCCCATACTGAATTGCTTCTTAACCCTGATGGAATCTACCACAGACTTTACGAAGAACAGTTCAAGAATTTTCTCCCTGAAGAATTGGAAGTGAGAAATCATTACTTCTCCTGAGAATCTCATCTGCTGGAAATTGAATAGCGATTCAGCCTAGCAGCCAAGGAAAAACCAGGAAGTTTCTTAGCCTTCTTCCTTTTCACCCCTTTGATAATACTTGGAAACAAGAGGAATCAGCTTTTCTATTCTGTTCGTTGCCTTGGTTTTCCCTTCTTTTTCTTGATAGCGGAGAATCGCTTCTAGGAAAGCTTGAACAGTGGCTGGCGGGCAGTGGAGTTTTTGGACTGGCAATTCCCCCAATTCGCTTTCAATCAATCCCACAAGTTCGGAAATGACCTCTTCATCATTCCCGGAGACAAGCTTCGCTATTTCTTTGCCTTTTATCTTCTCGGTGAAGACTGAAGCTGAGGCAATGGTGACAGCGCAACCGAAGGATTTGAATTTAGCGTCTTCAACAACTCCATCTTTTATCCGCAAATAAATTTCTGTCACATCTCCACAGATGGGATTAACCATAGAGCCTTTTGCTTCTGGATTTTCGATCATACCAACATTTCTCGGGTTGCTGAAATGTTCGATGACCTTATCAGAAAATTTGATCACTTATTTGTCCTCCAAAGTTCTTATTTTCCCAGGAAAGCGCCATCCATCAGGCAACATTATATAACAAAACAAAAGCTCGACCCAACTCCCTAAAGAAAGCATCTCTGAATATATGATCTTTATGATGGGTGCGGGGGCCAAGGGCAGCTTCATGCACCCGATTGAATCACATAAAAAGAGATGCTTCCTTACCTAAATATAAGTGAAAAAGAAGAGAAAAAAATATCACCTCCCCTCATCGAGGAGCTTTAGAAAAGTCTCTGAGAAAATGGCGAAGATATCTTTCCATTCATAGTTAGCCTTCAAGATCTCAGAGATAAGGCGAAGGATCTGGCCTTTTCCCTCTCCCTGGATCGATTCTTCATTGACAAGGATCAAATACTCTGAACCTATGGCCTTCCTTGCTTCATCGAGTTTTTGAAAATAACTCAGGCTATCTTCCTTCCCGAGAAGAAGGCCAAATGCCGACCCTTTGTTTTTGAGAAGATTGAGAATTTCAGGATCAGGTAAATCTTTCTGGAGCAAAACAAGAGGTTTTTTGCTGTTTTCTAAAAGTGCTCTCGCCTCCTGGTTATTTAGCCCGCAGATAAGAAGGAGAAGACCACTTTCGTTCAAGGCAGTGACGACCTTTCTCCCTGTTTCATTCAATTCTCCATGAGTAAAAAGAAAAGAGGGCTTGTCTTCGATGATAAAAAGGCATCCCAGTTTGGCCAAAACTGAGGCCCATAGAGGATTATCAAGAAAGGACGTCATTCCCCGCAGGCCTAGAATAATTGTCATTTTCTTGTGGCGGATATCGCTTTCAAGCTGATTCCGAGTAGAAAAGAGAGAAAAAATATTATCCCTTTTTATGTCTTTTAAATAGGTAAAGATCTTCTTAGCCAGATCAACTCTCAGAGCATCCCCTTCCAGGTCTTTTTCTCCCTCCAAAATAGCAAGCTGGAGATTGGCCTCAGAGTTCTTGGCTCTTTCAGGAAATTCTACAATTTCTTTGAGGGAAAGAGAGGCAAAATTGATTGGCCTGAGGACTTTCAAATAATAATTTTCTCTGCGAAAACCGGGAATCAAATTGCCTGGATTGTTGGCCAGGACAAGAATTGCGGAAAGGACAAATTCTCCTGTGCGTTTGAGGAGCTCAGGCTTTATGAGATCGAGCTTATCGCGGCTCTGATGATATTTGAGGTGATAACCCTCGGTCTGGAGGCCAAAGCGAGCGACACCGCTGGCCACAAGTGGATCCCAGACAGGAAGCCTGGCTGAAAATGTCTCCAGCGGCTTGACATTATCAAGAATATCTTTGGGAATATTCTCTTTTAGAAGATTCCAGAGATCAGGCCTGTAATCAATCCCTGAGATTTTGACTTTTCCGCTCCCATGACCAACCATGTCCATGTTGATGTGAGCCACTATTTTCTCCAGAGGAAAAATGGGATGGCTGGAGTAGTATTGTAATCCCTTATAACCTTGTTCCTCGGCAGCCCAGAGAAAAAAGACAATTGTCCTCTTGAGTTTTGCTTTGCTGAACTTTAAAATACGCGCCACTTCCATGGCCACTGAAGTCCCTGAGGCATTGTCATTGGCTCCAGGCATAACCTCGCCATCAGGATTGATTCCTAGATGGTCGATGTGGGCAGCAACAAAGACATACTCATCCTTCAATTTTCTGTCACTGCCTGTAATCTTGCCCAGGACATTCCGCGCTGTTCTTTTTTCATCGAAAAAGGCATTGACTGCGACACTTGCCTTAACTCCGGTCTCATAAAGCCTTGGCTTTGCAGATGAATCGATTTCCTCGATGAGAGAGGTCAAATCCAGAGGAAGATCTCTAAAGATAAATTCGGCAATTCTATTTTCTATGCGCAGGATCACAAAATCTTTCTGGTAGATATCCTTGTCTATGTCTCCTGTCAATCGCCGATTTCCCTTGACAGGGCTGGGGCAGATCAAAACTGCGAGAGCTCCAGATTCTTGAACAGCCTTAATTCTTTTCTGAATCTCAAGTTCTTCCTTTATCATCTCTTCAAGCTGAAAAGGAGTTTCAAGAATCAACAAAGCAACCTTGCCTTCAAGGTTCATTCCAGCAAAATCATCGTAGCCTTTCTGAGGCGAATGGATTCCATACCCAACAAAAACAATTTCCGCCTCAAAGTGTCCTAAGCCTGAATAGGGCCAAACCCTCCATCCATCTTCATAGGGAAAATTTCTTTTATGGCGGCCGGTTATGATTTCAAGACTTACCTTTGGCTCAATATGGATATGCTCAAAGACAATTTTCTGAAAGTATGTTCCGTTATCTCCACCAGGCTCAACTCCCCACTCCTTCAACCTGGAGGCAATATATTCTTCGCTTAGGTCTCCGCCTGGCTGCCCGCTTTCCCGGCCCATCATCGCCTCTGAAGAAAGATCGCGGATGTAGCTTAAGGCTGCCTGGGCATCAAAGTAAACTTCCTTTTGTCCGACTGCGAGTGGCGAAATCAGAAGAAAAATGAGGAAAAAAGTGCCTTTGACTTTCATGCCAAACCTCCGAAGGCCGAGTGCCTGCACAAAATTATATTAGTCTATGGAAAGAAAACAATTTATCTTCAACTATTTCTGATTCTTAGCTCGCTCTTTGAGATGGCCCTCCATTTGAAGATGATCCACTCCTTGCTTCAGCCATTTTGGTGCTGGCCTTCCGAGGAGATAATGGTCAAAAAATTCTTTCATCCTGATGGTGTAATCCTTCTGATTAGGAAATTTTTGAAGGTTATGACCTTCCCCTTTATACTGGAGCATGAACACTGGTTTTTGCAGTCGTCTGAGAACATTAAAGAATTCAACTCCCTGATTCCAGTCTACTGCGCCGTCCTTGTCATTATGCATGATGAGAAGAGGCGTCTGAACTTTGTGGGCAAAAAAAACTGGGGAATTGCGGAAAAAGGCATCAAAATTCTCCCAGTATCCTTTGGAAAAGCGGCCCTGGCTGCGTTCAAGAATTGGGGCATTAGAATTTCCTGTGCTCCCATAAATTGAGCCATACATGCTGATTAAGTCTGTCAAAGGCGCACCAGCTACTGCTGCCTTGAAAAGGTCTGTCTGAGTGATCAATAAGGCTGTTTCCCAGCCGCCCATGGAATGGCCATGAAGGCCTAATCTATCTCTATCCACAATTCCTGTGGCCACAGCTACTTCTATGGCCGGCACAACACACCAGAGGGCTGATAAGGCAGGATCATCGATTCGGTTTACTATATCAGGCCTGAGGATGGCATATCCCTGGCTGTTGTAGAAAGCATTGCTGAGGACGCCAAATCCAGGGCCAAGATATCTGTTCAGCCAGGAAGAAAACTTTTCATAGATAACAACAATGGTTGGATAGCATTTCCCCTTTTGGTAATCTGCAGGAAGGAAAAGAGCAGCCTGAAGCTTGTCGCCTTTCTGACTCACATAATCTACAAGCTGCACACCGCTTGACCAGAGGAATTCCTCCTGCTGCGAAGTGATGTTTGTCATCCTCAACCCGTTTTGAAGAAAGCTATCGCAGACATAAAAGTCGTAGTCATTATAAGTCTCCCTGGAGTAAAGGTAAGTATCTGATTTTTTGGCTTTGTTCAAATTAGGAAAAACCGCATCATCCCAGAGAAGCATTTTTGCTCCTGGTTTCCCCTGATCAAGGCGGGCAATCCCTGCCTTTTTTGTCCATTCTCCATAGGCTTCAAAATAGAGAGGACTTGAGAGGTCAATATCTTTTTCCTCAGAGTTTATCTGATATATTCTCTTATAGCGGATGCCGCTCTTTTTGCCATTCACCGTAAGATTAACCGCTTTCCCTCCCTTGACAGGAACCTTCCAGACATCCCAGTTGTCATAAAGAAGAACAAAGGTACTATCCTTGGACCAGCCCATGGGCTGGATGGGAGGATTGGCTACATTGTAGGTGTTTTCTTCATTTATGAATGAAGTCGGTACATCTTTGCTAATATTGAATTCTCGGCCGGACGCAAGATCATAAGTGAAAAAATGGCCATCCCTGTAATAGAGAAAATAGAGGCCGTCAGGAGAAAAACTGTAATACCAGCGGGGCCTGCTGAAAATTTGATATTTTTTTAAGGCTAAGCGCCGGGCTCCAGTCCGCATGTCAATCGCATAGACATCCTTAAAAACAAGGCCGGTTAAATTATTCAAGTACTCGTATTCTCTCTCATCAAATCCTATGGCCCAGCGTTGTTTCGGAGCAGGTATGACTTCCTTCACTTCCTCGTCTGTCAGCCTGACAAAATTTTTTTCTTTAGCCCAAAAAACGCAGAGATAGCTATCTTCCTTATCCTTTTTTTCTTCAACCTGCTGTTGGGATTGCATGCGCTTATCCAGCCAGTGCCAGAGAACAAGATCTGGAAGCTCCTCGCTTTCCTCTTCACTCACTTTTGATTGAGCCTCGCTTTCATCTTTCTTCTTCACTTTATGAATACCAAAAAGAATTCCACTCAAATCTTCGGTCAGCTCAGGCTTTCTCTCGGGGCTGATGGTCATTCCTTCTGGAAAATTTTTATCCTTAAGAGGCTCGTATTCGATCTTTTGAGGATATCCATTGGAAAAGTTTCTAAATCCAATCACACTGTAGAGGCGGCCCTCATAGTCCTTATCCTCTTTTCCCTTTAAAACAGTTAAGCCATCACCTTTCTCAGTCCAGGAGAGTCTCTCATAATAAGCTTTATCGCTTTCGAGAGGCAAGATTTGGCCTGTCTCCATGTTCCGCAGCTGGACTCCATTTCCGCTCTGTTCCCAGGCATCCACAATCCAGGCTAACCAGCAACCTGACTTATCAAAACCGAACTCAGAGACATTGCCGATGCTCAATTCTTTCGAGGTTTCGAGCTCATGCAGAATCAAGCTTGAACCTTTGGACGTTTTCTCCTCTTTTTCTTGAGTTTGAGGAGGATAGCAATAGAGGGCAAGATAGGTTGATTTCTCTCCAGAGAATGAAAATCTCTGAATTTTTTCAAATTCAATTTTTTCTCCGCTGGCCAGATTCACCAGGCCAACTTTATTGTAGGCTTTTTTCTTCTCCTTCAAGAGCCTTTTGGTTTCCTTTTCCTCTGGACGAATGGTGAAAGCCACCCATCTCGAATCCCCAGAAAAGCTGAGTCCTGAAGCGTCTGTAGGAAATCTGTATTCTTTTTTTTCCTTTATCTTCCTAATCACCATCTGCCTAAATCCCTTTCTTGAGGTGACAGAATAGGCAAACCACTGGCCATCATCAGAGAAAGCTAAAGAGTCAATATGCTTCCAGGCTAAAATATCAGCTATTTCTATAGGCCTTGGCTTTGTTTGCTTTTCTTTTGCTGTTTGAAGAGAAAAACCAGGTACAATAAAGAAAATGAAAAAGGATAAAATTATCCATGTCCTATTTTTAACCATCTTTTTTCTCCATAAAAATAAAAAGATGTACTCAAAATCAGAATCAAGTCCAAAAACAGAAAAAGTGATTTTCAGGGAGACGAATCTCCTTCTTCAATAATTACTTTCACTCTTTCTTCTCGGACCTGGTCGCTCTTTTTATCCGTAATCTTCAGAAGAAGTTCATATCCTCCGGGTTCTAGTTAAGACAGAAAAACTCCTCTTTTAGCTATCTTTTGTATTTGTCCCTTCTGGGAAGCGAAGAAGAAAGGATAAAGCAAAGGGAAGAAAATATAATAAAAATAAAGCCGGAAATATTTGCATTTCCGCGAGCCTCTTGTCTTCTTCTGCCCTATTATAAT
>CAZPAX010000061.1:0-12570 GCA_964584535.1 uncultured Eubacteriales bacterium
GCGAGTCTTCGAGCGTTGGAAGGGGACTCAGAGTCCCCTCCAAGGCAGTGGGGCCTCTCTCCGCTACGGGGGCTTCAGGGCGGCATCCATCCCGCCCAATATGGGATATCACAAGAATTATTGCCTTCACCCCCCAACGTTTTGCTAATTACTGATGCCCAATCCAGGTAGATTTTTGAATCTTAATTGATATAATAGATAATTCAGATAATAATAGTGGAATTTAATTCAAGGAGGAAAAACATGTTATCCCAGCTGCCAGTCGATTTTTCCAAAGTCAATAAGGAAGACCTGGACAGGGAAATCCTCAGAGCCGGGATGATCGCTGAGCTCGATGCTATAAGCTTTTACGAGCAGATGGCGGCCTTGACAGAAAACGAGGATGTCAAAAAGGTTCTTCTTGACATCGCCAAAGAAGAAAAAACACACATGGGAGAATTCGAGGCGTTGTTGTTAAGAGAAGATGAGGAACAGAAAAAAGAGCTGAAGAAGGGTGAAGAAGAGGTTGAAGAGCTCTTAGAAAAATAGGATTTTATAGCTTTTCCCTCAATTTTCTGCAGTAAATTTCGTTGCTTCTGGGGTAAAGGTGTGCTATATCTGCCTAAATGAAAAAAACGCTTTGCATTGTTTTATTTTATTTTTTATCCTCTTTTCTCTTTTCCGGACAGGCAGAAATAAAGGAGGCTCGGGCGCTCAAAATAGAGGAACAAATTGCTATTGACGGTCGCCTTGAGGAATCCGCCTGGGAAAAGGCTGAGGAGCTAGCGGATTTCATTCAGTTTGAGCCTCAAAGAGGAAAACCAGCCTCGCAAAAGACAATTGCCAAGATCCTCTATGATCAGAAATTCCTCTATGTCGGATTTCTCTGTTTTGACAGCGAGCCAGAAAAAATTATAGCCAGGTTGACTAAGAGAGATGCAAATTTAGAGGAAGACGATTCTGTGGGTGTCGGCCTTGACACTTTCCATGATAAAAGAAATTGTTATTTCTTTTTCACCAATCTCCTCGGCACCCAGCGTGACGGAAGGATTAGTGAGAATGGCCTTCATACTGATTCAACCTGGGATGGGATCTGGCGTTCTGCGGCTGCAAAGACTCCTTTTGGCTGGAGTGCAGAGATTGCCATTGACCTCAGTTGTTTGAAGTACAAACCAGGCGAAGCGAGAACCTGGGGCCTGAGCTTGGGTCGATTTTTGCCCCGCATTCTTGAGAATGATTACTGGACAGGACCTCTAGAATCTCCCCAGAAAGTTTCTCAGTTTGGGGTGCTCAAAGGATTAGAACTTGCGCAAGCCCAGAAAAAATACCAGATCATCCCTCATCTCATTTCTAAGGTTGAAGAAGGAAAGCAATCAGAAATTGAAGCAGGGCTTGATGCCCGCTATGCTTTTTCCCAGATGGTCTCAGGCAATTTGTCCGTCAATCCTGATTTTGCCACAGTCGAGGCTGATCAGGAACAGATCAACCTGACCCGTTTTGAGCTCAATTTGTCTGAGAAGAGAAATTTCTTCCTGGAGGGATCAGAGATTTATAGCCAGCGGATCACCCTCTTCTATTCAAGGAGAATTGCTGACATTTATGGAGGGCTCAAACTCTATGGGAAATCCGGGCCTTTCGAGTTTTCAGGATTGAGTGCTCAAACAAAAAAAGATGAAACTCTTGGCCTTGATTCAGCCAATTTTACAGTTTTCCGCCTCAAGGGCGATGTCCTGAAATCCTCGACAATCGGGTTTCTGGCTGCCAACAAGCTTGTTGACGGAAAAAATAAAGGCACAGCCGGCTTCGACACTTCTCTCTACTTCACCGATACTTTTAAATTCACCGGGCAACTGGCTGCAAGTTACGGCGATTACAACAAGGACAATCTTGCCTTTTTCCTCCGGCCTTCATATGATTCTGCCACTTTCCACATTCATCTCCGTTACACTCATCTTGGAAAATATTTTGGTGACAATGCCAATCAGGTCGGATTTATCAGGGATGACAACCGTCGCGAATTGGATTCAGCCATAGAAAAGACTTTCTGGCTGAAAAAATGGGGCCTGGAGCGGGTCAAATACAACTCTAACTACAATATTTACTGGGGAATGGACAATACTCTGCGCAGCTGGCAAATCGATGAAGAACTGGAAATTGACTTGAAGAATAAATTTTCCATTGAGGCCAAGCACACCCAGGAATATAAGCTTTTTGAAAAGAAATTCAGGAACAACCAGACAGAATTGGAACTCGGTTATAATACCAGAGAATGGCAGTCAGCCAGGCTTTCCTATGGATTTGGCCGAAATTTTGACCTAGACTTTCGCCTTTTTGAGGGAAACCTGAATTACAAAATTACCGAAGATTTCTCCTTTGAATATGGCCTGACCCGGCTCAGTTTTGAGCCCGATCCAGAGAAAGAGAGCACCTGGATCCATGTCCTGAGGGCAACAAACTATTTCACCAAAGACCTTTTTCTGAAAGTCTTCTATCAGATCAATTCTGCCATAGACAAGAAAAATATTCAGGTCCTTTTTGTCTACCGTTTTCAGCCTCCCTTCGGTTTGATCCAGCTTGCCTATCAGAAAGGAACAGCCCGCTTTGGAGTTAAAGGAACTCAGGGCCATACCCTATTTTTGAAAATCGCTTATATTTTCTGATGATCGAAAAAGTTGTTGAAGTCAGAGGATTGACCAAGCTCTTTGGGTCTCTGAGAGCTGTGGATGATGTTTCCTTCCATCTTACTCAGGGAGAGATCTTGGGGCTTCTTGGTCCTAACGGAGCAGGGAAAACAACCATTCTCCACATGCTCCTCGGTCTGACCACACCTTCTGCAGGGAAAATAAGAATTTTTGGGCTCGAACTTAAAGGCCAGTGGGAGAGAATTCTCAGGGATGTCAATTTTTCATCAACCTATGTCTCCATGCCCTATTCGCTAACGGTCAGAGAAAGCCTGAAAGTCTTCGCTCGGCTATACAATGTCAAAGGAAGAGAAGAGAAAATTAGAGAACTTCTCCAGACTTTTGAGATGGAAGAGATAGGGGATAAGCAGGTCCGGCACCTTTCCTCTGGCCAGCTAACAAGATTGAACCTGGCCAAAGCTCTAATCAACGATCCAAAAATTCTCTTTCTTGATGAGCCAACATCAAGTCTTGATCCTGACATTGCTGAGAAGACAAGAACACTTCTGAAGAGAATAAAAAAAGAAAAGAAAATCTCTATCCTCTATACTTCCCATAACATGAGAGAGATGGAGGAAATGTCCGACAGGATTATCTTCCTCCATAAAGGTAGGATTATTGCCTCAGGGAAGCCAGCTGATGTTGTCAGAAGCTTCGAGGGTACAGACCTTGAGGACGTCTTTCTCAAAGTGACAAGAGAGGAGAAGGGATGAAAGCCCAGAGAATCTTTGCCCTTTTCTTGAGGCACATTTATCTCTACAAGCGAAGCCTGCCCCGACTGATGGAAATCTTCTATTGGCCATTCTTAGACCTTCTCCTCTGGGGATTTATCAGCCTCTATCTTGTTCAGTATAAAAAGGACCTTCCCAATTTTGTCGCTTTTTTCCTGGGAGCTTTGATCCTCTGGGATATCCTCTTCCGCTCTCAGCAGGGGATTTCAGTTTCATTTCTTGAGGATGTCTGGGCCAGAAATCTCCTGAACCTTTTTGCCAGCCCCATGAAGCCCGGAGAGTATATTGTTTCTCTGATGCTGGTCAGTGCTGTGAAGATTATTATTGCTGCCTCTGTCATGTCTCTTTTAGCCTGGGTTTTTTATTCTTTCAACATTTTCCTAATCGGGATGCTCCTTATCCCATTTATCCTTAACCTTGTTATCATGGGCTGGGCTATCGGGATCGTCACTACTTCCCTAATTCTGAGGTTTGGCCAGCAAGCAGAAATTCTCGCCTGGGGTATAACTTTTCTTTTTCAGCCTGTCTCAGCAGTCTTCTATCCTGTCTCTGTCCTTCCTTCTTTTCTTCAAACCGCAGCCAGCTATGTGCCAGCCTCCTATGTTTTTGAAGGGATGAGGAATACTATCTCGACTGGCGCTATGCCTCTCAGGGAACTCTTCTTGTCTTTTGGCCTGAATGCCCTTTATATCCTTATCGCCTTTTCACTTTTTCAGCGTTTACTTCGAACTGTAAAGAAAAAAGGGCTCCTGACCAGAATTGGCGAGTGAGCCTAGAAAATGAGTTGAGCCTAGAAGGCGAATTTTATTCCTGCTGTAGCTTTTATGCCTCCTGTTTGGACCGCAACCTCTTCTCTTTCCACATCAATCTTTGCCTCGCCTGAAGAGTACCTGACATTCAGGTTCAGGGCGATATTTTTCATTAATGACCTAATTTGCATATAGTGAGACTATGTGCAAAACTGTTTGCATTTGGTCACAGTGGGCAATTTTGACATGTGCTAGTGGAAGTTTCGAGGCCACAAACAATAGGTCGTCCTTTTTTTATTATCATACATTTATAAATATAACCTTAATAGGAACGCTGGGAAAATTTCTTTGTAACCTCTCAATATCGTATACTAATTGTTCTCCATAAGAGACTCCTGTGGACATTTCTTTATGTAGATAATAGCAAGGGACGATCTCAACCCCCACATCTGCCTGATTTTTATTATAAAAATACTGAAATTTAGCAAGATCATAAAACATAAAAGCATATTTGCCGAACTGGACTTCTACTAAAACCAGCTCCTTCAAAAAATTTATTTGCTTGAATGCTTTTATTTTATACGTCTTGTCATAGGCATCTATATCGTAGAAATCCTTAAGCTCTTTATAATTTCTCTTATAAAACTCTTTCTTAAAAGCTTTGTTCATTTCTTTTGGAGAATAAAGTAATCTCCCTTTCATTGTCTTTTCCTTGCTTACTTTAGTTTTAGTAGTGATTTTAATAGAGCTTATAATCAGATCTATTTCTTTTTCTATATGAGGGTACCGCAATTTCAATATCTCCAAACCTCCAAGATGAGAGTATTCAAATACTTTATTCATCTTAGTCTTTTTTTGTATGTTCAAATAAACTAGTGTTATTTTGCATCCTAAGATGAGGGGGAGCATAGACAGGTTTGCCTAGGGGTCTGAGTTTTAATTTTCCTCTGAACAACAAGCGAACTCTTTCCCCTGCGATTTTTATGTATTCTTCAACAATATCTGCACCAGCGGCCCTTCTGCCATGTAAGATAGCGGCTATCGCAGTCGAACCTACCCCAACAAAAGGATCAACAACCCAATCTCCAGGATTTGTAAGTGCGAGGACGAGTCTTTCAACCAATTCCACTGGGAATTGACAAGGATGTATTGTTTTCTCAGGATGATTTGATTTTACGTTTGGAATTTCCCAGATATCTGTGGGATTCTTACCTAGAGGATGACATGACATTTCTCCTCTTTTAGGTCCTTTGAAGTATTTTTTATTTGGATACTTTTGAGGTACTCTTACCGCATCTAAATTAAAGATATAGTTTTCAGATTTCGTAAACCATAGAATTACCTCATATCTTCCTGAAAACCTTTTCTTAGCATGCAAGCCGTGACCAAAATACCATACTATCCTGTTCCTTAATTTTAGCTTGAATTTCTTAAAAACTGGATAAAGAAGCACATCGAGGGGAATAATTGCACTATTCTCAACATAATTCCCTACTTGCCAACATATACTTCCATCATTCTTGGTGATTCTGACTGAATCCCTAATTACTAACTCCTGTTGCTTAACATATTCTTGAAGATTAAGTTTTTGCTCATAAGGCTTGCCTATATTATATGGAGGGGATGTTATAACTAAACGTACACTCTCATTAGGAATTTGCTTCAGAAGATCCATGGTATCTCCGCAATATAAAACCATATAAGAATCCATATCAAATTTCTCACTTATTTCTGGCTTGGCAGTCCAAGATATTGAAATTGATTTCCCCATTTCCTATGCCTTTTATGGAGAACAAAACGAGCAATTCTTCATATCATTATCTTTCTCAGCTTAATATATATACAAAACTAGCTTTTTTCAAGGTAGAGAAGTTTTAAACTTCTTGTATATTAACGAGAGATTTTCTATATTTTCTCATAATTCAAAGAATTCACAAAGGAAATTGCCGACTCTCTAAAGAATCGCCCTGAGGATATCGCTCTTTATCATCTTTCCCATTATTCTATCAAATCCTCGTCGAGAGTTGCCACAGCTTCTGCTATTTATCTAATGGACTACCATTGTACCTTAGTGGTTTTGCCCCCAACCATCTTGAAAGATTATAAATCATACCAAAAAGGGATCTTAAGCCAAGCTTGGGAGGCGCGGTTCGGCGGTCTAAGAGCTAGAAATCTCCTTTCTCCTGCTGGCTTGACACTTGCGTCTTTCATGATTTAGCATGTCCAATCATAGGACAAAGGGCAAATGTTTAAAAGAATGCACATTATGGTACTGTGCGCAAAAAGAAATTGATATTGCATCCTGGAAGGCAAGTCGTTTATCAAAAAAATGAAGAAGGAGGCGTCATGAAAAAAAGGATAGATTTCTTTGCTATTTTAGGATTAATCCTAATCCTCTTCATCTTTCGACCCATCTTTGCCCTCGACAACGACCAATCTGCTTACGACCTTTTGATAAAAAACGGGAAGATCTTCGAGGGTTCGTTAAAACCGGCTTTCAGGGCAGATGTGGCCATTAAAGACTGCGAAATCGTTAAAATAGCCAGCTCTATAAAAGGCCGAGCAGCCAGAGTTATTGATGCCAATGGATTATATGTGACGCCGGGTTTCATCGACCTCCACACTCACGTCGAAGTCGGGATGGATATGCCTGAAAACAGAGCCTGCTTGAATTTTCTGACTCAGGGAACTACGACTGTAATTGTGGGCCAGTGTGGCTACTTGCCCTGGATAATCTATGAGAAACCAGAAGACCAGATGAATAGACTCTCTGAGGAAGGCATTGGGCCGAACATGGCTATGCTCATCGGACAGGGCGGAGTGCGAAGAATCGTGGTTGGCGAGGACAACAGGAAATTGACGCCGGAAGAGCTTGAAAAGATGAAAGCTCTAGTCAAGGAGGCTATGGAGCAGGGAGTTTTCGGTATATCTTCCGGCCTTGACTATGTCCCAGGGAGCTATGCCGGCACTGATGAAGTCGTCGAACTGGTGAAAGTTGTTGCGCCTTACGGCGGAGTTTACCATACCCATATGCGCAAAGAGAAGGAGAACCTTATCGCAGCGATCAAAGAGGCCATCGATATTGCCGAGCGTTCAGGAGCGCGTGTCCATCTTTCCCATCTTAAAGCTTATCCAAAGAAGAACTGGGGACTTTCCAGGCAGGCCTGTACATTGATCGAAGAAGCCCGGGCCAAGGGACTTAAGATAACAGGCGATCAGTATCCCTATGAGTTTGCTGGGAAAGGACCGGATAAGGACCTCATCCCGGAAAAAGTCTGGTTCGGGGAAAGACCGGATACAATCGGAAAGGAAGATCTATTGGGCATTTATGAGCATCTCCGTGATGATGAACTCATTGCCCTTTACGAAAAAGTCACTCCTTACCATCCCCTTTCGGAAAAGCACAAGCAGTTCCTAGCTGGGCTGCCACGGAAAAGATTGGTCAGCCTGGTGGCCCAATCCATGTTTTCTCCTGAATATTTAAGAATGGGCGTTGTGGACTTATTTGCTTTCCGGCCCGTCGAAGTAACAAATACGAGGCAGAGGATGGATTTCTGGAGAAGGCTTCAGGATCCGGAGGAAAGGAAAAAGATTTGCACCGGAATGAAGAAAGAGATCGATGAAGTGGGCCCCGAAAATATCATTATCGAGATCTGCGTTGAAAAAGATCTTGAAGGGAAATCGCTAAAGGAGATTGCGGAAAAGAGAGGCAAGAGTATTGAAGATATGGCCATCGAACTCGGTTTGATGGGCACTCAAATCGTCCCCATGCAGATGTCGGGCGATGACATTGAGTATTTCATGAAGAAGGATTATATCGGGACCGGTAGCGACGGGGACGCACCGTCCTACGGATTGAATGGTCCTTTCGGTTCAGTCCATCTCCGGAGCTACACGACATTCCTCCACAAGATCAAAAAATACGCGCTTGAAAGAAAGGTGGTCTCAGTCGAACACGTCATCCGGTCGCAGACTTCTTTGCCAGCAGAGGTCATGGGATTTACGGATAGAGGTTGGATAAAGGAAGGCTATAAGGCGGACATCAATGTGATCGACCTTTACAATATAAAGATCAAAGCCACAGTTTCGAATCCATCGCAATACTGCCAAGGCGTGAAATACCAGATTATCAATGGCAAGCTTGTCATCGATAATGGGAAATATAACGGCATTCTTGCAGGCGATGTTCTCAAGCTGAAGAAGCAGGGCGAAGACATACTGGGGGGAGAACTCAGCTATTAGAAGAAAAAAGGACTCCTCACCAGAATTGGCGAGTGAGCCTAGAAAATGAGTTGAGCTAGAAGGCGAATTTTATTCCTGCTGTAGCTTTTATGCCTCCTGTTTGAACTGCAACCTCTTCTCCTTCCACATCAATCTTTGCCTCGCCTGAAGAGTACCTGACATTCACATTCAGGGCGATATTCTCTTTGAGGAAGAAGTCCAGTCCTCCACTGGCATTAATGGGGGAAGAGCTAATCTCTCAGGCGTTAGTGGAGAAGATGGCGGGGTGGCCTCATTCCGGCTTCAATGTTGACAGTCGGGTCTGGGCCTAAACCAAGAGGGAGGCGGATTGCGTGGGCAAGTATATGATCCGTCCGCCTCCTTGGAGCGAAAATGCCTCATCAGCCAGGGCCGCCAAAAACCAATTTCTTCCATTAAAAATACTTAATTTATTCAAGTTTTTTCGCTCTATTAAGCCAAATTATTGAAGGTATCAAATATTTCTAGTAACATAACTGAACGTAAATTTGGCAAAAAAGATCAGAACTTGCTAATCAAATATCTTATCAATCTCTAATCCAGGAGAGAAGTCTATGAATATTTCAAGAAATAACAAAGTTATGAGCCTAAAAGAGGCCATAAAGAGATATGTGACCAATGGCTGTCATATCTCTATTGGAGGATTTACCCTTAACAGGAATCCCATGGCTGCAGTCCATGAGATTATCCGCCAAGGCATCAAGAATCTTCATCTCTATGCTCACTCGAATGGCCAGGGAGTTGACGAGCTTATTGGAGCAGGCTGTATTCAAAGGCTTGAGATAGCTTACAGCGGCAATGGAAGATTTGCTCCAACTTGTATTTGTTTCAGAAGGGCTGTTCAAGAAGGGAAGATCATTGTTGAAGACTATACCAATTACCAGATGACTTTAAGATTTCTTGCTGGGGCCATGGGAGTTCCTTTTTTGCCAACGAGGTCTTCTTTAGGGACAAGTATCATTGACGTTTGGGGATTTTCAGAAGAGATGCGAAAAAACAATCCAAGAATTCCAAAAAAGAAATTGGTCATAATGGATAATCCTTTTGGTTCCTGGGTTGATGTGCCGCGAGTAGTTCTGGTTCCTGCAATAAATACTGATGTGACTATCATTCATGTTCAGAGGGCAGATAGAGAGGGGACAGCAATGATAAAAGGGCTTACCTTTGCAGATGTAGAGCAGGCAAAATCAGCCAGAAATCTGATCATTACTTGTGAAGAGCTCATTGAGCCCGATGAATCCCGGAAGGATCCTGATCAGAATCAGATACCTTTTTTTAGTGTCGATGCAGTCGTTCACGTTCCTTATGGGGCTTATCCAACTGCCTGTTACAGATATTATGATTATGATCCTCTCTATCTCAAGGAATATGCGAAATATGCTCAGAGCCCAGAGCTTTTTCGGAGCTATCTCGAAAAATTTATTTATAACGTCAATGATCATCAGGAGTTGCTGAGCCTTTTAGGTATGGACAGAATTCGAATGATAAAAGCTGATCCAAGGACAGGATATGCTGCAAATCTGGATAGAAGATAGGAGAATAAGCCAATGCTGGAATACAAATCAAGAGAAATCATGGCCATTGCAGCGGCAAGAGAAATCAAAGATGGGGACATTGTCTTATGCGGGACTGGTATTTCTCTGCTTGCAGCCATGGCGGCAAAACAAATCAGTGCCCCCAACAGTGTGATATTTTTTGAAACCGGAGCAATTGATTCACTCCTGGAAGAAGTTCCTCTTGCCGTAGGAGACCCCAGAGTCATGTTCTGGACTTCAGTAAATGGTGGGCTTGCTGAAGCTTTTGCGACAATGCAAAATAGATTTAGCGGCCCTGCTACAGTGGGGATTCTAGGGGCAGCTCAGATTGACAAATTTGGGAACCTTAATTCAACTGTGATTGGAGATTATTTTAAACCTCTTGTCCGTTTCTCTGGAAGCGGTGGTGCCTGCGATGTGGCCTCCTTTGTCAGCAGAGGCATCATCTTTATTCAGCATGAAAAAAGAAAATTTGTTAAGAAACTAGACTATCTGACCAGTCCAGGTTGGCTTGACGGGCCAGAGGGACGAGAAAAAGCAGGTCTTCCAGGCGGGGGCCCGTCAGCTGTTATTACCAATATGGCACTCATGCGCTTTGACGAAAAAACAAGGGAAATGTATCTGGCTGGATATTATCCAGGAATTTCGCCAAAACAAATCTTGGAGAATATGGAATTTGAAGTCGATATTTCAAGGGCAGAAGAAGTGCTGCCTCCTTCTTCTGAGGAGCTGAGAATATTACGCCAAAAATGTGACCCTCAGAGATTGATTCTCTGATTATCGCTCGTAGAAAAATTCTCAAAAATCAGCGAGGGCCTTTCATGATTTCGAGCATTTCCGCTGCATCTTCAGGCATAGAAGTGAGAATACTCGCTACGATAACCGCTATAAACGAAAGGATAGATGCTGGTGCCCATTCCGAGATAATCGCTTTTAGCTCAGGCACAGAATACCAAGCAATTTCAGTTGCTGTCCCGATGAGGATTCCTGCGATAACACCACATTTGGTGATCTTCTTCAAGTAAAAACTGTGAAACTCTGCTTCATTGCCGACAAACCTTCTCCGCCTCAAATCGCTTCGAAGAAAGTCCTGATGGCAGCCGAAACAGGCAGTGAATATTTTTCATGATCTTCTCTTTGATCGGGAGGAGAAGTCTGGGTGATTTTAGGAACTTTTGATGCCTTGGATCGCTTTGCGGACAGCTAGCGCCGCCGAAAACCAATTTCTTATGAAGTTTGGATCAAGAAGAAAGAGCTTCTGACCAGAATTGGCAAGTGAGTCCGGAAAGGAGGCTTGCCTTAAAAGGTAAATTTTATCTCGGCAGTGGCTTTTATGCCTCCTGTTTGAACCGCAACCTCTTCCCCCTCGACATCAATCTAAAATATCTTCATTTTTAATGCAATAAGACATATAGGCGATAGTTTTGTTTAATTGTTTCATTATCTATTCCGGGATTGTTAATTATCCTTCAGCAAGAATATTAAGAAGTTCTTCAGCACAATAGATTCGGCTGCGCTTGCGACCAGACACTTCTTTAAGTATTCCCAGTTTAACAAGACGCTCCACTGAAGCTTTAGCAGTGGGCCAGGTTATTTTCAAGTAATCACTTATCCCCGGCATGCTAACAAATGGATTCAAAAATAGCATGTCCAATAACAGAAGGACTGGGTTAGAGACCGACTCTTTCTGAAGCTGTTGACGATATTTCTTTTGTAAATCCAGAATTTTATGTCCAGTCTCTTCAGCAACTTTTGATTGTTCTGCAACCCCACGGATGAAATATTTTAGCCATCCGTCCCAATTACCATTCTGACTAACTCCAAGAAGAAGGTCGTAGTACTCATTCCTGTGTCTTTCAAAGAAATCACTGAGGTAAAGAATTGGGTGCTCAAGATAGCCCCTTTCATAAAGATAAAAAGTAATTAAAAGTCGCCCAACCCTCCCATTGCCGTCAAGAAATGGATGAATCGCTTCAAACTGGTAGTGCATTAAAGCACATTTGATAAGAGGAGCAACAGAGTCTTCAGCACGAAGAAACTTTTCCCACTGGTCAAGTGCTTCGTTCATTTCTGGAATTGGTGGTGGTACATACGTTGCATCGGTAAGAGAACATCCAGAAGGTCCGATCCAGTTCTGAGTAGTCCGAAATTCACCTGGTTTCATTTTTTCTCCCCTGACACCTTCCATGAGTTTCAAGTGAATTTCCTTGACCAATCTCAAACTGAGTGGCAACTCATTGAGTCTGAAAAGCCCATAATTTATAGCTCTCACGTAGTTCAAGACCTCCAGGACATCTGCGTGTTTCGGTTTTTCCTTTGAAGCTTCGTAATAAAAAATATCGGAGAGCGAAGCTTGGGTACCTTCAATTTTTGAACTTTGGACTGCTTCCTTTCTAACATACGGAGCCACCAGTAAATTTGGATTGGGAATAAGTTTACTTAAAGACCTGAGGACACCAATACCTCGCTCCGCCTCAGACAAAATTCTAACAAACTCAGCTGAAAACTTGTCCAGACCGGCTGGAGGCAAAGGATTGGGGACAAAAGCCCAATAATTTGTAGGAGTCTTAATGAGTCGTCCTGTTGGACTATTCTTGAATTTTTCTATATCCATTTGGAAATATCCTATATTATT
>CAZPAX010000062.1:0-12568 GCA_964584535.1 uncultured Eubacteriales bacterium
ACAGGACCATAGCTCATCTGGTAAGAATAGCGGGAGTAATTCGCTTTTAAGATATTGTTGCCATCATTGAGGAGGTCGAAGATGATCCCCAATCTTGGAGAGAGAATATTCCAGGAGATAACATTCTTCTTGGCCGGAGCTTGGACAGTCTGCGGCTTTCCCATTCTCTGGGCATAATATTCAACCCAGGGGTTGGATGGAACTTCTGTCTCGTTGACATGCATATGGGTGCTGTCGAGTCTCAATCCAACACTCAGTGTCAGGCGTTTTTTTAAAGTAAATGTATCCTGAAAATAGGCCGAATAGATGACATTTGTCTGGTTCCACTTCTCTTCCCTGAATGTCCAGACCCGATAGGGGCCATAAGGTTTTTTGTTGACGTAATCGTAATAATCGAAATAAAGAGTGATGTTACCCGGGTGTTTGCGGGTGGTATGGAAGGGGGAATTCTGGTATTCAAAGCCAACCTTGAGCTCGTGGTTTCCACCCAGAAAATCGTCCTTGAAATAATCGGCAAAGGCATTGAACTGGTACCGGTCAGAGTAATACCAGGTGTATTGATAGTAAGCATCCATATACATACTTCGATAGGGCTGCGAGTAATAGATGAGCAAGGCAGGTTTATTCATATCCACTGTCGACTGGGGTCCAACTTGATACCACATATCATTAATGCCAAGCTTGAAATTTAGCAAAAGGTTTGGACTTAGCGTCCAGGTATCCTCGAGATGATAAAAATAGGAGGGTGAGTTCTGATAGTAGGTTGTCTCTGGCGGTCGTCTGGGGCCTGCAGCTCGATGGGGTTTCTTTTTATCATCAAAATTGAACCAGCCCATAAGCTTATTGTTACTTGAAAGTTGGTAAGTCAGCTTGAATGTGGCGTGAGTCAGGAGAGTGTAATCGGTTTGGGGAACGTTATTAAGCATATAGCCAATAACATAAGTATTGATGGCTGTCCTGCGGAAAGCGCCGTAAAACCAGAGCTTGTCCCGCAGAATTGGCCCTCCGACATCCCCGCCATATTCATAAAAATAATCCAGGGGATTGCCGCTTCCGACACTGGCGTATTTCGGATCATCTTTAGGGATATTGTTGGATTGGAGTTTCATCCCCCACAGCTTGTCCTGTTCTCCATAGGTGCTGAGTCCAATGGTAAACTTATTTCCTCCGGATTTTGTGATCATATTAAGGACAATGCCGCCGGTCTGAATATCTGCGGCATGAGCCCCTGTTTCGACCTGAATCTCTTCAAAAGAGTCAAAATCATAGTACATAGCCGAGGCCCCATTCGCTGCTGTATCTGTCATGTTCACTCCGTCAATATTGTAGGAGGTTTGGCTCCTTATCGTGCCATGGGCATAAGCACTGCTCTGCTGGCCGCTCTGGCTGCCTCCCACATTTTGGCGGTCCATGACCATCCCAGGAGTCATCTCCAGAATGACCCAGGGATCACGAGCACTGGGAATTTTCTGCAGCATATCCAGGGTGAAGTTGGTGGCAATCGTTGTCGATTTTGTATCAACCACAGGAGCTTGTCCGGTTACGGTGATAGTTTCCGCGATTGTCGAGACTTCAAGGGTCGCATTAACAGTTGTTGTTTTTCTGATAGAAATCTTGACATCCTTGATGACCAATGTCTTGAATCCAGGCATTTCAAATGTCACTTCATAAGTACCCACCGGCAGGAAGATAAATCTGTATGTACCAGTAGGAGTGGTTGTTGTCAATTGAGTTCCTCTGATCAGAGCTGTGCTTTTTAGAGTAACAGCGACCCCGGGGAGAGCATTTCCTTCTGTGTCAGTGACTGTTCCGGCAATATTTCCAGTCTGGAGAGTATCCTGGCTTGCGGCGAAAGATGTAAAAACGAAGAGAAAAAAGAAAAAAATCCCTAACTTTTTTAAACTCATGTCCTCCTCCCTTATTTAATTAAGTAAGATTTAAAAAGATTTTCGCCCCTATGTAATTAGTTTTCGTCCCCATAGTCGAGCAAGATTTTTATCCTACCTTAAAAGAACATAATTCTCGATTTTTGTCAAGGGTTGTAAACATTCCAAATTCCATGATGAGTTCAAGAATAGAAAATTCTAGATTAAAGATGATTGATCAGGCTGGCCAGGTAGGCAGCTCCAAAACCGTTGTCAATATTGACCACTGCCACTCCTCCAGGGCAGGAATTGAGCATGGCCAGAAGCGCTGCTAGTCCTTGAAAGCTTGCTCCATAGCCGATACTTGTCGGGACAGCAATAATCGGGACTGAGACAAGCCCTGCCACAACACTTGGCAGAGCCCCTTCCATACCTGCTACAGTGATAATCACCCGGGCACTTTTTATTTTCTCATACTCCCCGAAGAGCCGGTGGAGCCCGGCTACTCCGACATCGTATATTCTCTCAACCTCATTTCCCAGCATGTCACAGGTGACAAGAGCTTCTTCAGCGACAGGAATATCCGAAGTCCCTGCTGTCATGATGACAATTTTTCCCTTGCCCAGTGTTGGCCTTTTCTGCTTGAGATAGATCGCTTGAGCCAAACGATTGTATTGGATTTTGGGTATTTTTTTCTTTATTTTCTCATAAACGTGGGACTCAACCTTGGTGATTAAAAGATTTGCCCCTTTCTTGAGGATTTCTCGGGCAATCTTAAAGATCTGGTCCTCTGTTTTTCCCAGGCCAAAGATTATCTCGGGCAAGCCTTTTCTCAGCTCGCGGTGGTGATCGATTTTGGCGAAGCCAAGGTCCTGATAGGGATAATCCCGTAGCTTCTCAAGGGCATCCTCCGGGGAAAGTTTTCCCTCTGAGACTTTCTTGAGGATATCTTCCAGTTGAGATTTCATTTTTTGAATTTTACCATAAATGCTCTCTTATTTGCATGTTTTTCGGGGTCAGACTTTTATAAATTTTATTATTTGCTGAGATACAATCGGGCTTGGGGTCAGGCTTTGCCATAGGGGAAACCCATTCTTCAAGCCTTTGTTGAGTGAGTATCTTTGATGATAAAGCCTGACCCCGAAATCCTTCTTATCAGCAAATAATAAAATTTATAAAAGTCTGACCCCAAATACTCCAAATACATCCATTTGACGGATTAAGATTTCGCAAGATATAATTTCGCCATGCTTGAAAAAAGAACTCTCCGCAAAGAAATAGTCCTTACCGGGATCGGGATTCATTCCGGAAAGAATGTGCTCCTGCGCTTGAAATCTTCATCTTCGGGGAAAATGGCTTTTCGGCGGCTGGATCTGGGCAATCAGGAAGTAGATCTTGATCCAAGAAAAATCGAAGTCCGCAGTTCAACCTCCCTCACTAAGGAGAATTTAAAAATCCAGACAGTTGAACATTTGCTTGCTGCCCTTTACATGTTCGGCATCGATAGTTTAGTTGTGGAGCTTGAAGGCAATGAAATTCCGGCTTTAGATGGAAGCGCTTCTCCCTTTGTTCGAGCCATCCGTAAGGCGGGAATTAAGCCTCTTCCTCTAAAGAAGAAATCGATCAGAATTTTGAAGCCCTTGACTCTCGAGGAAAAGGAGGCCAGTATTTCTTTTCTTCCGAATTCAGATTTCAAGATCAGCTATACCATTGAATTCAGCCACCCTGCTATCCGGAGACAGGAGTTGAGCCTGTCTCTGAATCAGAGAAATTTTGCGAGAGAGATTGCCCCGGCTCGCACTTTTGGATTCTTAAAAGATGTGGAGCATTTACGCAGCCAGGGATTAGCTCTTGGAGGTTCGCTGGAGAATGCCATAGTCCTTGATGAGGAGAAAGTCATCAATGGGCCTCTCCGCTTTCCTGACGAGTTTGTCCGTCACAAGATATTGGATTTCATTGGAGATCTTGCCCTTCTGGGCCACCCCCTCCTTGGGCATTTCAAAGCTTATAAAGCCGGTCATAATCTCCATTTGAAGGCGATTCATTTTTTGCTCGATAGTCCAAAATCCTGGGTTTATGAATAGGTCTCGAACAGGCAGGGACTAGCCGGGCCCAATCTTTATTTTCCTAGGGGGGAATTTTGGATTAGGGCTTTTTTCTTGTCAAAAAAAAATTTATGAGCTAAAATGGATAAAACTTAGAGCCGACAATTGAGGGAGATAAAAGTGAGAGAAGAAAGAGCAAAAAAAGACGATTACCAGAAGGCACTTTCCGCTTACGGCGAGGCTATGAAGGAATTCCGCAAAGGAAAATTTTTGAAAGCCTCAGAGTTGTTGAAAACTTTCATCGAGAAACATTCTTCCGAGAGAGAACTTGTTGACCGTGCCCGAATCTATCTAGAAGTTTCCGAGGAGCAGGAAAAAGAAAAGAAAGAAATAGTTCCACTAAGGACATTTGATGACTACTTCCAGTACAGTGTCTATAAAATGAATAGCGGAGAATATGAGGAAGCTCTCAAATTGCTGGAGAAAGCCCTGAAGATGAATCCCCAGGAAGGCAAAGTCTATTATCTCCTGGCCCAGACTTATTGTTTAATGGGGCAGCCAGAAGCGAGTCTAGAAAATCTAAAAAAGGCCATTCAGCTTGATAAATTTTTCAGGATATTGGTCCAGAACGAAACAGACTTCAAGCTTCTCTGGGAAGACAAGAAGTTCAAGCTGATCACACGGATGACATGAGAAAAAGCTTTCTAGCCCTCATTCTGGCTGCAGGCGAGGGAACCAGATTCAAATCAGAAAAGGCAAAGATTCTTCATCCTCTCCTGGGCAAATCGATGCTCAGACTGGTTGCTGATGCTGTTTTCAGCCTGAGACCAGAGAAAGTATCAATTGTCATCGGCTATCAAAAAGAAGAGGTCCGGAGAGAAGTTCCTTCAGGAAATGTTAAATTTATTTGCCAGATCCGTCAGCTGGGAACCGCTCATGCTGTAATGGCTGCAAGAAAAATCCTTAAAGAAAAAAGGGAAAGAGATCTTCTTATCGTCCCTGCTGATTTGCCCTTAATCAGGCCTTCGGCACTGAAGAGTTTATTGGCTCAACACCAGAGAGAAGGGAATTCGCTGACATTGATGAGTGCTGAGCTTCCAGAGCCTGGCGGATATGGCCGGATTATCCGCTCTAAAGACGGCTCTTTGAAGATTGTCGAGGAAAAAGATGCCTCTCTCAGGGAACGGACCATTAAAGAGGTCAATGGAGGAGTATATGTTTTTAAGATCAAAGACCTCCTCCAGGCTCTACCCAAAATCTCTAACTTAAATAAAAAGAGAGAGTATTATCTCACTGATGCAGTCGAGATAATGTCCAGAATGGGAAAGAAGATTGGCATTCAAAGGGCCACGGATGCTTCAGATTTTTTAGCCATAAATACCCGCTATGAATTGGCTAAAGCCACAGATGTTTTGCGGGAGAGAAAGATCCGAGAACTCGCCGAGAAAGGAGTAACAGTTTATGATCCCCATACCACCTGGATCGATCTCGACGTTGAGATAGGAAGGGACACAGTCATTTATTCTTCTGTGATTATTGAAGGAAAATCCCGGATTGGAAGCGATTGCCGGCTTTATCCCTTTGCTCATCTCATCGATTCCCGAGTTGGAAATCATGTCCGGATTCTGAGTTCAACAGTGATTGAGAAGAGCATCATTGAGGATGGTGTTCAGGTCGGTCCTTTTGCCCATCTCAGACCAAAAACAGTTCTCCGTTCGGGTTCCAAAGTTGGAAATTTTGTAGAAATGAAAAACACTATCTTTGGCAGGCGATCAAAAGCAGGCCATCTTACCTATCTAGGAGACAGTGAGGTTGAAGATGAAGTCAACATTGGAGCAGGGACAATTACCTGCAATTACGATGGAATCCGGAAGAGCAAGACTTTTATTGAGAGAGGGGCCTTTATCGGCTCAGGCACAGAGCTTGTAGCTCCTGTCAGGGTGGGAAAAGGGTCTTACATAGGCGCTGGATCGACAATCACCAAGAGCGTATCCCCTGGCGCTCTAGCTTTCAGCCGGGCCAAGCAGATTGAAAAACCTGATTGGGCTAAAAGAAGAATAAAGAAAAAATAGTGTGCGGAATTATTGGCTATCTGGGACCCAAGAGTGTAGTTCCAGTCTTGATAGATGGTTTAAAAAAACTTGAATACAGGGGTTATGATTCAGCTGGCATTGCTGTAGTCGATAAAAATGAGGTAAAGATAAGGCGGGTCAAGGGAAAGATCTGTGTCCTAGAGGAAAGTTTGAAGACTTCTCCTCTTGAGGGAACCTATGGGATAGGACACACCCGCTGGGCAACCCATGGCCGTCCCAGTGATGAAAATGCCCATCCTCATTGTGACTGCACTGGTTCCACAGTTGTTGTTCACAATGGAATTATCGAAAATTATCTCTCTCTAAAAAAGAAGCTAAAAAAAGAGGGGCATACCTTTCGGACAGAAACTGACACGGAAGTTATCCCTCACCTCATTGAAAAACATTTTAGAGACTCTTTAGAGCATGCTCTGCGCTCAGCTGTCCGTGAGCTTGAAGGAGCCTTTGCCATTGCCGCTATCTCAGCCGCTGATCCTGGCAAAATCGTCGTGGCCAAGACAGGGCCCCCTGCTGTCATTGGCCTGGGTGAGGGAGAGTATATCGTTTCTTCTGATATTAATCCTATCCTCAGCCATACTCGAAAAGTTATCTTTCTCCAAGATAAAGAAATGGCTGTCATTGAACCTTCAGGTGTGAAATTCACGAATTTCTCGGGAAAAGCCCTGGCCAAAAAATTCGACGAGCTTTCTTGGACTCCCCTGATGATTGAAAAAAGGGGTTTCAAACATTTTATGCTCAAAGAGATATTTGAACAGCCTCAAGTGATCAGAGATACTGTGGCGGGAAGAATATCTCTGGATAGCGGAAAGATTTGCCTGGAAGAGACAGGGATTCGAGCTCGCTTGATGAAAGGCGTGACAAAAGTTCTGATTATTGCCTGCGGAACTTCTTTCCATGCTGGCCTTGTCGGGAAATATCTTTTGGAATCTTTTGCTCGACTTCCTGTTGAGGTCGAGTTTGCTTCGGAATACCGCTACCGTGATTTTATTCTTGATAAAAGAACAATGGTCATCGTTGTTTCTCAATCAGGGGAGACCGCTGATACTCTAGCAGCCTTGCGAGAAGCCAAGAAAAAGAGTTCTTTCTCGCTGGCAATTATTAATGTCATTAACTCCTCTATAGGGCGGGAAGCAGATGGAATTCTTTCCACCCATGCCGGACCTGAAATTGGAGTGGCGGCCACAAAGACTTTTTCTGCCCAAATCGCTGCTCTGACTCTCCTCTCCCTCTATCTAGCCCAGCTCAGAGGCGAGATTAATGAGAAGGCAAGTTTATCGCTTCTTCAGGAATTGCAGCGGATACCCCACAAAATGGAAAAGATACTCAATCAGGCCAGATCCATCGAGTCCCTGGCTTTGAATTTTGCCTCTGCTTCCCATTTTCTTTATCTTGGCCGCTGGATCAATTTTCCCGTCGCCCTGGAGGGAGCACTGAAGCTGAAAGAGATTTCTTATATTCATGCTGAAGGCTATGCTGGAGGAGAGATGAAGCATGGTCCGATCGCTCTTATTGATGAGAGAATGCCAACTCTGGCCATTATTCCCCGGGACAAAGTCTATGAAAAGATGCTGAGCAATATTTCTGAAGTGAAGACAAGGTCAGGGTATATCCTGGCAGTGGCTTTTGAGGATGATGATGAGATCCGCCACAATGTTAACGCCCTTATCCCTGTCCCGGCAACGCACCCTCTTCTCACACCCTTTTTAACAATTCTCCCTCTTCAACTTTTTGCTTATTATATTGCCGCAAAAAGAGGTGTGGATATTGACCAGCCACGAAACCTGGCCAAGAGTGTGACAGTCGAATGAAGAAGAAAGCTACCAGCGAAGCCTGAGTGTCACTCGTGCCTGCCGAGGTTGCTGGAGTCCCCAGATTTTGCCAAAAATGGGGATATCCTCTTTGACAAAGGAGATCGGCTTCTGGCTGTTGAGCAGGTTGAAAATTTCCATTCTGAGGGAAATAGCCATCCCCCTCCCCAGTAAGCTTCTGATGGGGAAGTCCCTTTCCAAACCGAAATCCAGGTAAAAATGGCCAGGAGTTTTCCTCACCCCTCTGCCTTCAGGAAAGGAATAGTAGCCTCCAAAAAAGGGAACATAGCCCAGTTTTTCCCAGTAATATCCAGAAATATATTCAAAGGCAGCAGATAAGGTCAGGCCATAAGGAGCAAGTAAGACAGAGCTGACCTTGACGTTGTGATCCACAGAATAGGGGAGTTTTCCGTACCAGCCTTCATCTCCAATTCCTCTTCCGCCCAGGCCTTTCAAAGCCCAGTCCATATATTCTTTGACTTGCTTTAATTCAGGCAGGTCAGGGATAAAGAGATGATTTCCAAAAAGGCCAAGATAGTTGGTGCTCCCTTCTTCCTGGGCCCAGGAGCCTGTCTCTGACTGGCCAGGATTTGTCCCTTTGGCCGAGGCATGGGAGTAGGAAGCATTGAGGAAAAAGCGCTGTCCGATTTTTCCATTGAGCTCAAATTCAAATCCAGTGTAGTTCCTCCTTTTGTATTCGAAATTGTCATAGAGAAATTTATAGAGAGTCTTGGGATCAAAGACAGCCAGAATCTCGATAAGGTCTTTTGCCTGAGAGGCGACATAACGGGCCTTGAACGCCCAATCTGGCCCCAGTCTTCGGTCAAATTCAAGGAGATAGCGGGTGGCGAAGTTGGGCTTTATTCCCTTAGCCACCTCAAAGGGCTGGAGTTTCTGTTCGATCTCAAAGCGCCAGTTGGAAGGATTGCGAATCTCAGCCTCTGAAGGCTGGCCCGGCCCCTTCCATCTGTAAGTGCGGAAGGTCAGGCCTGCCCCGGAATTGAAAAAGCCGAGGGGCATGGTGGTGATCAGGTCAGAGAATCTTCCCCAGCCCAATTTGAGGACATTAGCTCCATCGCCAGTCAGGTCGACTGCCAGAGAAAAGCGGGGAGAAAGAAAGTCCTGCAAATTCCAGGACCAGAGTTTCTTTCCTTTATCATCCTGGCAGACCTGAGTCTGGCTGCGGATACCGGCCATGAAGGTGAATTTTCCCCAGGTGACTTTATCCTTGAAATAGAGGCCGATTCCTCTGGCAGAATTGATGAAGTTGAAGACACCGTACTCATAGAAAAAGGTTGGTGTTCCTTTTCCTTCTTTCCAGGAGTCAAAGTAATATTTTGTGCCGCTGTCAAAGCCATTTCCTGGAAAAAGATCCTCACTTTTTCCGCTGAAATCTACGCCGAATTCAGATGAGAATTTGTAATATTCGAGGCCCAGATTGAGCTCATGGCGGCCGAATGTCTCAGTTTCAAAATACTTAGTGAATTTGAAGCTAAAATCGAGCCTCTTCTGGTTGTCAATGACATCGCCATAAGAATTGTGAACATTCTGGGCCAAATCCTCAATATAATACATGGCTGGCCCGAGATCCCCATCCTGGGGCTTGAGGGAGGAATCCCGACTGACATGGCCCAGCCCAGCTTCAATAAAAGTCGAGGAATTGAGGATTCCCTTATAGTTCAGCCGGATGATGAGGTCGGCAAAGTTTTTATCTTCAAAAAGCTCTGGGATTCCTGTTCCTCCCTTTTGCTGGAGTGATTTATGGTAGATTGTCGTCAGCGAAAGGTTGTGGTTCGTGCTCAGGGCATAAGTCAACTTGGTGAAGAGATTGTTGTTCTGGGTTGTCTTTTTTCCTCCAGGGATAAAAAAGTAATCTACGGTGCTATCCCTTGTCTGTTCTGAATCCAGATAGAAATTATTGGAGACAAAAAACCAGAGCCTGTCCTTGATGATTGGCCCTCCCAGATTAAAAAACCAGTTGTAATTGGAGAAATACTCCGGTTCGCTGGCCACAGCCAGTTGCTCTTTCCTTTCCGACTGGAGGTTTTTATCCATGAAGACAAGGGAGAATTCGCCCTTAAAATCATTGCTTCCGCTCTTGGTGACCATATTGATGATGCCGCCATAGGCTGAGCCGAATTCCGGGCTGAAGGGGTCAGAGATGACCTGGATTTCGTCGATTGAATCGAAATTCAACCTCATTCCTGAATTTCTCAGCCTGACTCCACTGATCGAGAGGCCATCGACGATCCAGTTATTACCTTCCTCTCCCTCACCTCGGAAGCTTGGCTGGCCCTCTATGGCTGTGCCCCGACGAGTGTTAACTCTGACTCCTGTGACCCCTGGAGTGAATTTGACTGCATCGACAACTGTTCGGTTCTGGGAAGGAAGCTTCTCCAGGTCTTTGCTGCTCAAGTAGTAGCTTGTGTCAGTTGAGGTTTTATCGATGAGTGGAGTTTCTGCAGTAACTGTAATTTCCTTTTTTATTTCTGAAGGCTTCATGGTAATAGACAAACTCGTCACCATTCCCAGGCGGACGATGACATTTTCCTGGATATGAGGAGCAAATCCTTGGAGAGTAAAAGTCAGAGTGTAATTCCCGACAGGAAGGAGAGGGAAGCGGAAATCGCCATTTTTTGAGGAGAGAACAATGCGTGTTCCCTGCAGGCTTGGGCTTGCGGCTTTAATTTCGACTCCAGGCAGGCCAGTACCATTTTCATCCTGAACCTTTCCCTGGATTTCGCCTGTCTCTTTGGCCTGAATTTGGCTGAAAAAGAAGAGAAAAACAACCAAAAATAAAATGAATTTTGACCTCATTTTTTCCCTGTGAATAGCATATGCTATGAGTAAACGAGCTCGCCAGGCCTTACTTTTTTGTTCTCTTTTTTCTCACTTTTATCTTCGTTTCTTTTTTTCTGTATTTTTGGATGAATTTTTCTGTCAATTCTCTGGCCTCTGTATCCGTATATTGCCTGGGAGGACTTTTCATAAAATAGGAGGAAGGTCCGAAGAGAGCTCCACAGAGTCCATTATTCAGAGCAAGTTTGCAGCACCTTATGGCATCAATGACAACTCCAGCAGAATTGGGGGAGTCCTCAACAGAGAGCCGGCAATCCAGGTAAGTGGGGACATCGCCAAAATGGCGGCTTTCAATCCTTAAAAAGCAGAGTTTGTTGTCCCTTTGCCAGGGAACATAATCGCTCGGCCCAACATGGACATTGTCTGGGTCGATGTCTAACCCTCTGGCTCTTATTTGGGAGACAACTGCATTTGTCTTTGAGATTTTTTTGGAGTGGAGCCTTTCTCTCTCGAGCATATTGAGGAAGTCGGTGTTACCTCCTGTATTCAGCTGATAGGTTCTCTCAATGGGCATGCCCCGGTCGAGGTAGAGATTGACCAGTGTCCGGTGGAGAATGGTTGCCCCGACTTGAGATTTGATGTCGTCACCGATGATGGGAAGCTTCCTCTGTTCAAATCGGCTCTGCCAATATTTTTCACTGGCAATAAAGACCGGAATGCAGTTGACAAAAGCGCAGCCTGCCTCTAGGACTAGCTCGACATACCATTTGGTAGCCTCTTCGCTGCCAACAGGCAGGTAGCTGATGACCACATCTGTTTTTGTTTCTTTGAGAATACTGACGATATCTGCTGTTGCGCCTGGAGCCTTTTGGATGATTTGTGACAAGTATTTTCCTAGGCCGTCATGAGTCATGCCGCGCTGGACTTTGACATTAAGGTAAGGGACGCTAGAAAACTTGGTTGTATTGTTGGGCCAGGTAAAAATCGCCTCGCTCAAGTCTTTTCCAACCTTGTTTTTGTCAATATCAAAGGCAGCGACAAATTCAATATCTCGAATATGATAGCCGCCAAGGTTCGGATGCATAACGCCGGGGATGAAATCCGCCTCCTTGGCATTCTTATAGTATTCCACACCCTGGACGAGAGAAGAGGCACAATTACCAACGCCGATGATGGCGACTCTAATTTTGTCCATAAGATGAGACCTCCTTTTTGAGATTTTTTTGTTTTTCAACTTTTCTTACATAGAGAACTCTTTGAATGGCCGTTATATTTGAAAAGAGAGCAATGATTGTCAGGACAGTGATCATGGAAGGATTGAAGATCTTGAAAAGAGACCCGATAATTGCGCCGGCAGAGAGAAAAATCACCCTCTCTGCCCTCTGCATAAGCCCAACATTGCATTCTATGCCCAGCCCCTCAGCCCGGGCTCTGGTGTAACTTACCATGGTTGAGCCCAGGAAGGTGAAAAAAATAATCCAGAGCACCCAGCTGTTTCTGAAACGGATGGCCAATCCCAGATAGATGAAGAACTCTGAGTATCTATCCAGACTTGAATCAAATATCGACCCGTAGAGGCTCCTCTTGTTGGTATGGGCAGCCACTTTTCCATCAAGAATATCAAAGATGCCACAGAGGATGATGGCCATTCCAGCCCAGAATGGCTTATTGAGGAAAAAGAGAAGCCCTGCTCCCAATCCTGTGATCAGGCCAATGATGCTCAACATATTAGGGCTGATTTTCCAATTGATAAAATAATAAGAGAGTTTATCAAAATAAGGGAGAGACAGAGTCCTCAACTTCTTTGGCAAAATTCGGGGAGTCTCTTTTATCTGGATCTCCATTGAAAAAACATATCTACTCTAATATTAATCAAAAATCAAGTCAATCCGAAAGTCAATTTGGGGTCAGACATCTGGGGTAAAGTCTTGGGGTCAGACATTGCCATGGAGAAGAGA
>CAZPAX010000063.1:0-12525 GCA_964584535.1 uncultured Eubacteriales bacterium
AGCTTTCTGGCCTCGCTGGGAAGAAAGGGAAAGACTTGGATTCGGATTCAATGTTAGCAAGAACCAGGGCTGGCTGCTGAAGAAGATGCTTGAAGAAGGGAAAAAGGTAGTCCTCAAGGCAGAAGTCGAAGCTGAATTTTACGAGACGAAACTCGAAGTGCTTGATGCTTCTTTTATCGGCACTGAAGAGCCAGAAAAGGAAGTGATGGTTATTGCCCATCTCTGCCACCCGACACCCTCTGCCAATGACAATGCCAGCGGAAGCGGAGGGCTCCTAGAGATGGCCAGAGCTCTAAAGAGGATGGTCGATAATGGCCTGCTTGAGCCTCCCCGAAGGACCATCCGTTTCCTCTGGGTTCCAGAATTCAACGGGACAGTTCCCTATATTCAGGCTTACTTCCAGAGAATAAGAAACACCCTGGCGGTCATTAATTGCGACATGATTGGCGAGAACTTCCATTTGACCGGCGGCATGTTCAATATTTTCTCCACCCCTGATTCTCTGCCCAGCTATCTCAATGATGTTGTGGCCAACTTCGCCAGTCTCGCCGATTCCCTGAACCTGAGAAGCATAAGCGGCAGCGATCATCCTTTTGCCTACAGAATGCTTCCCTTTAGTGGCGGCAGCGACCATTATCTTTTCAATGACGGTAGCCTCAAGGTTCCAGCTGTCATGTTTAACCATGGAGACATTTTTCATCATACAAGTTTGGACACCGTAGACAAAATTGACCCCTCTGAGCTCCGCCGCGTGCTTTTTATTGCCTTAGGCTCAATTTATTATCTAGCCAATGCCAAAGACAAGGAAGCCAAAGATATGGCCAGTCTCATAGCTCGAAATGGACTTGGCCGTTTCTCTACTCGCTACTATGACAGCTTAGCCGGGATGATATCTTCGGATGGGCCAGAAAAGCTCCATGATTCCTATAAGCAGGTTTTGAATGTGATCGAGCAGGCAAGCCAGAGGGAAACCAAAGCTCTGCTTTCAACTCTGCGCTTCATAAAAGAAGAAGACTCAGAAGCAGAAATAACAATGTTTGCAGCAAATCTGAGAGCCTTGGCCTCTTCTTCGAAAGCCGAAGCTCAAAGACTCTATGTCAACCTTTTTCTTAAACTGGGGATAAAACCAAAGGCAATAAGTCTCACTGCTGAAGAGAAAGAATTGAGCAGGCTGGTGCCGGTCAGGGCAGAAAATTTTATCTGTCCTCTTCAGGAGGAAGATTATCTTACTGAGAAGCTTGGAGAAGGAATTTTAGGGAGAATAAAGATTCGCGGTTTGGCTGCTTATGAAGCTTTAAATTTTGCTGATGGCCGGAGAAGCATTCTGGATATCACCCGGGCGGTCTCAGCAGAATTTGGCCCGGTCAAGGCAGGAGATGTCTATGATTTTTTTAAAGTCTTGGAGGAGGCTGAGCTGGTCAAGCTGAAAAAAATCTGAAGGAGAAGTCTTGAGTAAATTGCCATTCGAGGAGCTTGTCCAGAGGCGGAGAAGCATCCGCCGCTACCTGGATAAGCCAGTTGAAAGGGAAAAAGTTCTCATCTGCCTTGAAGCTGCTCGCCTGGCTCCTTCTGCCAATAATGTTCAGCCCTGGAGGTTTCTGGTCATCGATGACCCTGAGCTCAAGGCAAAGTTTGCCGAACAAGCTTTTTCTGGAATTTATTTCATAACCAGATTTGCAGCCAAAGCTCCTGTCCTCATTCTCATTCTGGCCAGGCTGGATATCATTGCCAATCGGCTTGGCCGGAAGATTCAGGACATCCCTTTTTATCTCATTGATATTGGCATTGCTGGAGAGCACATCGTTCTTCAGGCAGAAGAGCTTGGTCTCGGCACTTGCTGGATTGGCTGGTTTGATGTCCGCAAGACAAGGAAATTTTTCAAGATCCCTCGAAAATACAAGATCATGAGCCTTCTGGCCATGGGCTACTACGAAAAAAGACCCCCTTCGGAAAAAAAGAGAAAGGAGCTTGAGGAAATAGCCTGGTTCAACAGAATCGGAGAATAAGATATTGAAGACTTCTAGTCTTATTGTCTTTTTGATAACAACCCTTTTGTTTTACGCTCTGATAAATTTTCATATTATCCGCCGCGGCTTCCAGGCTCTCTCCGGGATGGGGAAGCCAAGGTATGTCTTCCTTGCAGTGTCTCTTTTTCTCGCCCTTTCTTATCCGGCGGGTCGATTCGCCGAGAGGCTTTGGCGGAGTAGCCTTACGGAGTTCTTTATCATCATCGGCTCTTTTTATATTGGCCTGATGATCTATCTCTGGTTAATGGTTATGACTGTGGATATTCTTCGGGTAGGAAATATTTTTTTCCATTTTTTCCCTTCTTTCCTTACCCGCCATCCTCAAAAGGCAGGTCAAATGGCCGCTTTTGCTGTTTTGGCTATGGCTGCGGCCATTGTTGCCTACGGTCATATCAACTCTTTGCATCCCCGGCTTAAGACTTTGGATTTAGCTGTCGACAAGCAAGCAGGAGGAATCCAGAGTCTGAATATTGTCTTGGTCTCGGATATTCATCTGGGCAAGATTGTCGGTAATGGCCGACTTGAGAAAATCGTCAAAACGATAAATATTTTCAAGCCCGATCTTGTCCTCATGCCTGGTGATATTGTCGATGAGGATTTTTCGCCTTCTTCTGCCCAGAAAATGGCTGCCACGCTCCAGAAAATCCATGCTCCTTTAGGTGTTTTTTCAGTGACAGGAAATCATGAGTATTTTGGGGGCCTGGAGAGAAATGTGGGTTACCTTTCCCGAGGAAAGGTCAAAGTTCTCGAAGATGAGGCAGTCAGAGTTTCGAATTCTTTTTATGTCATTGGTCGAAAAGACCGGACAGCCATCCGCTTTGGGGAAAGACGAAAATCCTTTAAAGAGATTCTGGAAGGAGTGGATTCCCGGCTTCCTCTCATCCTTATGGATCATCAGCCTCTCTCTCTTGAAGAGGCAGAGAAAAATGGAATTGACCTCGAGCTCTCAGGCCATACCCATAATGGGCAAATATTTCCTCTCAATCTGATTAATAAAAGAGTTTATGAGATCAACTGGGGATATCTGCGCAAGGGAAGAACTCACTATTATGTGACTTGCGGAGTGGGAACATGGGGGCCGCCTCTGCGCATCGCCAGCCATCCTGAGATTGTGCAGATAAGAATAAAATTCAAATAAAGCGTTTTTTAGAGGCGATCATGAAAAGATCCTTTTTTCTTGTTTTTTTATTCATTCTGAGTGGGACGATGGCCTTGGCAGAGGAGGGCTTTATTCCTTCTTTCAGAATTGAAAAGGACGACCTGGAGCTTTTCCGCTTGGCTCAGCCGAATACCTATTTTGATAAGGTGGGCCGCAGATTTGCCGTTCTCGGTTATGAGAGCGGCTCCTTTGAGGCCTGGGCCTATCCTCTGAAAATTCTCCGCAGTTTCGAATTTTCTTTCCTCGTCCGTGAAAGTACTCAGCCCATCCTGGCCAAAGAGATTGTCCGCTTTATTTCTGTAACCCCGGCTTCGACTACCCTGACTTTTACCTACCAATCTTTTACAGTAAAAGCCATTTATATCACTCCGCTTGAAGAGCCAGGAGCAATCATCCTTCTTGAAGTTGAGACCACAGAGCCTTTGACCATTGTCTCCAGCTTCATCCCAGTTCTTCAGCCGATGTGGCCTGCTGGGCTGGGTGGTCAATATTCCTCCTGGGATAAAGAGCTTCGGGCATACCTCATTTCTGAGCCGACAAGAAGAAACCACGCCTATGTCGGATCTCCGGCTGCAGAAGGAATTTCCTATACTCCTGCCCACATGCTTTCAGATACACCCAACCAGTTCAAGATTGTTATTGAAAAAGGCGAGGCTGCAAAGGGTAAGTTTATCCCCATCATTCTTGCCGGAGGAAAAGGAAATCGGGAGGATATCAGAGATGTCTACAGGAAGCTGGTTGCAAATCCTGAGGCCTATTATCGAGCTAATGTGGAACACTACCGGAACTTGCGGAAAAATACCCTCCAGGTCGAAACCCCTGAGCCAAAGCTTAACCTTGCTTTTGAATGGGCAAAAGTTTCTTTCGATAATCTGATCGTTGATAATCCTGACCTGGGCAGGGGAATGGTGGCAGGCTTGGGCCCATCAGGAATGGGAGGACGGCCTGGATTTGGCTGGTTTTTTGGCGGAGATACTTTCGTCAATTCTCTCAGCTTGAATAGCTACGGCGCTTATCAAGCTTCCCGAGAAGCAATCGCTTTTACCCAGAAGTGGCAGAGAGAGGACGGGAAAATGGCCCATGAGCTCTCTCAAGCTGCTTCTTATATTGACTGGTTTAAGGATTATCCCTATGCCTATATCCACGGCGACACTTCTCCTTATTATATTCTGGCCATGGAGGATTATATCCGGATGAGCGGGGATCAGGAATTCCTCAAGCAAAGCTGGCCTTCCTTGAAGCGCGCTTATGACTGGTGCCTTTCCACAGATTCAGATGGCGATTATTTAATGGACAACAAAAAAGCAGGCCTGGGAGCACTGGAATACGGGACATTGACCGGAATCCAGACCGATATCTATTTGGCAGCCATCTGGATAAAGGCAGCTTATGCCATGGAAAATCTGGCTCGAGTCATGGGAGAGACATCTCTCGCCAAAAAAGCAGCCGGCGATTACAAGAAAGCTGTAAAGGCATTTGACAAAAAATTCTGGGATGAGGAGAATGGCTGGTATTCCTATGCTTTTAATTCAGAGGGGAAGCTAATTAAGGAACCTACGCCCTGGAGCGCAGCGGGCTTGATGTGGAGATTGGGAGACCCTGTCCACAGCTTTCTCTCCTTAGAAAAGATAAATTGTGCAGAGCTCAGCACAGACTGGGGAGTGAGAACTCTTTCCCCAAAAAGTAGTCTCTATGAGCCGCTCAACTATAATTACGGGGCTGTCTGGCCATTTTTAAGCGGCTGGGTGGCTACGGCCCTGTTCAAGCACAATTTCTTCCTGCAGGGTTATGCAACACTCGAAAGTGTGGTTGCTCATACCTTTGACAATTCTCTGGGACATGTGACAGAAGTTTTTTCTGGCTCTCAAAATATCTGGCCTCAAGAGGCTGTCCCACATCAGGGATTCTCAAGCGCCGCAGTTATTCTACCTTTCGTTCGCGGCCTGCTTGGTCTTGAAGGCGATGCTGAGGCCAAGCAGATTGTTTTTGAACCGCGTTTTCCGGGGAACTGGGATAAAGTGAACATCAAGAATTATCGGCTAGGCAAAGAGCCATTCTCTTTTCGATATGAAAGGAGAGAATCAAGAATCAATCTAGAGATTCAGAGTCCAAAGACAAACTCCTATTCGATACGCTTCTCACCTGTTTTTAGCCCTGGAGCAAAGATTCGCGCTGTCCAGGTTAATGGCCAATCTCTATCCTTCAAGATAGTCCAGAGTTCTCAGGCAGTTCAGCCCTCTTTTGAGTTTCCTCTTTCGGGACAGGAATTAATTGAGGTAGATTTTGATCCTGCTCCGGAATTACTTCCTCCTGTTTTAGAATCAAAAGTTGGGGACTCAAATAAGGGATTAAAAATCATAAGCATTGAATGGAGCGAGAGTAAACTAAAAATAATTGTCGAAGGTTTGGCCAAAAAAGACTACAATTTACGTCTTTTAAATGTAGAGCTCATTGCGGATGTTACAGGAGCAAAGCTTGAGCGCGATTTATTGCTCATCCAGTTTTCTGATGGCCAGCAGGGAGAGTGGGTGCGACGAGAGATTGTCTTGAAAATTAAGAAGTGATTTTTGTTCTCTTGGAGTCAGACAATCAGGCATTTGGGGTCAGACACTGCCATAGGGGAGAGAAATTTTTCTGTCTATGGTCATTAATCATCTTTCAGGATAGTGTCTGACCCCGAGAGCCCAGATGCCTGATCCCAAGCCGGGACGGACTGGGACGCACCGTGACAGGATCCGCCTATTAATTTAGATTGTCAGGGAAAGAAGATGTTAACAAGCTATTTCACGCCCTTGACAAACGAGTATCTTTTTCTATGATAAAGCTTAACCCCGAATCATTACTAAAGGAGAGATGAAATGTTAAAGAAAAGCAAACCTTCAGTGTTGAGGAATCTTCTTTTTCTCTTTCTTTTTGCCTCTTTTTTCTTTCAGGTCGATTGCAGAAGAGAGGCAGAAGTCCCGGCTCCGCCAGAGACAAAAGCTTTGGAAGTCAGGGATAGTCTTCATGGCCAGGAGATAGCTGATCCTTATCGCTGGCTTGAAGATCAAGTAAGCCCTGAGACAAGAGAGTGGATCAATGCCCAGAACAGATACACCGACTCAATTCTTGACCCCTTGCCAGGCCGGGAAGAACTAAAGACGTTTCTTTCCAGCTTGATGAAAATTGATACCATCAGCTTACCAATAGCTGTTTCTGGCCGCTATTTCTTCTCCAAGAGGAGGGCTGACCAGGATCTTTCTGTGATTTATATGAGAAAAGGACTCCAGGGTAAGGACGAAGTGCTCATTGATCCTCACCCAATGAGTGAAGACAAGACGGTGAGCGTTGGTATGCAGGATATCTCTCAGGATGGAACTTTGCTCGCCTATGCCATACGCAAAGGAGGTGAGGATGAAATTGAGATTAGGCTTTTTGATGTTGACTCAAGAAGCGATCTTCCCGATTCTTTGCCCAAAGCACGCTACTTTGGAGTCTCTCTGACTGCGGATAAGAAAGGTTTCTATTATACCCGCCATGAGCCCGAAGGCCCCCGTGTCTTTTATCACCAAATGGGGAAATCTTTGACATCTGACAAGAAGATTTTTGGAGATGGCTATGGTCCGGAGATCATCCTCACTGCTGATCTCTCTGAGGATAGTCAGTGGATGGTGATCCATGTCTCTTATGGAGCTGCAGCTGATAAAACTGAAATCTACATGAAGGACCTCACTTTGGATGGTCCTATTTACCCTGTCGTTAAAGATATTCCAGGTCGATTTATTGGGGAGATAGCTGGAGGGTGTCTTTTCCTCCAGACAAATTGGGAAGCTCCCAACGGAAAGATTATTGCTGTTGACCCCAAAGCTCCAGCCAAGGAGAACTGGCGAGTGATTGTCCCTGAAAGTGAGGCAGTGCTCGTCGGATTCGGAGGAGCTGGAGGGAAGCTTTTCGCGAGCTATCTCAAGGATGTAAAAACCAGTGTGGTTGCCTTTGAGCCTGATGGAACTCGAATCCGCGAGATATCTTTTCCAACCATTGGCACTGTCTCTGGAGTGATCGGAAGATGGGACAGCAACGAGGCTTTCTATGTCTTCACTTCTTTCCATATCCCAACCACTATTTACCGCTACGATGTCTCAAGTGGAAGTCAAGAAGTCTGGGCTAAAATCAAAGTCCCGATTGAAAGCGAGAAATTCGATGTCAAGCAAGTTTGGTATAAATCCAAGGATGGCACAAATATTCCCATGTTTATCGTCCATGCCAAGGATATAAAACTCAATGGTTCAAATCCAACTCTGCTCACTGGCTATGGTGGTTTTAATCTCAGTCTCACCCCTAGCTTTTCTGTGCAGGCGGCAGCTTGGGTCGAGAAAGGAGGAGTCATTGCTGTTGCAAACCTCAGGGGAGGAGGCGAGTTTGGGGAGAAGTGGCACAAGGCTGGTATGAGGGAGAACAAGCAAAATGTCTTTGATGATTTCATTGCCGCAGCCGAATATCTAATCAAGAATAAGTACACTAGCCCACGAAAGTTGGCCATAACAGGCGGGAGCAATGGCGGTCTTCTTGTCGGAGCAGCGATGACTCAGCGGCCAGAGCTTTTTGGTGCTGTTGTCTGCACCTATCCGCTGCTCGACATGATTCGCTATCACAAATTCCTGGTGGCAAGATATTGGGTTCCTGAATACGGTTCCTCTGATGATGCGCAACAGTTTAAATACCTCTTTGCCTACTCTCCCTATCACCAGGTCAAAAAAGGTACCAAATATCCGCCTTTACTCTTCATCACTGGTGATGCGGATACACGGGTGGCCCCCTTGCACGCCAGGAAAATGACAGCGCTCGTGCAGGCTTCGTCTGGTTCCAAAAAGCCGGTTATGCTCCGCTACCACATCAAGGCAGGCCATTCTGGTGGGCAGCCTCTAAGCCAGCAGATAGAAGACATGACTGATACTCTGAGCTTTCTCTTCTGGCAGCTCAAAGATTGAATGAAAGTAATAAAAATTTAAGAGGCGAATTTATTTTTTATTTTATGGTCATGGTGTCAACTTCCCGCCAGAGCTTATCCAGCTCCTGCTGAGCTTTTGTAACGTTGACTTCAATAATGCCTTTGACAGTGGCCAGCTCGAGTCTTATTTCCTCGATTCTTTCCTTCATCTTCCCTTCAGCCATCTCATAGGCTTCTCTTAGGACTGCAATGGAAGAATCCAAATGCTCGATTGATTCTTTGACTTTTTCTGCAGAAAGAGAAAGCTTACTGGAAATTATCTCGCCTTTTGCTTTCAATAATACGCTCATCATTTTTAATTGTTTTACTTCATCCTCTGTTTTTCCCTCTTTTTCCTTCAAGTCGGCCTCTATGATCTTTACATCAGAATTTAGAGAAGACAGCACGAGTTCGTATTTGCCTTCGAATTTATCAAATTTGGCCCTCATCTCGATGAATTTTTTATCAAACCTGACCAGGCCTAAATAATAGCCAACACCTAAAGCAGCCGCCATGAGAATCAAGACGATAAGCAAAAAGGGTATGATTTTGCCAGAAGTATAATTAAATTCTTTCATTTGTGCCTCCTTTTTTTTCTCATTATAGGCAAGGATTGGGAATTAGTCCAGTATGATTGCCTATGTGGTTTTCATATCATATTCTTCAAGCAAGCTTGGAGGGATAGTTTGCTTGTCACCGCGCATTTGACAAGGGCAGGGGAACCTGGCAAGATTGTCCTTAATAATAAAGAGTAGAATTGATCATTTTTTTTATTAGAAGGGGCGTTATCATGAAAAAGATGCATCTCATTCTCGCCTTAACACTTTTTTTTCTGATGGCTGTTCTCCCCCGACAGATTCAGGCCTTCAAAGGGAATATGGGAATCAAACTGGGTTTTAGCAGTGGACAGCTCAGGGCTGAAGAAGGCGAACAAGGCTTTGAGGTTGAAAAGTTCTCCCTCAGTGGAGTCTGTGCCGGCCTTTTGGCGAATTTTGATTTAACAAAATTTCTCTGTCTTCAGCCTGAAATCCAATATTTCGAAAAAGGTGGAAAATATAATGTCCAGGTTCCGATCGATATTCCTGGAATTTCTGTCAGTGTCAAAGACAAAAGGAGCCTGAAATATGTAGAAATCCCCCTGCTTTTGAAGTTCTTGATTCCTCTACGTGGCTCCTTCCGGCCAACCTTTCTTATAGGCCCTTCAATGGGAATCAATCTGAAAGGGAAGTTAGAGAGATCAATCAAAATTCAAGTTCCTGGATTCAGTTTCAGTCTGGATGAAACGCAGGATCTCAAGAAAGAACTGAATGACATTGAATTCAGTTTCGTCATTGGAGGAGGATTCGACTGGAATCTTCTTGGAGGCAAACTCGTTGCTGATAACCGTTTTTTCTTCGGACTTATGCATAATAAATATAAAGTGGTTGTTCCTGCCTCTAAGTTTGCTGCCCTGGGTTTTCCTATGGCTCAAGATGCGTCCTACGATTTGAATATGTATAATTATGTTTTCTCTGTGTCTATCGGATATCTATTTTGAGCCTGCCTCTCTCCTCAATTCATTCAGGAAAATTGCTTGCTGGAATTAGAGATTATCCACGTCGCGGTGGCCGAGTTTTAATGGTTCTTTCTTTCCAACGCACATGGCCAAGAAAAAAGATATGGAATATTGACCAAAAAAATATGGCCACAAAAAATAGCAGAGGAAGAGGAAAGAAGGCTGCTGTCCACCAGCGAAAATTTCCCAATCTCCCAAGCATCCACTTGATTTGTAGGGCATAGAAAGAATAGAGCAAGATGTGTCCGAGCAAGAACTTTTCTCCTTGGATAAAGATCTTGACTAAGTCAGAAGGCAAAGCCAAACAGCCAGTAATCCAGGCAATAGATATAAGCAGGATGAACCAATTTGCTGACTTCGCGCCCGAGCCAAAATTTTTTGTCCAGCCTTCGATAAGCTCGACTATTCCCCCAGGATACATCCGAAAATGAATAATCCCTTTTCCACCAAAAGAGCAGACAGGTAGCCCCGCTTTCAGAAATTTTTTTCCAAGATCGATATCCTCCAGGACCTTGTCTTTCACTGCTCTATGGCCTCCCACAGAAAAATAATCTTTTCGGCTGCAAACTAAACAAGGCCCAAAAGAGCCCAGGGGCTTTCTTTTTTTGCCCAAAGGTGTGGCAATATTCATACAGGCAAAACTCAAGATATTGAAAAAGGCAGAAAGCTGCTCGTAAGCTTTTTTCATCGTGTGATAGGGCTGGACAGATAAAACCCCTTGGCCCTCCATGAAAGAATGGATGAGATGCTGAAGGCCATTCGGGCAAAGGATAGTGTCAGCGTCCAGGAAAACAAGAACCTCCCCAGAAGCCCTCAGAGCTCCATTCCAGCAAGCCCAGGATTTTCCAGTCCACCCAGAAGGCAATTCTCCACTTTCAATAACCCTAGCCCCTCGACTGAGAGCAATTTCTGGAGTTGAGTCTTGAGATTGGTCATTGACGACAATGATTTCTAATGGTCTAAGCGCATGGTGGGAAAGAGAATCTAAAAGATAAGGGAGGCGGCGCTCTTCATTTCGAGCTGGAATGATGAGGGAAAAAGAAGGATAGTCTTTTTCTGAAGAGCTATCTCGATCTTTTTTGATAAAAGGAATCTTCCAAAGCAGCCAGAATCCAAAAAGCCAAAATAGAGTCCAGACGAGAAAATTTGTTTCAGGCATTTCTGTCCATAGAATATTCTCAATTTCTCGACGAGTTTTCAAGATTAAGATTGTCTTCGTAAGCATCTCCACACATTTGGAGATGCTTCTATTGTCTTCTCAATCTTGAGGTGAATAAATCCCGAATTAGCCCAGCATATCTAAGACATCGACCTCTTTGAATTTTTTTACCACGATATATTTCTCAGCCTTGATTTTAATCATAGCGTTTCGAGGAGAAGTCGCAAATTCTTCGAGGTTGGGATGCTTTGCCAGATAGACTTCACTTAGCATTTTTCTCTCAGCTTCAGCCACTTCCTGGGCAGAGCCAAGGAGTGTGATAGTTGATGCTTTTTGAATATCAGAGGCTCTATTGGATCGATTATCAATCAAGAGGGCTATATTTGAATTGGCGGCAATATTGATATATTTTCTGGAAGCCCGGGGAGTGAAAAATACAATTGAGCTCAAATCTTGAGTTGCAGCAAAGGCAATAAGGTTAAGATAAGGCTTTCTCGCTTTTTGTGTGGCAAGGACTGCATACTTTTGAGATTCAAGAAGACTTTTGACAAGAGGCCTGAGTCCGGCTTCGTTATCCATCATTGACTCCTTTCCCCATCTAAATGACAAATGATCTTGTACCTTGAAAAAGGAATGGAGACGATAGTCTAAGAAATTTTAAAACTTGAAGATGGCCCCGATAACGAAAAAATTGAGAAAGGCGAAATTGTAGACTTCCTCGACATTAGCGCCACCTTCAATGATCCTGTAACCTGCTTTTATTTGAATGGATTTGTTCAATTGGGCCTGAAGCGCCAGCAACAAATCCTCAGCCCGGCCCTGCTTTGCAGCAAGTGCGTCACCCTCCAAGAGCAAACCCAGCTTTTGACTAAACAGCCATTCGACTCTGAAATGGATAAGTGGAACAAAGCCGACATTTGTCTTCTCAGCCCTTTGGCTTCCCCCTTCAAGACTAATGGCAGCATCCCTTATTTTCGCAGTAAATCCCAGGCCAACTCTCCACTTTTCTCTGCTGAGGAGATCGTAGCGATAGGTCAAGCGGTAAGAATTAAAGCGATAAGTTGCTGCCAAAGGAGTCCCTGCAGCGAATTCTTCCCCTTCAAATCGGATTAATTTATTGACCTTTCCTGAGGCATCAAGACTCAAGGGAGCTATAAAAAGGGAGATGTGATGGCGAGGCTTGATTTGAGATCCTATTCGAAGCCGGAAAAAATAGGACGAACGAGCCTCAAGGTCTTTGGAAAGGGAAAATCTTGTCCCTGTGCTTCTTGGTATCTGAATAGTGTTGTATCCACTCCAGACAAGACCTGTCTCTAGGTCAAAAGTCCATTCTGCCCTTGCTTTAAGAAAAGACCCCACTGATAAAAAAATCAAAAGGATGAAACATGCTTTTTGAAATTTATTCTCCATAGACTTTCCTTTCTTTTTTGAGTCTCCTAGCGAATCCAATCAAGAACTCTCAAGGGACTTTAAACGAATGATCTGTTTCCAACTCTCTCCTGATGGTACTTTTTTAAGGGGTTGCTGTTGAGTGCGAAAAAAGTGATACCGTTAAGAGTTTATTATATGGGATTTGATCGCAATAGACAATACGCTTTTTCATCCCCAAAATTGCCGATAGATATTTGTCTTTGCGAGCGAAGCGAAGCAATCTCAGTT
>CAZPAX010000064.1:0-12513 GCA_964584535.1 uncultured Eubacteriales bacterium
TCATCTAATTCCCTTTTCTCAAAGTAATCAGCAAGATGGATATGTGCTCCAAGTTTTAATTTTGAATCATGGAGATATCGATCCTCGACTGCTTGACGTAAGAAGTCATGAAAGAAATTCAAAAGTCCTGACCTGCTGACAAGCGATTCCTCAGCTGCTAGATATAATGGCGACCAGTAAGCAGTTGGCAAGGCTTGACCATTTGAGCCAAGCAGCTCGAGGAGTTCTTTTTCAGATAATCCTCGTCGTGAGGCCCAAATAAGTGACATGGCATCTCGTACTAGTCCCGGACGATCTCTTTCATAGTCTTCTTCGTAGCGTTCTAGAATCTTCTCATAAAGATCATCGACTGTTTTAGCAGAGAGATAGTCATCAATCCGCTGGTCAAGCCTAAAGTGATATCCATACACGCGAAGCTCCTCGAGCAAAGCCTTCAGATATAAAGGATTGGAGGTCTGTTCTGTTTTGGCAATCTTATCAATTTGAGCATATCTTAGGCTCTTTCGATACTGGCCTAGATATCTTTCTATAATCTGTTTTCTTTCTTCTGAATCGAGCGGCCCAATAGAGAAGCTCTGCCAGTCTCTTTTGTTTATGGCATCGAGGCTGCGGCCAGGCAATGTGGAAAGGATGACTCGGATATTTGGGGGGAAATATGTTGGCAGCCATCCTAAGTCAGGAGCATTGTCTCTATCCTCAAGCTGGTTCAGGGCATCAAGGATAAGAATAAACCTGCCTCTAGCTGACGCTTTAGCCAGCCAGAATGGAAATTGTTCGATTAATTTTTTTGGATCAGTAGGTATTTCTTCATGCTCAACCCCCGTTCCAGGTTTAATAGGAGGAATATTACCCCTAATTTCTTTTTCAGCCTCAAATTTATACTTCTCTTTTATTTCTCCCATGATACGAGGAAGGATGGCGGCATAGTCTGATGAATCTCGAGTGGCTCCAATGAAATGCAAAAACATGAAATCCTCAGGATATTTTTCTCTGTATTTTTTTGCCCAGTTCGCCAGGAGCGCTGATTTTCCACAGCCTGATTCACCCAATATCACTAAAGGTACGCCATCGCCTTTCACATGCTCATCCAGGCGTTCAAAATATTCCTCCCTGCCAATATAGACCTTTGTCCTTGCCGCTGCATAAACTTCGTGCTCTATCCTTTCTTGCTCAAGATAGGAAGGGACCTCTTCCTTTGGAAACCTTTTATCAATAACACCCCAGAGGTCTTCAAACACCAGTTGTCCGAGAGTCTTTGCATCAGGAAAATCTTCTCTCACAGGATATCCGCTTTGCCTTATCTTTTCTTTAAGCGATTTGAGCTTCAAGAGGGAGGATTCTGGTTCTGGTTGATAATCAATTAATTTTGCCAGGTTGTCTTCTACTTTCTTTGAAGCTTCAGGATCGCGGAAATAAAAAAAGGCAAGCTCTTTCATTTCAGGATTCTTGAGCACGCCATGAAGAATTTCTAACTCCGTGACACTCCGCTCTTTGTACTCCTCCAACCAGGGCTGAATTCTGATCAGTTCCTCGTCAATTTTCTCTGGCAGCCATCCGTATCGCTCGCCCAATAGTCCAATGAAATATGGTCGGCAGCGTTCAATCTCGTCCAGGCATATGGGCAGGACCTTTCCTTCTGCTCTCTGTTCATCTGTGATCCCCCAGCGCAGGTCAACTTCAACAAACTCAACCTGGCGTTCCCGGCACCGCCGCTTGAGCTCTGGAAATGTAAATTTCACCAGCTCTTCTCTCTCTGCATTCAGGTCACGAAAAGTGGAGGAGACAAAGACACGGACAATGCGCTGCTGAATGGGTACTTCCAGTCTCCCTTTGTTATTCATGACTTATTATGTTGATATGGTTTTTATCCCATGAAGTGATTTTTTCAAAAGAACTTTAGTTTTATAACCTTTGAAACCATTTCAAAATCTTCATCATTGTGCAAAAGCAGAAGGTTGTTCTCTACAGCAGTCTGGGCAACGAGGCAGTCAATGGTACTTCCGATCTGAAAACCTTTTTTCCTGCACTTAAAATAAATCTTCGCAGCTTCTGCAAAAGAAGTCTTTTTGTCTTTTAAATCATAAAATCTCTGAGTCTCGAGATATGTCTTTAGCTCTTTAAACTCTCTTTCTGTTCGAGCGCCTTGAAGGAGTTCCTGATAAATAAAGGAATTAATGCCGAAAGGAATACCCGAATCAAGGACAAATTGAAGTTTATCAGTTGCGTCATTGTCTATGCCCTTAAAATAATCAATTAGTACAGAGGTATCGACGAGAATCATAGACTATTTGCCTTTTCTTAAAGTTTTGTAATCATATTCTTCTCTAAAATGGATTTTCCCTTTAAGCTTTCTTAAGTCCATCCTGCCCCGCTCTCCGATAAATTCCTTCAGAGCTTCATGGATCAAGTCCTTCTTTGTTTTAGCGCGGGAATATCGAAAAGCTTTTTTGAGAAGTTCGTCGTCAATGACGATATTTGTCCTCATGAGTATGCCTCCTTATACACATAAACATACACCCGTTAAAATTTTATGTCAAATTTATAGTCTTTTCACAAATTGATGGAAAAACTAGCCTGCTCCTCATCATTCCTCTTCCCCTCATTTTCGTCGCCTCTCCTGGGGGTGAGGAAGGTGAGGCGGGAAGGATAAAGGTGAGTAATCAAGCCCTTCGATTATTTTTATGAAGATCAATTAACAACAAAGGAAAAGCTTGATGCATCAATTTTTACCGTAGAGTAATAATTCTGAATGTCATTGGGGAAGCCTTCGGACTCCTTGATAGATTTTCATCCAGTATGGATCTTGGAGTTTTGAGATCTGGATGACAGGTATTACGTGAGGTGTGGAATGGATAAATTCTTTCTTATTAATCATGATTCCGACATGAATGATCTTATCAATCGATCTTCCGAAAAAAACAAGGTCTCCCTTTTTTTCCTTTCCTTTGCGAACTTCAAGAAGGCCACTCTTTTCAAACTGGATACTGGCATCGCGAAGGATCTCTATGCCGCTCAGTCTGCAGATGAGCTGAGAAAATCCCGAGCAGTCAAATCCCAAAGGCGTTGTTCCGCCCCAGAGATAGGGAAGGCCGAGGAATCTTCGGGCTAATACAATCATTTCATCAGGGGAGAGCCGCTTCCTCTTCGATCCTGTTTCTCTTGCTATTCCATCTCCTTTCTGGATCCATCCTTTCTCCCCGGAAGGGAGATTAACCTCACACCATCTTTCTCCGCAATTTCCAACTTCAAGGCAGGCGCTTATTGGAGCGAAAGCGAGAGGCTCATAATCAGAGACGCTTTCGTTTCTATAAATGTAGGCTACGAGGGTTTTGACATCGAAGACATTCCCTTCCTGGCCGTAGAGCTTTTCTCCCTCTTTATAAACTCTAATCGAGGAGGATTTCACCCAACCCTGGTAGGTGTCAGGTGTTTCAATCAGGAACCATTCTTCTCCTTCAGCCGTCTTCTCAGATTTTAGAATCTTGACATTAGTGCCGATGATTGCCTGGCTAACCACATCCACCACCTGGCTTGCTTTTCTATACATATTCTCGACACTCTTTATCACTACACCCCTGCTTGCGATTTCTTCTCCAGGGGAAAGGGAAAATAAAAAAAGGACAAGGAAAAAAAACGTCTCCACTCTTTTGACCATCTCATCCTCCATGACGATATTATACATGAATTACCCTTGATATAGAGATTTGGCAAAAAGCATGGTTAGGATATATCGAAAATTCAAATTTTGGCCAATTGTTCTCAGCCTCTAATGGAGGCATTCTCAATTTCATGATAGAAGTATTAAAAGAAAAATTGTTTTTCTGCTGAGGAGGTGACCATGAAAAGAAAAGAATTCCTTGAGTTTTCTGGCGCAATAAACGTTCTGAGATGACTGCCTTTTTATTTCTTCTTCAATGAGAGGAGCAGCTTTTTAACTTTTTCTTCTTCTTTACCTCCTGAATAGATGTATTTTTCATAGTAAAAAATCGCTTTCTCGATATCACTTTTAGCTTGATAGATTTTTCCGATTTCATAATAGAGTTCAGCATCTCCAGGTTGGAGTTTTATCGCTTCTTCAAAATCTCTTAAAGCTTTATCATTCGAGCCTTGATCGAGATAGAGCCAACCTAAGGATTTGTGGGCTTGGAAAGATACCTGTGTTTTCTGGACAGTGACAGAGATTACAAGTTCATTTTCGGAGATTTCTTTTCTCTCTTTCTGTTCTTTTATTTCTTTATCGTGGGCAATCGCTTCCAGCCAGCAATTTTCGGCCTCCTTGAAATCTTTGAGAGCAGAATAAACGCAGCCCAGGTTGTAATATCCCATGGCATCACTGGAATTTATCCTAATGACTTCTTTATAGGCTTCGAGAGATTTTTCATAGTCCTCAATTTTGAAAAAGATATTTCCGATTAAGTCATAGGCATCCTTGAAATCTGGCTTGAGCTCAACTGTTCGTAGAGCATATTTTAGAGCTTTATCCAGTGTGCTGAAGCTATTATAGAGCTGTCCGAGGTTGTAATTCATCTCCGCAGAAGTATCATCGATTTTGAGAAATTCTCTGAGAACTGCTATAGCCTGCTCAGATTTTCCCTCCCTGACCAAAGATAAGGCACCCTCATTCATGATTGCTTTCGGATCAAAAGGCAGATCAGCCTTTAAAGGATATCTGTATTCGAGCTCAACTTTGTCCACAATGTCTTTTGTCAGTTCAATTTTCCCTTCCTCTTGATATTTTTTTTCCTTTAAAAGAAGATTCCATAAAGCATTTCTGGAAAGTGCTTTTTCATAATATCTTGTATAAAATTCATATTGCTCAAGTCTGAGGGCTTTTTCTAACAGAGCAAGTGCTTTTTCTCGTTTTCCCTGATTGTGATGAATAATCGCCAGATTTATCATGGCCTCTGCAAAATAGGGTTTCAAGCTCAATGCTTCCTTGAATCTGGTAATAGCGATTTCCATCTCTCCCTGCTGATAAAAAATATAGCCGGCGATGAAAGAGAGCTCAGGTTGAGAGCCGATGACCTTAAAAGCTTCTTGAGTCTTTTTTAATCCTTCATCCCATTTTTTTGGGGCTAAATCGATATCAATGAGCTGGAGATAACATCTGACAGGGCTATATCCTCTTTCATAGGCAAGGTTGAAATTCTCTTTTGCCGCGGCAAAATCATTGTTTTTTTTGTGATAGAGTCCGAGGACAAAGCTGGGTAAGCCGAGATTAGGATTATCTTTTATGAGTTTCTCATAGAGGCTCGAAAGTTTTTCTTTTCTTGGCTCTCCTTTGAAGCCTATCAGAGCTTTCTCCTGGACAAACTTCTGCAAATTATTGTTCGAGGTTTGAGAGGCTTTTGCCGCTTCTTCGAATCTGCCTGACTGAAAGAGAATATATCCTGAAAGAAGATAAGCCTCGTAACCTTTTGGAAAGAGAGAGCTTTCCTCCTCCAGTGTTTTCAACGCTTCATCATTTTTGCCCAGTTTGAATAAAGCATAGGCTTGGCTGACTCGAAGACCCTGAGTTTTCGGGTGATCTTTAAGAACTCCAGCGCAATGTTCAACAGCCTGCTCATAATTCAGCACATACATAAGCCTATTGGCAATTTCAATCGGATTTTCCTTTTTCTGAGAATTCAGGGAAGAATTGATGAGGCAAAATATGAAAAGAATTGCCGAATTTCTTAGTCTAATCATTTTTTTATATCTGGAATTTTTTTTGGTCTTGGAGTCAGACATTTTGTTCATTTGGGCATCCCTCTGACAAAGCCTGACCTCGAAGACTTCTTTTTTTATACCAAAGAATAAAAGAGGGGTCAAACAGTCCTAAGGATTGGTAAGTAGCAAAGCGTTAGGGAGTGAAGGCAATAACTTGTGTGACATCCCATATTGGGCGGGCTGAAGCTGCCCTGAAGCCCCCGTAGCGGAGAGGGGTCCCATCGGCTTCTCCGATGGGGGGAACCGACGGGACTGGTTCCCCGGGGTGCGGGGGCCAAGGGCAGCCTCCTGCACCCATAATAAGAATCACATATTCAGAGATGCTTTCTAAGGATTGGGGTTGCGTCTTTTGGCGCTTCCTGGAATTTTCAGCCTTTGGCCTGGCCAGATAAGATGCAATGAGCGCAGGCCATTCAAACGGGCAATGGCTGAGACAGATGTCCTGTAGCGGCTGGCAATAATGGAAAGCGTTTCTCCTCGGCGGACATAATGCCAGAAAAAAGAAGCTTCAGGAGGAATCCAGCGAGGGAGGGAGCTTACGGCTGTTTGAGCTTCTTCTCCATAGCCGAGCGGTACTTTGAGCTGATACTCATAATCAGGAGTGGCGTCATGGCGGAGCTCGGGATTGAGATAGGCGAGTTCAGAGGCTCCAAGCCCTAAGGAAGCGGCAAGCGAAGAGAGCTTAACCGGGTGATTGATCGTGATTGTCTCGTATCTTAGGGGAAGCAGGGGAATGGGGAGGTTAAATCCATATTTTTCCGGGTTGTTGATGATGAGTAGAGTCGCAATAAAGCGGGGCACAAAGCGGGCTGTTTCGTAGGGAAGATTAATGAAAAGATCCCAGAAATTGTCAAGATAGTTGATACGCTGGTAGCGAATAACATTCTGGATTCGAATCTCTCCACAGTTGTAAGAAGCTAAAGCTGTTGTCCAGTCGCCAAAAAGAGAATGAAGTTCAGTTAAAAATTTTATGGCTGCCTGAGTCGATTTCAGAGGGTCCATTCTTTCATCGACCCATCTGTCGCGCTTCAATCCAAAGCGCAACCCAGTCGAGGAAATAAATTGCCACAAACCCAGGGCTCTGGCTCTAGAGAGTGCTCTGACTTTAAAGCCGCTCTCGATCAAGGGGAGCCAGGAAAGCTGCTCGGGGAGCCCAGCTCTTTTGAGTTCCTCAAGAATCATTTCCCTGTAGAGACCGGATTGAACATAGGCTTCTTCAAAATTTTTCCTTTCATCAGTCTGAAAATGTTCGATCTCGCCAAGGATCCATTTGTTTTCTTCCAGGGGGATAGTCTTGTGAATATCGCCTACAGGTTTGAGCTGGGAAGCATAGATTTGCTGAATTCTCTGGGCAATCAGTATTCTGAGGTCGTTTTTTTCTTGGACAAGAGAGGAGTCAGGGGGGATTTTTGCCTTCAGAATGAGGTTGTAAGCTTCATCCAGGGCGGCCAAAGCAGCGTCAAAATCTCCTCTATCCAAGCATGATTGAGCGTCCTGGTAGGAATTCAGGGCTTCCTCCATCAGGGCTGAAGGTCCTTCCTTTTCTAGAGCTGCGTATTTTTCTTGAACAAAGAGATCCTCGTTTCGGAGATCTTTTTCCTCCACAGGAATCGGATTTAGCTCTTTTTGGACAAGGTCTTCAGGCTTTTGTATTTCCGGAAGAGCTGGAGGAGGAATTTCCCCTTTAATTTTTTCCAGGCCTTGATGGTGGGAGGAACAATTCCAGAGAAAGAAAGAAAAAATGATTAGAACGCCAAGAAAGAGTTCCTTTTTGCCTTTCATTTTTTAAAGGTAATCTTATACCATTGAAGACTGTCTTAAGTCAATTTTTTGCTGTTTTCCGCGTTTTCCTGTGCCAGGTCCAGGCTGTCTCAATAATAGTCTCGATATCAGAATACAAGAGTTTCCAGCCGAGAACTCTCTCCGCTTTTTCTTTTGAGGCTAAGAGAATCGGTACATCCCCTTTTCGCTTTTCCTTTTCTTTGTAATCAACTTTTCTTCCTGTCAATTCCTCGACTTTCTTTATGACTTCCAGCACCGAGTGGCCTTTGTTTGTCCCCAGATTGATGAATTCGCTCTTAGAGGAACGAAGGAGCGATTGAAGGGCAAGGACATGGGCTTCAGCCAGATCAGTGACATGGATGTAGTCACGGATGGCAGTTCCATCAGGAGTAGGAAAATCTGTTCCAAAGAGCTCGAAGGCCTTTTTCTTTCCAAGCAGGAAAAGGAGGATATTGGGGATGAGGTGAGTCTCAGGCTCATGCATTTCACCAAGCTGGCCATCAGGATCAGCTCCTGCTGCATTGAAATAGCGAAGGGAAATAAATCGCAAGCCATAGGCATTCTCATAATCTTGAAGAATTTTCTCGATGAAGAGCTTTGTCTGGCCATAGGGATTAAAGGGATTGAGAGAATGGGATTCAGGAATAGGGATTTGCTGGGGTATTCCATAGACAGCCGCGCTTGATGAGAAAATAAAATTACTGATCCCAGCCTCAAGCATTGCCTCTAGAAGGTTGAGGCAACTGATAATGTTGTGAGTGTAGTATTTCTTGGGATCGCAATAGGATTCGCCGACCTGGATAAGAGAGGCAAAATGGAGAACCGCTTCAATCTTTTCGGATTTTAAGGCCTTCCTGATTGATTCTTTATCCATCAGGTCGCCAATGATAAGCTTGCCTCCAAGGACAAGCTCTTTTCTTCCAGTTGAGAAATTATCGAAGATCAAAACTTCAAACCCTTCCTTGAGGAGCTTCTTGACCGTATGGGAGCCAATGTATCCAGCGCCCCCGGCCACAAAGACTCTTGTCACTTCTCTTCCTTGATCAGCCTTCTGGCAATTTCCAGGCCTTGGCTCTTTGTCTCGAACTCATTATCAAGCTGAAGCTTGTAGAGTTTTTTGAGTATTTTTCCCATCAGGGGACCAGGCGGGACTCCCAGTTTTAGCAGTTCCCGGCCCATGATCAGCGGCTTAATTGTCTCCTTGCTGACATTGAGCTCCTCGAATTTTCTGAGTAGCCATTTTCCCTGCTTGTCCAGTTCTTGAATCAATTTTTTCTTCCTTCCCCAACGGTCAGCAGCATCGAGAAAGACAAGAAGCTCAATTTCCCCATTGACATCTGCAGCTAAACGATTAAAGGCTTTCTTGGTCACACTTTTTCGGTTTTGCCACAGCTCTGAAGCCCGATGATGGGTTTTGATGAGGATAAGGACCATCTTCCTCAGGTTATAGCCATTCCAAGAAAAAATTTTGAAACGGTTGAATATTTTTTTGGTGATTTTTTCGCTTTCTACATCATGGCCGTTATTGGTAATGACCATTCTTCCCCTTTTGAACTCCCATCGAGCTGTGTCTGGCTTTCCAACATCGTGATAGAGGGCAGCCAAGAGAAGAGCCAATTTTTTTCCTTGTCTAAGGCGGGCTAACTCTGCAAGCCTTTTGGCTTGGTCAACAGTAAGCTTTGTGTGGTGCCAGACAGTGTGGTGGCCAAACTCGTCTTTTTCTGGATGAAATAAAGAGTCTTGGATGGAGAGACTCAGGCTATAAAGCTCAGGAAAGAGCTGCTCCAGTATTCCAAGCTTGAACATTTCCTCAAGGCCATAGGAAGGAAGCGGCGAAAGAAGGAGGAGGCGGAAAAGCTCCTCATTCACTCTTTCCGCACTGAGTCCGGCAAGATCAATGTCTTTTGCTATTTCGTAAACATCAGGATCGATCGAGAAGTTGAGGATCGAGGAAAAACGAGCCACGCGGAGAACTCTGAGCGGGTCATCAGGAAAGGCCCTAGGGTTGGTCAGACTGATGATTTTTGCCTTTGTATCCTTGACCCCGTTAAAAGGATCGATCAGAGTGCCATCCGAAAGCCTGAGAGCCATGCTGTTGCAGCGGAAATCTCTCCGCTCAAGGTCTTTTTCGATGGGAAGATGGGGATCAGCAGAAATGATGAAGTCCTTGTGTCCCTTGATTCCACCGCCTTTGGGCGCATCTTTTCTGGGCAGAGCAACATCATAAGTTTTTCCTCTAATCGTGAATTTGATGATCCCGAAACTTTTTCCGACCAAGTCAACTTTTCCATAGGGCTCCAATTTTTTGATAATCAGATCAAGGGGATGATTCAAGATGAGGATATCGACATCTTCAGAAGGTGTGCCTTTAATCAGGTCGCGGACAAAACCGCCCACAGCATAGACTTCTTTGCCAAAAAGATTTACAAAAAGCTGTTTATCTCGAAATTCGGTCTTTAATTTTTCCATCACATCTTGTCTTTAACTATTCTCAGGCCAACATATTCGAGAGGTGGTGGGGAGTATGTTCCCCGCAGATCGAGCGGAGTGATTGCTGCATGCCCCATAATTTTCCCTTGGCCCTTTTCATCCACTGCCCATTCTGCCACATTGCCATCGAGTCCGCAAATCATTTCTTCACCCGCTGGTTCGAGCCTATCAACAGGAAGAACAAGTGCAGCAAATCCCTTGAGGGCTTTGACCTTCTGGAGGAGAAGCTTGGCGTCATCCGGATTTAGCGAGTAGCCTGCCCAGAAATCCAGGGTGTTCTCACTTTTCCCTGCCCGCTTGCTGAGTTTTTCAGCTTCAGAGATTTTCGGCAAGCGGTATTTCTCTCCTGTCAGGTCGTTCAGCCACTTCACATATTTTTTGGCCTGCTCAAAGGTGATATTGCTAGCGGGAAAATTCTCTGTTCCCGGCTCGTATCCGTAGCTTCTGTCAAAAGTGGCCCACTGAGCCCGGGTCACTTCGAATCGACCCACCTCAAGTTCCTCTGTTTTCACCACTTCAGGGATAAGCGCATCTTTGATTTTTTGCCCAAACATGTGGCCTGCCTTGGCGAAGTGCTCCGCCTTCGAAAGCATGTCAAGAGGAGAACCCTTTTTCAAGGCTTCATTCTGGGCCTCTTGGATCTTGAAAAAGTATTTATCAAACCAGGCAATCTCCTCTTCCATCTTGCGCTGCTGATGGGTGAGTTTGCCTAGGCCATGAGGCTGACCCGGAAAAACAACAAAGCGGACAGGCGCTTTCCCGATTTGCTGGAGGGCCCTGAAATATTCCCATCCCTGACCATAGGGGACATTGGTATCTTCTGTTCCATGAAAGATGATGGTCGGCACCTTCATTTCCTTGAGATGAAAAATGGGCGATTTCTGGATGTAGTGCTCGATTTCATCCCAGGGCGAGCCTTTAAAATAATAATTATCAAAGCTCACCCCAAAAGCGCAGTTGCCATAGTCGCTGATCCAATTGACATCAGCTGCACCAACTCCTGCCACTTTGAAGCGGTCTGTCCAGACCGAAAGCCCCACACTCAGAATTCCTCCATTGGACCAGCCCATGGTTCCCAGCCTCTCAGGATCGGCCATGCCTTTCTGGATAAGGAGATCAACGCCCTTGAGCATATCCGGAATTTCGTAATCATAGTAATGACCTTTGATGGATTCGGCAAATTTCTGGCCGTATCCTCCTGAGCCATGATAATTTGGCCTGAGGACAAAGGCTCCCTTTTGGGCCATGATATTGGGATAGTCAGAAATTGATTCCCGGAAGGCATCCATGTCGACGCCAGTCGGGCCTCCATGGATCATGAGGATAAGAGGATAACGTTTTCCTTGCTCGTAATCATGAGGATAATAGAGGATACCCTCAATCTCCTCATCAAGAGCTCCAATCCATTTGATGACCTCTGTTTTTGCCTTGGCCTTGTTTTTGAGGTGGCTATTAAGCTCTGTTATCTGCCTCTCTGAGGTAAGAATATTTCCTTCCAGTTTTGCCAGAAACCACTGGCCAGGCAAACTGGCTGTAGTGTAGTTATAGAGTGCCACGTTTCCCTTTTTTTGAAGGACAAGGCCATAGATATTCGGATAGTGCTTTGCTTCCAGCTCTTTGTAAATATAAGAAGATCCGCTCTTATAATAGCGGCGCCATTTTGGCCTGGCTCCATTGGCCAAGGAAGTGACAAAGCCATCCTCTCTGACCTCAAAGCCAAAAAAATAGAGGCCCCATTCCCAGTCCAGAGGGATTTCCTCGTATTTTTTGCTCTCAAGGTCAAAATAATAGAGGAAATCAGCGCCCGGCCCCTCATGAACATAATCGCTTGTGCGGGTCACAGAAAAATAGAAGCCTTTATCATCGGCGGCCCAGGCAAAAAAACCTGGCTTGAAAAAGGGGTCAGGAAAGAGCTCAAGGCTGGATTTATCCTCTAGGCTGACTAAAAAATATTTGGGCTTGATCTTTTTATCGACATTATAGCGCACGCTCTGGTTGTTTCTGGTGAGAGCCCATTTTTTTTTATAGGAAAGGCTAAAATTTGTGATCTCGTCTGTGTTCTCTGTCAGCCGGGTTATCTTTTTCTGCTTGATATCAAAAAGAAAGAGGCGCTGGGGAAGCATGTGTTCCTGATCCTCAGCAATGTAAGAAGTATCCTTTTTTTCTTTCTGGAGTTGTTCACGCAAAGTCCTGTCTTCACGGGCAAGGAGGAGAAGACAGTTATCATCAATCCATTCATAACCTGAGACACCCAATTGAAGGGAAGTGATCTTCCAGGGCTCGCCGCCGCGGCGATCCATGAGCCAGATTTGAACACCTGAACTTTCTTCCTTTTCCTCTTTTGCCTTGCGGCTCGCGAGAAAACTGATCAATTTTCCTGAAGGAGACCATTTCGGACTGAATTCGCTCTCTTCACCTCTGGTCAGTTGTATGGTTTCGCTTTCCTTGCCAAGGCTTGAGAGGTAAATGTGTCTCGCCCTTCCATCCTTCTCTTTATCCACTGTATTTTTCACCCACAAGGCCCAGCCTCCG
>CAZPAX010000065.1:0-3018 GCA_964584535.1 uncultured Eubacteriales bacterium
AACCTTCCCAGCCGGATCGAATTCTACCAGTAAAGGAGTCGGGTCGCTGACCCTAGGGCAATTAGTGGTTTACATTCAACTCTTTTTTTGTTAGTATTATTTATTAATTGAGAAGGAGAAGAGGTTCGTGCTTATTAAAGAACAAAAGATAAAAATTATCGAGGAAAACAAAATCCGTGACTCCGACACTGGTTCGCCAGAAGTTCAGATTGCCCTCCTCAGCGAGAGAATAAACTCGCTCATCAATCATTTTTCCACACATAAGAAAGATTTTCATTCCCGGACTGGGCTGATGAAACTGGTCGGGCAAAGGAAAAGACTTTTGGAGTACCTGAAAAAGAAAGACGTGAGTCGCTATGAAAAAATCATCCAAAAGCTGAATATCCGAAAATAGGCCCAGCTTAGGGGATAATAATGTCTCAAAATATCAGTCTTGAAATAAACAAACGTATTCTCTCTATAGAAATCGGAAAGGTTGGAAAACAAGCTGATGGCTCAACACTAGTCCGCTACGGCGACACCATTATGTTTATTGCAGCCACCTCCAAGAAAGAAGTGGAGGAGGAGAAATCATTTCTGCCTCTGATCGTTGATTATCGGGAGAATACATACGCGGCTGGGAAAATACCTGGAGGCTTTTTTAAGCGCGAAGGAAAACCTTCAGAAAGAGAAATTCTTGTCAGTCGCCTGATCGACAGACCCATCCGGCCCCTTTTCCCTGAAGGCTATTTTTATGACACTCAAATCGTTGCCCTTCTCCTCTCAGCAGATTTGGAGAATGAGCCTGACACTCTTGGTATCATTGGCGCTTCTTCGGCCCTCTACTTCTCTGATATTCCCTTCCAGACACCCATCGGAGCCGTGAAAGTGGGATTGGTGAATAATGAATTCATCATCAACCCGACGGCAAGCGAACTTGAACAAAGCACGCTCAATATGGTGGTGGCTGGAACAGAAGAAGGGATTGTGATGATCGAGGCAGGAGCTCGAGAAGTTGAGGAAGAGAGAATCATCGAAGCTGTCTCTCTGGCTCAAAATGAGATCTCCAGGATCATCGCCCTCCAGAAAGAGCTCTTTTCCAAGCTCAATATCAAAAAGCGGGAATTTAAACCCAGAGATATCGACCAAGAAAAACTCAAAAAAATTGAAGAAGAAATCTCTCCTTCTCTATCTCTAGCCATCCAGCAAAAGACTAAGAAAGGCTGCGAACAAGAAACAAATAAAATCCTCGAGGCACTTCTGGAACGCATTCCTGAAGAAAACGAAGAGGAGATTCTTGAAACTGAGGAGATTTTTTACCATATTCAGCGAAAATTGGCCCGCGACTTGATTTTGAAGCAAGGGAAGAGGGCTGACGGGAGAGGTTTTGATGAGATAAGGCCAATCTCCATTGAAGTCGGAATTCTGCCTCGAACCCATGGCTCTGCTCTCTTCACCCGAGGAGAGACCCAGTGTCTGGCCACTGTCACTTTGGGTACTTTTGAGGATGTCCAGAGGCTGGATGGACTGGGAGAAGAAGCTGAAAAAAGATTTATGCTCCACTACAACTTCCCTCCTTTTTCAGTCGGAGAAGTTTCCTTTCTAAGAGCTCCCGGACGCCGCGAAATCGGCCACGGAGCTCTGGCTGAAAAATCCATTCTTCCGGCTATTCCCAGTGAGGAAGCCTTCCCTTACACAATTCGCATTGTCTCCGATATTCTGGAGTCCAACGGTTCTTCCTCCATGGCCAGTGTCTGTGGAGGCGTCCTCTCTCTCATGGACGCAGGAGTTCCCCTTTCCATGACCATTGCTGGAATTGCCATGGGCCTGGTCAAAGAAGATGATTGTTATTCGATCCTGACCGATATTGCCGGCCTTGAAGACCATCTTGGCGATATGGATTTGAAGGTGACAGGCACTGAAAAAGGAGTTACTGCCATCCAGCTTGACCTGAAAATCCCTTCTATCACGACTCAAATATTAAAGGAAGCTCTTTTGAAAGCTAAAGAAGCAAGGATTAAAGTCCTGGCCAAAATGAAAGAGGCCATCGCGGCACCCAGGCCAGAAATTTCCCCTTATGCTCCCCATATCATCACCTTGCTCATCAATCCTGAAAAAGTCAGCGAAGTCATCGGCCCGGCGGGAAAGGTAATCAAGAAAATTATCGCTCAGACAAACACAAAAATAGATATCGAAGAAAGCGGAAAAATCACCATTGCGGCTCAGAACATGGAAGCAGCGGAAAAAGCCAAGGAGATGATTAGAGAGATCACCGTTGAGGCTGAAGTGGGCAAGACATACACAGGAAAGGTCGTCCGCCTTGAGGAATATGGAGCCTTTGTCGAAATACTTCCCAATATTGTCGGCCTCCTCCATATCTCTGAAGTCGCTCATTACCGGGTTAAGAATATTCGTGATGTTCTCAAAATGGGCCAAACTGTCCGGGTCAAAGTCCTCAATATCGATGAAGACAACAAAATCAAACTGAGCAAAAAGGTTCTGGAGGAAGATACCCGCCGTCCTTATGAATTCAGGCAGGAGTCGCAGAAAAAAGAGCATTTTTTTAATAAGCGGCATAAAAATAAGTTTTAATTCTTTATAAGCATCCGCAGCTATGAGTGCGCTATCTACTCAGAAAAAGGGATTTACCCTGACCGAGATGCTGGTGACTCTCACCATTCTGGCCATTCTGGCTGGAGCAGTGATGCCTCTGGCCAAAACTGCCATAAAAAGGGAAAAAGAAATTGAGCTAAGGAGAAACCTTAGACTCATTCGGGAATCCATTGACGCCTATAAAAAGCTGGCTGATGAAAAGAAAATCCAGGTTGAAGAAGACACAGAAGGCTACCCTCCTAATTTAGAAGCATTAGTCAAAGGAGTGGAGGTGAAAGAAGAAAAGAGTGGAAAAGCTGCGACAAGAATTGTTAAATTCTTGAGACGAATCCCCAAAGACCCGATGACAGAATCCTTTGATTGGGGATTGAGGTCTTATCAGGATGATCCTGATGCAGAGATCTGGGGCGAAGAAAATGTCTATGA
>CAZPAX010000065.1:3118-12455 GCA_964584535.1 uncultured Eubacteriales bacterium
ATCATCGTTTTTGCCCTGATCGGGATTTTGGTTGGATTGGGTCTTCCTCAATACAAATACGCCACCAAAAGGGCCAGGGAAGCTGTCCTCAAGGAAAATCTTTTTCAGATGCGAAAATTGATTGACCAATATTTAGTAGATAAAGGGAAACACCCTGCTTCCCTTCAGGCTCTTGTCGATGAAAACTACATGCGGAGCATTCCCATCGACCCCATGACCAACTCGTCTGAGACCTGGGTTGAGATCCGGGAGACTCCTACTGAAGAGAATTTACTTCTGGGATTAGAGTTGGGAATCGTGGATGTCCGATCTAGTTCTGAAGCGAAGGGTCTGGATGGAACGACCTATAACACGTGGTAAGACAATTTTTGGCAGTTTCTCCAATTCCTAAAAACTCATGAGAAAAAATGAAGGTTATTCCCTGATCATCCTCATGATGGTTATTGCCGTCATGAGCATCGGACTCATGCTGGCTGTGCCTGTCTGGCAGACCCAAATTCAGAGGGGAAAAGAAGAAGAGTTAATCTTTCGGGGAAAACAGTATGTCGAGGCCATCCGTCTCTACCAGATGAAGCATCCAGGGACTTTTCCAAAAGCATTCGAGGATCTGTTCAAAGAGAGATGCCTTCGCCAATTGTATAAAGACCCGATGACAGAAGATGGCGAGTGGAATGTGATCCTTCATGCTGAAGGAGTCAGCCGGCAGAAAGGTGGCTCGCCTCAAAAAATCATGATCGCCCCTCAAAAAGTCCTTACCTCGATCAAAAATCCCCTTATCATCGGCGTGGTCAGCTCATCGACCAAAAAATCGATAAGAATTTATTATGACAATGATAGCTACGACAAGTGGCTTTTCTACTATGGCCAGGATCCGGCGAAAATGCCCGAAATCATCTTTTTTGGCCAGAGCGAAAAGGACTGATGGATTCTATCCTGATTGTCGCCGGTGAAAACTCAGGAGAGAAATACGGGGCAAACTTTGTCCTTCAGTTTAAAAAAGAGAGACCTTCTTTGTCTTTCTTTGGGATCGGTGGAAAAAAAATGGAGGACGAGGGAGTCGAGATCCTTTTTCCCATGGAAGAGCTGGCAGTTGTCGGTGTCGTTGAAATCCTTGGCCATCTTCCCCGGATCAGGAGAATTTTTCGTCGCCTCAAAGATGAAATCAAAAACCGCAAGCCCCTTGCCTCTGTCCTCATCGACTCCCCTGACTTTAATCTCCGCCTGGCTAAAAGGCTGAAAAAACTCGGAGTTCCTGTCCTCTATTATATTAGCCCCACAGTCTGGGCCTGGAGAAAAGGGAGGCTCAAAACAATAAAAAAGACAGTCTCAAAAATGCTGCTCATCTTCCCATTCGAAGAAAAACTCTATAGAGAGCAGGGAATCCCGGCCACTTATGTCGGACATCCCCTCAGAGAAAGTGTCAAAATCTCTTTTGGCAAAGAGGAATTCTTCAGAAAATACGGCCTTGATCCAAGGCGAAAGCTGATTACCCTGCTTCCCGGAAGCAGAAAGAGCGAGATTAGATACCACCTGCCTGTCCTGCTCAGGGCAATTGAGCTTTTAATAAAAGAATATGCTCTCCAGTTTGTTCTTGTCCAGGCTGAAAGCCTGGAGAGAAATTTTCTCCTCAGATACATTCCTCAGGATTCCGCAGACCTCCGAATCATCAGTCAAGACAGCTACGAGGCCATAGCCTCCTCTGACCTTGTCTTATCTGCCTGTGGCACAGCTAACATGGAAACAGCCCTTCTCGGAACTCCCTTCATTTCCTTTTACCGGATTTCCCCTCTCACCTATACCTTTGGAGTCAAGTTTGTCAAAATAAAAAATTACAGCATTATCAATATACTGGCCGGAAAACAGGTTGTTCCTGAATTGATTCAGAGGCGGTTCAAGGCCACAAATATTCTCAAAGAAACTAAGAGAATTCTTAACTCAGAATCGATAAGGTCGGAAATGAAAAAAAATTTCCAGATGATAAGAGCACTTTTGGGTGAAGAAAGTGCCTCTCTGAATGCTTCGCGGGAATTGGAAAAATTGATCTATCCTTCTTAACCTGGCGGCCTGGATGGAGGTGAGCAACCTCCTCCTCAATTGCCCCCGCCGCCTCCAGAGACAACTCCTGGACCACGAATCCAGGTGCCACTCCACACGATCAAGTCGTTATCAAAATCCTCCAGGGAGCCGATAGAATAAGCACCAAGATCAGGTGCTTCTGGGTTAAAAGAAAAATCATCTTGGGTGTTATCACGGCCAAAAGAAGCAACCAAAAAATCGTCTTCTTCAGGATTAGAAATTCCGTACTGTGCAGCAGCCGAGCCACACCAAATCCGGAGAGAATTTCCCCAGCCATCTTTTAAAGGCAAAACTCTGATGTGCAAGGGACAGAGAGCAGCATAAAATGAATCGCCGCTCTGAAAGGTTCCATCTTGAGCCGGAGGGACTCCGTTATCAGTCAGATAGGCCATGATGGCAGTAGAAATGGAGGAGATATCCTTCATCGTATTTTTCTGTCTAGATTTATGGATGGCAACTAGGGCATTGGGGATAACAACTGTGGCCAGAATGCAAATCATGACCACTACAATCAGAAGCTCGATAAGCGTAAAGCCTTTCTGCTTTTCCATCTCGCCTCTATATTTCATCTATTTTTCTTATAGCAATTTTTATGCCAATTCAGTTGTATATAATCTATTGAAAAAAAATAAATAAAAAATTCAATTCCTGAGATTTTTTGACATTTTTTGGCAAAAATAACAAAAAATGTCTCAAGCTTTTCGCCTTGACTTCAGATTATCCTTGATTTTCTAAGAGAAACAAGGCTAAGCCCTCCTTTCCCTCTCAGCAGCTCAAATAGTAAGTTTGGTTCTAGCCCTCCTGGCTATAATAAATCTCATTCGATTAAAAAAAGGGAAAGTTGATTCTAGAGAGCTTTGAGGACTTCTAAAGCCAGCTCATAATTGCCCAGGGGCGGACTGAGCTGGATTCCCTGGACCTTTCCTTTCAAAGCTTTGAGGATCTCCTGGGCAATAAAAATTCCTTCCTGTTTAGCGCGCTCAGGGCTTATTTCCTGGGCCCTTCTCATCCGCTCCATGATTCGAGGAGGAATATTCGCTCCAGGGACTTCATTGTGCATGAACTCCGCATTGCGCAGACTGCTCAGAGGCCAAATCCCGGCCAAGACAGGAATCCGGCAATGTGCAATTCTATTCAAGAAATTCTCGAGAAGTCCGATATCAAAAACAGGCTGGGTGATGGCAAACTCAGCTCCTGCCTCGACTTTCCGTTCGAATCGAGATATCTCATAGTCAAGATTGATCGCACCGGGGTTGGCACCCACTCCGATGTGAAAGGCAGTCGGCTCTCCAATTTTCTTGCCTCCGATATCAATGCCCCTGTTGAGATAGCTGACCACGTTGGTCAGGCCTATGGAGTCCACATCAAAGACAGCTGTAGCATCTGGATAATCCCCGAGCTTGGGAGGGTCGCCAGTAATGATCAGGATGTTCCTTATTTTCTGGGCGTACATCCCAAGCAGGTCAGATTGCATTCCCAACAGATTTCTATCCCGGCAAGTGTAATGAAGGACTACCTCCATCTGAGCCTGGGAGGTCAGAATAAAAGCTAGAGCTATGGAACTCATCCGGGCACTAGCCCGCGGCCCATCAGGAATGTTGATGCAGTCAATACCCTCCCTCTTGAGCCTACGGGCGATTTCTATCGCCTGGGAAGGGTCATGGCCACGGGGTGGAACAATTTCCATACTGATGATAAACTTTTCTTCCTCCAGCTTTCGGCCCAGTTCAGACTTTTCCCTCTTGGGAACAAACTCTTCCCCTTTTCTCTCTTCTTTAGGAAGAGAAACCTGGATGGCTTGGCGCTTGGGTGGCTGAAGGGCTTTGATTGCTCTCCTAATGGCTTTGATATGAGAAGGAGTTGTCCCGCAGCAACCTCCGACAATCTTCACTCCATTGAGGATAAAGCGCTTTGCATATTCGGCCATGTAATCAGGCGAACAGAGGTAGATGTTGCGGCCTTCCACATTTCTTGGAACTCCCGCGTTGGGCATGGCTGAGAGAGGGAGGTCTGTGACTTGAGCCATTTTTTCTATGCAGTGGAGCATGGCAGCTGGCCCCACACTGCAGTTGACACCAACCACATCTGCCTTCCATTCCTCAAGCTTCTTGGTGAAAACTTCAGGGGTTGTCCCGTAGAGGCTGTTCCCATCCTCCTCGATGGTCATCTCTGCAACAATAGGCAAATCAGGACTCAGACGCTTCACAGCTTTTATGGCTTGATGAATTTCATTGATGTCAGAAAAAGTCTCCAGGATAAAAAGATCTACTCCCCCTTCGAGAAGGGCCTGCGCCTGTTCCAAAAAGGCTTCTTCTGCCTGTTCCACAGAGGTTGATCCCCAGGGCTCAATTTTCAAACCCAGCGGGCCAATTGAACCTGCCACAAAAATATCTTTTCCTGCTTCTTCTCTGGCTACGAGAGCGCCAGCCCGGTTTATCTCTCTAGCTTTGTCCTCTAGTCCAAACTTCTTGAGCTTGTAGCGGTTTGCCCCAAATGTGTTTGTCTCGATAATATCCACGCTGCTTTGGATGTATTCGCGGTGGACTTCTTTGATTATCTCAGGATTGATGAGATTGAGTTCATCAAAGCAAGTATTGAGATAAATTCCTTTATTGTAGAGCATTGTCCCCATTCCGCCATCGCAGAGGAGAACCTTTTCCTGAACTAAATTGAGGAATCTTGTCTTCTTATTCAATCTCCCAAATCCCCTTGAAATTATTTTTTTAAGGATTATAATTCGCAGGTATCTCGGAAGTCAAACAGGTGTATAGGGTCAATACATTAGTGACACTTTTACCCTGAGTTTTTCAACGACAAAATGCTCTTTACCGAGATTTAGAATACTTATTGCATAAGATCGTCATAAGGGGAAAAATACAAATTCTCTTAAGATGAGAGATATAGCAAAGCATGGCTTCCCTACGAATCGCAAGGTGTCACTAATGTATCTGACCCAGTACAACAGGAAAGGAGTCAGAATGAAAAAAATTCTCTGTCTGGGATTTATCTCTTTCCTCGCGGGAGAAGAAAATCCAGCCAGTCAGAAAGCCTGAGCTTTTTCTCATCAGCACTTCCAGCCAGCAACTCCAGAACATACATAGCCGGAGCCTTTGGAGAATAGGAAGGGCAGGGAATTTCCGGACAGGGAGGGACTCGGCGTTCGATATGAACAATTCTTCTCTCCTTGTCCAGCCAGAGGATGTCCAGGAATATCTTCGTATTCATCATCCAGAAAGAATAGGTTCCTTCTTCCTTAAAGACAAAGAGCATTCCCTGATCTGAGTTGAGTTTCTCTCGAAACATGAGTCCTCGCTGCCGCTCCTCATCAGTGACAGCCAGCTCAGCAGTTATTGAAGTGCCATCCGGAAAATAAATTTTTATGAACTTGTCTTTCCCCGCTGGAAGGGAAAAAAGAAGGGAGAGGGAAATCAAAAAGGGTAAAGAGAAATTCTTCACTCTTTCCATCAGTCGAACCTTCAATGTATGGAAATCAAGGGAACAAAGCGGACAGGCAAAAGCTTTTTCCTCTTGAACCCTTTTTTCTGCCGGGTGACAAGAACCAGCTCCTGAAATTCAGACCCAACAGGAATAACCATCCTGCCTGAGACATCTAGCTGTTCCTCCAGGCTCTTGGGCACATCGGCAGGAGCTGCGGTAACCATGATGGAATCAAAGGGCGCATATTCTTTCCAGCCCAGAGTGCCATCCCCGATTTTAAAATAAATGTTGCTGTACCCCATTTCTCTTAAAATCTCCTGGGCCCTGAGCGAAAGCGCGCCAATTAGTTCCACCGTATAGACCTCTTTCACAATTTCAGCCAAGATGGCTGATTGATAGCCGGAGCCTGTCCCCACTTCCAGAATTCTCTCCTCCGCTTTGAGCTCAAGCGCTTCTGTCATGTAGGCGACAATGTAAGGTTGAGAAATTGTCTGCCCTTCTCCAATAGGAAGAGGTTCATCACCATAAGCAAAAGACCTCATCTCCTCAGGAACAAACAGGTGACGAGGAACTTTGAGGAGGGCTTGAAGGACTCTCTCATCCTTTATTCCCCTGGCTTTAATCTGGCTCTCCACCATTCTCTCTCTCAGGATTTCAAAATCTTCTTTCATTCTCTTCCCGACATAATGGCTCTAAATTTTGAGCAAGCGGACAATTCAATAAGCCCTGGCAAAATAGACCAAGTTCTCTGCCTTCCTCTGGCAGTAGATACACTTTCCAGCGAGCTTTTCCTTTTTCTGATCGAGAGGGATCACCCGAATGGTGGCCATAGTTTCTTCCTTAATCTTTTCCTCGCAGGAGGCACCCCCACACCAGAGAACCTTGAGAAAGCCCCTTTTGGTTTCGACTAGCTCTTTAAAGTCCTCATACCTTTGGACTTCATGAGTATTTTTACGCTGAAACTCCAGAGCCTGCTCGAAAAGAGTTTCCTGAATATTTCTGAGAATCTCGGGAATTCTCTTATTCAAGGAGTCCATGGCAATGGCTTCCTTCTCCTGAATATCCCGGCGGACCGAAATGACCTGTTTTTTCTGGATATCTCTGGGGCCTATCTCGATTCTCAAAGGAACTCCCTTCATTTCCCATTCTGAGAATTTCCAGCCTGGGGTGAATTCCTCCCTGGTATCCAGCTCAGTTCTCAGGCCTTTTTTCTTCAATCTTTCGGCGATGCGCTTAGCTACAGGAAGAACATTTTCCTTCCAATTCCCCAGAGCGATGGGGACAATGACAACTTGAATGGGAGCAACTTGAGGAGGAAATCTCAGGCCGGAATCGTCTCCATGAGACATGACCAGTGCGCCGATGAGGCGGGTTGTTACACCCCAGGATGTTTGCCAGACATACTGGAGATTCTGGTTTCTGTCCTCATAGCGGATATTAAAAACTTTGGAGAAATGCTGACCCAAGTTATGGGATGTCCCCATCTGGAGAGCTTTTCCATCTGACATTAAAGCTTCTATGGCGTAGGTTTCCAGAGCACCTGCAAATTTTTCTCTGTCTGTCTTCTTACCGGAAAGAACAGGAATAGCCAGCTCTGTCTCCATAAATTCTTTATAAAGGGAAAGGATCATCAACGTCTCTTTCTGGGCTTCTTCAAAAGTCTCGTGAGCTGTGTGCCCTTCCTGCCAGAGGAATTCTGTCGTCCTTAAAAAAAGCCTTGTCACTTTTTCCCAGCGGACAATATTGGCCCACTGATTAATCAGGAGAGGCAACTCTCTCCAGGACTTAATCCATTTGGCATACATGTGGCCAATGATGGCTTCAGACGTAGGACGAACAGCCAGCCTTTCTTCCAGCTGCTCCTTTCCTCCTTCAGTCACCCAGGCCACTTCAGGGGCAAAGCCTTCTAGGTGCTCCATCTCTTTCTGGAGAAAAGTTTCAGGAATAAAAAGGGGAAAATAGGCATTGACATGGCCTGTATCTTTGATCCTCTTATCCAAAAGCCTCTGGATATTTTCCCAGATCGCATAGCCATAAGGTCGAATGACCATCATCCCTTTCAGCGGGGCATAATCAGCCAGTTCTGCTTTTCGAATGATATCCACGTACCATCTTGAAAAATCAACACTTTTAGGAGTAATCTGAGTCACAAATCGCTCATCCTTGCTCACTTCTTTCTCCCTAATGTCCATTCTTTGGTCATTCTATCTGGGGGATTTTCATTTGTCAAGGAAACGAAGTCTTGAAAACTGTCTTCTTTGAAGCTGGCTCTGGGGGTGAAAAAAGGAGTAGCAAAGATGATAAAAAATAAGGAAAATTCACCCCTTATTTCATCCTAAAGGGTGATTGACCGAAGAGTGAAACCGTGGCATTTTAGCCTCTCCGAAAAAGTAAGAGGAAGCGAGGATGCTGAGTAAGCCCATTCCAAATCTGGGTAAAACAGAGGAGAAGGAACTGGATACGAACTTCCTTCTTCTCTCCTACCTTGAAGGTCAAGATGTCTTCGGAATAGAGTTCAAGGAAAAAATTGTTTTCTTTTATAAAGACAAAAAAGGCCAGGCCAAGCAGACCTTCCATTAATTTGGTAAACAAAAAAAATTGTATAGAGTAAGGAGAGCGAGAAAAGAGCGGAGAAAAAATTGAACTGACAGTCGTCTCCAGGAGGAGTGTGAAAAATCCAGGCGGAGTTTAGTCTTCATCGATGAGAAAAAATAAAAAAAATTCACCCTGCAATTCATCGCTAAGAGTGATTGACCAATTCTTGCGGAGTTGTGACAATGCGTCCTGAAATGAATTTGGCGAAAGTCTTCAATAAACCCTCCATCCAAGGCGCTGCCAAAGCCGTAAAGAGAGAGCGGATTTTTGAGCTCTCTCTTTCGGCTTTGGTTAAAGGTATAGATGCGCTCGATAATAAATTCCAGGAGCGAACCCAGGTTTCTGCCATAAGCTCCCAAGAAGCATCTTTTGGGCTCAATTCCAAAGTGATGATTGGGTCCAAATTGAATTTATTCCTTGATGTCCCCAAGACCCTTATTCTGGAAAGGCCTCTCAACGTTTTTCTTTCGGGAAGAGTTGTCTTCGCCAAAGCAGATTCAAGCACAGCGAAAAGACAGCTTGTTTCCGTCCGACTAGAGAAAAATTATAAAATCCAATCCTTCCAGCCAAAAAAAAATTAAATTCAAAAACATCTTCTGGCGATAAGAAGCATCTTTTTTCCCATGAAATCTTTAATTTTTTAATGGATGGGTGGCACTGCGCCAGTCCCCGCAAAGCCCGCAGCTAATGGTGGTCGGGGTCAGACATTATCATAGGGGTGAGGGTAAATCATGGCCATGCAATCTTCTCCTATCCATGGCAATGTCTGACCCCAAGCCAGGACGGACGGGGACGCGTCGTGACAGGACCCTTCCATTAATTTAGATCACCATGGAAAAAAATATGCTAACCTGGCGTAATCTCCCTTGACAATAATCAATTGATTGTATAGAATTTCTCCAATAATAAAAAAATAAAGAGGATAGAAGAAAAATTTAATAAAATTTGCCAGGGGAAGGGAAAAACCATGAATCCTAAGAAATCCCAAGTGGCAGAAGTTGAAAAGATCAAGGTCCTCATCTTTTGCCCCTCAGACCTGATCCTTTCCGGAATTCTGAAGGCCATGGAAAAGGATCAAAACATAGAAGTAAGCAATATCGAAAAAAATACCATTGAATCTTTTATGGAATCTATCAAAAAGCTCAAGCCCCATGTCATCCTCTTTTCCAGCACGGAGTCCTTACCCAACATTCGGGAGATCTGCAAAGCTATCCGCGAAATCTCCAAA
>CAZPAX010000066.1:0-12190 GCA_964584535.1 uncultured Eubacteriales bacterium
AAAACCAAGAGTTTGAAGAGAAGCCAGCAGCCCGGGTTCTCTTCTGACATTGTAAATATCCGAGAATTTCTGCTCTAATTTTGGCCCGATGCCTGTCTCAACCAGGGTGAGATCCTCTTTTGTCTTGATAAGGAGAGAATTGAGAGAGAGTTTTATCCGGTTCTTTTTGTCTGGTCGAGATTTTTTCTCCCACAATGTTTTGGGCACAACCCCAAACATTGCTCCGCCGTCCAAATAAAAATAGCCATCCCTGAGCCCGAAGATTTCAAACCCCCCGAGGTTGAATCTCTCCACTTTCATCGGATGAGTTTATCCAAATCGTAGATCAAATCTTGACGGCTGTATTCGGCAATATCAATCTTTCCCGAATCCATGCGAATAGCGTCTTCTGGACAGGCTTCTACACAGAAGCCGCAGAAGCAGCAGCGGCTGAGGTCAATGATAAATTTGGCTGGATATTTCTGGATCTCAGGATCAGGGTCTTCAGCGGCCTCAACATAAATGCACTCAGAAGGGCAAACCGTGACACAGAGCATACAGGAGACGCATCGAGGCTTGTTGTCCTCCCTGGTCATCAGGCGGTGCAAACTCCTGTGCCTTAAAGCAAGCTCTTTCTTCTCCTCGGGGTACTGAATGGTCACTGCGCCTTTCCTCTTTGTTTTAATCCCCAGAACTTTCAGAATATGGAAATACATGTTGACTACAAAGTGGCGGGCTGTGATTATGCTTCCCCGGATAATCTCGATAAAATATTCCAGAGCTCTGAGCATTTTAGATACTCATCAAAAGGCCTGTCCCGACAATATTGACCAGGCTCAAAGGAATAAGCAATTTCCAACCTAAATCCATCAACTGGTCATAGCGAAAACGAGGATAGGTCCAGCGGGTGAGAATCTGAAGCCAGCAGAAAAAGAAGACTTTGAGATTGAAGGCTAGTACCTGGAGAATGATCACCAACCAGCGGGAAAGAAGCCAATCGCCTCCCCAGGGGAAGTGAAAGCCATCCGCGGCGAGCCAGGGCACCTGCCAGCCTCCAAAGAAAAGGGTGGTCACAAGAGTGGAGATGATGATGATTTCCATAAAATCAGTCATCATGAACAGCCCCCACTTCAGGCCACCATATTCTGTGAAGAATCCGATGATTTCAGATTCTCCTTCAGGAAGATCAAAAGGAACCCTTTTTGTCTCAGCAAGGCTGGCAAAAAGGAAGACTACAAATCCCAAAGGCTGAAGGAAAATTCCCCATTTGGGGAGAAAACCAAAGATCAATTCTCCCTGAAAATGAACAATGCCTGAAAGCTGCAAAGAAGGATAAACCATAATCAGGCCAATAAGCGATAGTCCCAATGCCACTTCATAGGAGATGAGCTGAGCTGCTCCCCTCATCCCCCCAAGAAGAGTGAATCGGTTATTGGAAGCCCAACCGCTGATAAGGATGCCATAGATTCCTAAAGACAACATAGCCAGAACAAAGAGAAGCCCGACATTGACATCCAGGATCTGGAGATTGATTGTCCGGCTGCCAATCCGGATGCTATCTCCAAAAGGAATAGCAGCTATGGTGATGGCGACAAAAAAGAAGGAGAGAAAAGGGGCTAGGGTGTGGAGAAATTTCTGGGAAAAAGGAGGGACAAAATCCTCTTTAAAAATCATTTTGATAGCATCAGCAAAAGGTTGAAAAAGTCCGATGATGCGGATGCCAAAAATGGAAGCTCTATTGGCTCCAATTCTATCCTGGATGACGGCACTCTCTTTTCTTTCCACCCAAGTCAGATAGAGAGTCAGAGTAAGAAACCAGATCAAGGCAAGGATAATCTTGACCAGGACGATAAGGATATCAATCATTTTTTTTGCTCAAAAAAGGGAATTTCATTTCCCATCTGCTTCAGGATAGCCTCAGAAGATGCGAGCGGATAAAAATATTTATAATTGATTTTCAATTCCTTGGCCAAGCTGAGAAGCACCTGCCAAAGAGCCCGCGCATCTCCGCAGGTTTCCAAAACTGGTGAATATCTCTGGACTTTGCCATCAACATTGGTCAGGGAGCCACTTGCCTCTGCAACCAAAGCCACGGGCAGGACAATGTCCACAAGGTCATTCAGGCTGCTGCAATGGGAGGTAAAAAGAAACTTCGCTCCTATTTTATCCAGGGCATTTTTAATATCGCTTAGAGAGAAAGACTCCGCAAGAAAATGGCCGAAAATGAGAAGCAAATCCGTTTTCAAAGCTATGACCTCTAAATCAAGAGGCTTAAAATCAAAACCGATTTCCTCAGCTCCCCTCCTATTCGCTGTGCGCTCAGCGGTAAGCAAGAGGTTGTCTTTCTCCCCTTGAGGAGGATCGGCGATAAAGATTTTTTCAACTCGAAGAATATCCCCAAATATCTTGCGAATAAGAAAAAGTTCTTCATTGGAAAGGCCCGTGTGGCAGATGACAGCCATTCTGGATATCTTTTTCCTTAGGAACAAAGCCTTTATTTTTTCGACAAGGACAAGATAAGCTTTTTCCCAGCTCAGCACGGTTTGCTTCCCATTCTTGTTCTGGACAATCTTTTCAAGCCTCTCCTCATCAAGGTACTTATAGCCATAGCGGCCGAAGTCGCAGATCCAGTATCCATTGACTTCGGAATTTTCTCGAGACTTCAGCCGATAAACTCTCTTTTTCCTGGGAATCCTGGCAAAACCTGGATTATATTCAATAAAGATATTGCAGCCCCGGCTACAAAGAGAACAAATAGACTCCCCCTTTTCCAGTAACCAGGCTCTTGTCTGGAACCTGAAGTCTGTATCTGTGATAGCCCCAACCGGACAGAGCTCTGTCAGGTTGTTTGAATAATTGTTATCAACAAGATTGTTTTCATAAATATTTATCTCTGAGCGCACACCTCTCTCAAACACCCCCAGTTCCTGGGTTTTGGTTATTTCATTCAGGAATCGGACACAGCGAGTACAGAGGACGCATCTTTCCTGGTCAAGGATCAAGTTTTCTCCGATTCGAACTTTTTTCTCTCTTTTCTCCTTTGCTTCTTTGAACTGGCTTTCGAAAAGTCCGTATTCCTTATAATAATCCTGAAGCTTGCACTCTCCTGCCTTATCGCAGATGGGACAATCCAAAGGATGCTCAGCCAACAGAAATTCAAGAGTTCCTTTTCTGGCCTCACGGATTTTCTCGCTCTGGGTAAAGATTTTCATCCCCTCCCTGACTTGAGTTGAGCAGCTCAATTCAAGCTTGGGAAGGCCTTCTATTTCGACCAGACACATGCGGCAGCTCCCCTCAGGAACAAAAGCCGGATGATAGCAGAGGTGGGGAATATGAATTCCAGCTCGGACTGCGGCCTGAAAAACAGTCTCGCCATCTTTCGCTTCTACGAGCTTCTCATCGATGAAAATTTTCGCCATCAGTCTTGTCTCTCCTTGCTTCAATTCGGCAAATAAAACTCCAGTTCTTCTCGGAATTTCTGAGCAATGGAAAGAATAGGCATGGCCGCTGCGTCTCCCAAGGGACAGAGGGTTTTGCCTTTGATATTAGAGGCTAAGCGGATGATGGTGTCGATATCCTTCCTTTCTCCTTCTCCATCAGCCATACGCCTGACAATTTTGTTTATCCAGGAAGTTCCAATCCGGCAGGGCGTGCATTGGCCGCAGGATTCATGGGAATAGAATTTTGCCACAGCTTTTAAAACATCAAGAATGGGCGTCTCTTCATCAATGACAATGATTGCTGCAGAGCCGAGCATGGAATCAGCCTTGACAAGAGAATCAAAATCCATTTTGATGTCAATCTCATCTGCTTTGAGAATAGGCGCAGACATCCCACCTGGAATAATGGCTTTGAGTTTTTTGCCCTCCTTCATCCCTCCCGCACAGGTGAAAATTATCTCTTTGAGGCTTGCGCCCAGGGGGAGCTCATAGATGCCAGGTCTTTTGACCATACCGCTTATTCCAAAGATTCTCGTTCCCCCATCTTTAGGAAGACCTTTCTTGAAGAACCATTCTGCACCTTTGAGAATGATGATCGGAATATTGGCTAGAGTCTCGACATTGTTAATTACTGTCGGACATCCAAAAAGACCTATGGAGGCAGGAAAAGGTGGCTTTAGCCGGGGATAGCCTCTCTTCCCTTCAAGAGATTCAAGAAGACCTGTTTCCTCGCCGCAGATATAAGATCCCGCTCCCCTGTGGACGAAGAGGTCTAAATCAAAGCCAGTCCCGAGAATATTCTTTCCCAAGAAGCCTTGCTGGCAGGCCTCGGCAATAGCCTGCTCAAGTCTCTGAGCTATCGCCTCATATTCCCCGCGGATATAGATGAAAGCCAGGTGGATACCCACGCAGTAAGAAGTGATGATAATCCCTTCCAGAAGAAGATGAGGATTGTGGCTCATTATATAGCGGTCTTTAAAGGTCCCTGGCTCACCTTCATCAGCGTTTACACACAAGTATCTGGGTTTGGGAACCTTTTGAGGAACAAATCCCCATTTGACTCCTGCAGGAAAGCCGGCTCCGCCTCTCCCTCTCAAATTGGCCTTTTTCACCTCTTCCAGAATCTGCTCAGGCCTCATTTCTTTGAGGGCTTTCCTGACTGCTTCATATCCACCCTTCTTTAGATAGACATCTATTTTGTGAAAATTTTTTTGGCCAAAATTCTTGGTAAGAATCTTCTCTTCCATCTTTCTTATTTCAATTTCTCTAAGATATCATCGATCTTTTCCCTGTCCAGGTTGCCATAATAATCAAAATTGACCATCATCGAGGGCGCCTGTTCGCAAGCACCCAGACATTCGACAGTTGAGAGAGTGAATTTATTATCGGAAGTGGTCTCTCCAGGAGAGATCCCCAGCTTCATCTTCAAATATCCCATCAACTTTTCGGCTCCGAGCATGGAGCAAGTCAGGTTAGAACAAACCTGAATGTGATATTTCCCCACTGGCTTTCTCTTGAGCATGGTGTAAAAAGTCAATACTTCGCGGACCTTGATTGGCTTTATGCCCAGGAGATTCGAGATCAGCTTTTCCTCTTCCGCAGAAATGAAGCCAAATTCCTGCTGGGTGAGATGCAAAATGGGCAGAAGGGCAGCCTCTTTTTTGGGATAGCGAGAGATAATCTCCTCGATTTTCTTCTTTGTCTGGGGAGAATATTCTGGACTCATCGGTCTAGCTCTCCTCCAATCATATTCATCGAACCAAAGGTAGGGATAACATCCGCCACATAGCGGCCCTTGATCAGGCGTTCCAGAGCTGAGACGACATGGAAGCAGGGAGCTCGAAGATGAAGCCGGTAAGGATTATCTGTGCCGTCAGAGACAATATAGAAGCCCAGTTCGCCGTTACCTCCTTCGACAGAAAAATAGACTTCTCCTTGGGGAGGTCTTATCCCATGTCCTTTCATGAAAAATTTGAAATGATTGATAAGACCCTCTATGGATGTATAAGTATCCTCTTTTGGGGGCACAACGAACCTTCTGTCTGGATTCATGATGTCTTTGTAGACTTCTTTTTCTGAGCCTTCCAGATTTGGAGAGAGCTCGATTTTTTCCTTTGGTTTTTTTCTCCGCGAAGCTTTAATCGCCTGGACAGGTTCTATTCCCTCACTCATGACCCTGTGGGATGTTTCTGGAATTTTTTTCATGGCCTGTTCAATGATGCGCAGACTCTGCTCCATTTCCTTCATGCGGACCATGTATCTGTCAAAGTTATCTCCCCGCTCCCCCAGGGGAACTTCAAAAGCCAATCGATCATAAACAAGATAAGGATGGGCCTTGCGAACATCGTAATAGACTCCAGTCGAGCGCAGGCAGGGGCCAGTCCAGCCCCAGGAAAGGGCCTCCTCAGCAGGCATCAAAGCAACATCCCTGGTTCTGTTGAGAAAAATCTTGTTTTTATCAAGAAGGCCATGGACATCCTGGAGGACTTTTCTTGTCTCGGCGATTGCCTTCGTGAGCGACTCCTGATAATCAGGGTGAAAATCCGCCCTCACCCCACCGATGCGGATGTAGGAAGTGGTCATCCGGGCGCCTGTTGTGTATTCAATCACATCCCAGATGAACTCTCTGGCCTTCATCTTATAGAGAAAAACAGTGAATGCTCCGCACTCCATGGCCATGGCTGCCAAGCAGGTGAGATGATCGGAGATACGGGAAAGCTCGCTCATGATCACCCGGATGTATTGAGCCCTCTCTGGGATTTCGAGACCAAGCATTTTTTCTAGAGTCATCACATAAGCAAGATTGTTGATCAAGGGAGAAACGTAATTCAGCCTATCTGTGTAAGGAAGCAGGTTGAAAAAGGTTCTCTGCTCGCAGGTTTTTTCAAAGCCGCGGTGCAAATATCCGACCTCGACTTCTGAATTGAGGATTCTCTCTCCATCAAGCTCCAGCATGATCCGGATTGTCCCATGCATAGCCGGATGAGAGGGCCCCATGTTGAGGAGCATGCTTTCTTTTCTTGCTTCCTTTTGGATTCTAGTCGCCATTTTACTTCCTCAGCGGAATCCGCGGCTGACGTTTGCGCAAAGGATAGTCCTTGCGGAGGGGGAAGCCCTCAAAGCCATCATACATAAATATTCTCTTCAGATCAGGATGCCCGCGGAAATGGACGCCAAACAAATCAAAGACTTCTCTCTCCAGCCAGTTTGCGTTTTTCCAGAGCGAAGTCAGAGAATCAATAGCTAGATCATTTTCTTTGAGCCGAACCTTGATTCTCAGGCGGCGATTGGCAGGAAGAGAAAAAAGATGATAGACCATTTCAAAGCGAGGTTCCTGTCCGAGATAATCGACACAGGTGAGATCAAGAAGCATGGTGTATTCATAGGGCTTATTCTTGAGAAATCGAGCGAGCTCAAGAAGGAAATCTCTTTCAATGACTAAAGTCTCATCCCCGAAGAGAGAGGAAGTCTCCTTGATACTCTTCGGAAATCTCTGAGCCAGCTCCTCTAATATTTTCTTCTCTTCCATCTCCACTCTTGTTCCTGGTTTTGGACTTTTTCCTGTAATTTTATAAGTGCATCCAGAACTGTTTCTGGCCGAGGAGGACAGCCTGGAATGTAAACATCCACAGGAATGACGCAATCTATTCCCTGAACAACAGCATAATTGTCATAAATTCCGCCACTCACCGCGCATGTCCCAAAGGCAATAACCCATTTGGGCTCGGTCATCTGGTCATAAACAGTTTTCAGGACTGGAGCCAGCTTCTGGGTGACAGTTCCCACGACCAGCAACATATCTGACTGCCGTGGTGAAAATCGGGTCCAGCCAGCCCCGAAGCGATCCAGGTCAAAATGAGCACAGGCTGCGGACATATATTCCATGCCACAGCAGGCCGTGACAAAGGGGTAATGAAAAAGGGAAAATTTCCGGGCCCAGCCGAGAATAGAATTGAATTTGGTGGTGATAAAATTGCCCTCCATTTTAGTCCCACTCAAATGCGCCCTTTTTCCAGGCGTAAACAAAACCCACAACTAGAATAAAAATATAGGCAAGCATCACAATCAAGGCCGTAAGCTTCATTTCCCTGAAAATGAGAGCCCAGGGGAAGAAGAAGACCACTTCGATGTCAAAAAGGAGAAAGATGAAAGCAACTAGATAGAACTTGATTGAAAAAGGATTTATCCCATTCTGCAGGTAAGGGCTTCCACATTCAAATGGCCTTTCTTTGCTGGGATTGGACCTTTTTGGCCCCAAAAATTTATTCATGAAAAGCAAGATCCCACCAAGAAAGCCAAAAATGAGGAAAGCCAGGAAGAGTTCTATCATGGACTTTTAAATAAGCCACAAATTTTATAAAAATAAATTGAAATTTGCAAACATTTTGACATTTATTTTTAGTTTTTCCATAATAGTTTACCAAAAGAAAATTGCCATTGCTGCGGCGAATCTTTCCATTCTAAGGTCAAATGTTGCAAAATTATTTTCTTCGAAGATATAGAAAGAGAATCTCCCTTTTCTTTCTATTATTTATCCAAATCTCTTCTCTCCTTTTTCTAGAGAACTGCCAGGGATATCGTCCTCCCCAGAATTTCATCCTGATCACTTTAGACACCCAGCGGGCTGATTTTATAAGCTCCTACTTTCCCGAGAATGCTTCAACTCCAAATATTGATTCCTTGGCTAAAAAAGCGACACTTTTTGAAAATTGCTGGAGCCTCTGCCCAATCACTCTTCCCGCCCACGCTTCTATCTTTTTCTCTGAACCTCCTTATAAAATCAAAAATTACAACAATGGGCAGGTCATCAGACCCAAGAGGGCAAGGCCTTCTTTTGTTTCCCTCTTCAAAAAGAATGGATTCTCGACTGCCGCCTTTGTCTCTTTAGGTGTTCTTAAAGCAGAGTTTGGACTCAACGAGAATTTTGACCTCTACAAAGATGATTTTCCGCCTGACCGCTGGTATCTCTCTGCTGAGGAAGTGAATAGGAATGTCTTTCCCTGGCTTGAGCAAAATAGGAATCAAAGATTTTTTCTTTGGATTCATTATTCCGATCCTCATGATCCCTATACTCCGCCCTATTTCCCTTTCGATTTCAAGTTATTTTTAAACGACCAGCTTGTCGGCGAGTACTGCTTGAGCAAATACGCTACGCATCAGGTGGATCTCAACCTGAGAAAAGGGAAAAACGAGGCCCGTCTTGAAGTGACCAACGAATATGTTCAAAGCCCTGATAGCTTCCAGGCTCGCTTTGATCTCTTCGAATTTATGCCTTCAGCTGACCAGAAAAATCTCCAAATCGAATTCCCAGCCAGTGATTGGTATATCCGAAGAGAAGATAATGTTTTCTTCTTTAGAAAGACTGGCATTATTTCCATCGACAACAAGGCCGATATTCGCAGTGTCAAGCTCACTTTTCGAGGAAAACCCATCCTCCCTGTCGAGGGAAGCCGTGAGAACTACAGAAAAGAAGTTGAGTACATGGATGGAGAGATTGGAAAACTCTGGGATAAACTCGAGGCCCTCCATCTTTTCCAAAATACATCCATCCTCATCGTCGGTGATCACGGGGAAGGCCTCGGTGAATATATGGGCCATTACGGAAACAGGCACGTTGGCCATATTCATTTCCTTTATGATGTCTACATGAGGGTTCCCCTGATCATCTACAATCCTCATAATCTGAAAAAGGGAGTGAGGAAAAAAGAGTTTGCGACTCTTCTTGACATTGCTCCGACTGTAACTTCGACCATGGCCTTTAAGAAATTGTCCAATTTTAGGGGAAGAGACCTGCTCAGCCTGAAAAAAGGTGAAAAATGGACAATCTATGAAGAAACTTATAAGCCTGAAGCTGTCCGAGATAGATTTGCTCTTCTCCACTTTCCCTGGCATTTCATCTTTACTCCTGAAGACCGACGATTCGAACTCTTTGACTTGAGTAAAGATCCTGAGGAAAAGGAAAATATCTATCAGGAAGAGAATCTCTCTCCAGAACTCAAAGCTCTTCGGCAGAAGACCCAGTCTTTTGCCCAGGAGGTCCTTAAAGGAAAAGAAGATATTAAAATAGACAAAAAAACTGAGGAGATGCTCAGGGCCCTCGGCTATATCAAGTAATTCTTCTCATTCTCAGGGCTCTGCTTTTCCATGAAAAATAAGAGAGAGAAAAAGGTGCGATGAAAGGTAAGAAGCTTGCCTATCTTGTTCTTTTGCTCGTCTTGGCTTTTGCAATCTATTGGAAAACACTTCTCCCCGGTTTAGGTTATACAGGAGATACTGCCAAATTCCAGTATATCGGAAAAATCCTGGGCGTCCCTCATGCTCCAGGATATCCGCTTTATGTTTTACTCAATCACTTCTTCACTTTTCTTCCCATTAAGACGCTTGCCTTCAGAGCAAATTTGATGTCCGCAGTCTTCTCCGTACTGACTCTCCTCGTCCTTTTCTACTTAATCCAATTGCTAGTCAAAAAAGAGGAAATCTCATTGCTAGCAACTCTTTACTTTGCTTTCACTTATGCATTCTGGTCTCAATCTCTGGTGGCAGAAGTTTATAGCTTAAACGCCTTCTTTACGGTCCTTGTCTTATTTTTACTCGTGAAATGGTCTTTTTCCAAGAAAAAAATCTTTTTTTATAGTTTTCTTTTTGTCTATGCTCTCAGCCTTGGCAACCATCTGACTATAATAACTATTTTCCCGGCTATTCTTGTCTTTGTTCTTCTTGTTGACCCCAAAATCCTTTTCAAGCTGAAATCCATTGTTCTTACTCTTTCAGCTCTTTTGATAGGGGCAGGACAGTATTCGTATCTTTACATCAGAACCCTTCAGAATGCCCCCTATCTTGAGCACAGGGTTTACACCTTCAAGGATCTGCTCAATGTTATTACAGCCAGACAATTCCGGGAAAAAATGTTTGCCTTTTCTTTTCAAGAAGTCATCCTGGAAAGAGTTCCCATGTTTTTCAAAATGCTCTGGCAAGAACTAACAATTGTTGGAGTGTTCATCGGAATTGTCGGCCTCTTTTTCCTTTTCAAAAGGAACAAAAAGATTTTCCTTCTCCTCTTTTTATCAGCCTGTGGAGAAATCGTTTATTTTATCAACTACAACATTGAAGACATCCAAGGTTATCTCATCCCCATAAGTTTAATCTTCATAGTATTTGCAGCCTGGGGGATGCTGGAGCTCGGAAACATCATAAAGATAAAAACTTACAGACTTCTTTTTTATCTACTCCTTTTTGCTTTGGTGATTTACCTTGCTTCAAGCAATTTTCAGAAATTTTCTTGGAAAAAAGATATTGCTTTTGACAAAAGCCTGTCCGCACTCTTTGAATATATCCCCAGGCAAGCAATTATTGTCACAGATGAATATCTTGACCTACAATTTGTCAATTATAAAGCACTTATCGAATATCCTGAGAAAGAAATCATTCGCATTCTGGTCAATTCAAAAAAAGATATTCCTGTCCAATTATTAACGAGACTGGTCGTCATTCTGAGAGACAACAAAGACCTGCAGAAAAAATTTCAATTAGAAGAAGAGTTCAACCAGCTTAAGAATTTCAGGCCTGAACTGACTCTGCTCAGAATTCAGTACCTCTTCCGTACGAGACGGGAATTGCAGGAAAAATTCCTTAGCCATGTTTATTTTTTTTCTGAAAATTTGAATGCCTCTCTCCAAGCTCAAAAAATCAAAACAGCACCAGTTCTCGTTTCTTCAAAGAAAGATCACAGGAAATACATTTTTTTCAGAATATTTCTTTATTGACAGCCTATTATTTATTCAGAATGTGAAGAGCTTCATTCTTAGCTTTCATTGCTGCTTCCATGACCGCTTCGGAGAGAGTGGGATGGATGTGGATTGAGGAAGCAACATCTCGAAGCTTCATCCCCTTATGAATAGCCAAAGTCAGCTCAGCAATGATTTCGCTGGCACCCGGAGCTAGGATGTGGCCGCCAATGATCTTGTCATTCTCATCAGCTACAATCTTGACCATCCCTTCAGGCCTTTCTATAGTCAAGGCTCGACCGCTAGCCTGAAGGGAGAATACCCCCAGCCGAGGCTTGATTCCCAGCTGCGATGCCTCTTCTTCGCTCAACCCGACAGAAGCAAATTCTGGCTCAGTGAAAACAGCCATAGGCAGGGCTTTATAGTCCATAGCCCTTTTCATTCCTGCCACATTTTCTGCAGCGACCAGGCCCTCATGGGAAGCCTTGTGGGCAAGAAGCTTGCCACCGATGAGGTCCCCGATAGCATAAATCCCAGGAATAGCTGTTTCCAGTTGAGGATTGACTTCCACAAAGCCGGCTTTATCAAGCCTCAACTGAGGAGCCTCTCTCTTCAATTCCTCTGAATTGGGCATTCGTCCGGCAGCCAGGAGGACTTTTTCCCCTTCAAACTCGAAAGGAGACTGGTCATTCAAGCAAGTACCCCGGAGAAAAACTTTTCCCTTACTGATACTGCCTGTTTCTATTCTCATCCTGGTAAAGATTTTTAGGCCCTGCATTTTCAGAAACCTTTCCAGGCGGCTAGCTATTTCTTTATCAATCCCTGTAAGGATCGTGGGCAGAATTTCAAGAACGCAGACATCAGTGCCCAGCCGGGCATAAATAGACCCGATCTCAAGGCCGATTGCACCTGCTCCGATGACAATCAATTTGGCTGGAATACTCTCAAATTCAAGTGCTTCCAGGCTGGAGACAATCTCCTGTCCATTGAGTTTGAGAAAAGGGAGCTCAGCTGGCCGGCTGCCTGTGGCCAGAATAATCTTTTGAG
>CAZPAX010000067.1:0-12031 GCA_964584535.1 uncultured Eubacteriales bacterium
CCCCTTCACCTCTCGCTGCGGGCGCTGCGGGGACAAGCACCTTTTCACAAAATTGCCGATAGAAAATAAATACTGGCCGGGCCACCGATCCATTAATTTAGATCATCACATCATTATAGCAGGTGCTAACAACCTCAGCTTGCTTGCGGTTTTATATAGATATATAATGAGAGCCGTGCAACAGCAGAAAAATGAGTATGATCTGGAAGAAATTATCGTAAAATACAGGCCTCTTGTCTGTTTCCGAGTGAAAAGATCCCTGGGAAGTTATAACCCTGATTGGGAGGATGTCGTTAACGAAATCATCACTAATGTCATCGAAAAGATAAAGAAAGGGGAGTTCAGGGGTGAATCTTCGATAGGGACTTTCATTTATACCATCGCCAGCCGAAGAATAGTGGACTACATACGTCAGAAGACGAAAATGCTGAAGGAGATGCCAGAACCAAAGCCTTACCCCGACCCTCACGAGAACATCGAAAATAAGGAGAGGGCAGAGCACATAGCCAGATCTATAAGAAAGCTCAAGCCCAAGTTTCGAGAGGTCCTTTTTCTCTACTATTACAGAGGGCTGACCAGAGAAGAGGTTGCCCAGAAGTTGGGCATATCCCCCAGGAAGGTGAGTGAACGCATAAACTATGCCCAAAAGCTCTTAAAAAAATTGTTAAAAAAATGAACCATTTTTTTCGTTTTTTGGCACATTTTTACGACTAAATTAATGAGTTGAAAGGAAAGAATCATGATAAGATGTAAATTTGAAGACCTCATCGATGAATATCTGTTTAATAGATTGAGCAACACCGAAAAGCAAAAATTCGAAGAGCACTACTTCAACTGCCTCAGCTGTTTCGAAAAAATGCAGGAACAAGAAGAATTGACTGAAGTCATCCGCAGCCAAGGCGCTATGATTTTTCAAGATGAAAGAGGAGAAAGAGAATCCATTTCTTTGTTCGAGAAGGTTGCTTCTTTCCTTACGCCAAAACAATGGGTGCTGGCCGCAGTTTCTGCAGCCATGCTGCTCACGGTCATTTTTGCGATTATTCCAAGCTTCAAAAAGACACCTCCTCAATTTTTCTTGACGGTCGAGGATTCGGTCAGAGGGCAGTCGATCAGCCTTATTTCTCCCATCATCGATATCAAGACAGTTCCTCGCTATTTTGAATGGAAAGAAATTGGGGATGATGTGGAGTACAAAATTTATGTATACAACCGTGACCTGCTTTGGTCAGAATCAACAAAGAAGACAAGGATTTCTCCGCCTGAGGAGATTAAAAAACTCATGGTTGCTGGTCAAAAATATTGCTGGCAGGTCAAGGCTTTCTCAGCTCAGGGGACTTTGATAGCTGTCTCAAGCAAAGTCCAGTTTCAGATCACTAAAGCAGAATAATCTCACCTCAAAACTAATCTTCAATGACTTTTTCTTCCTCAGCATACATGCGGCCCCGACTCTCCTCTTCAAAGGCCAAGCAACACATCAGGCGGCCACACAAACCTGAGATTTTTGTCGGGTTAATGACAATCTGTTGCCTCCTTGCTTTCTGAATGGTCACCGGCTCAAAGGTTTTCATAAAACTGAAACAGCAGAGAGGCCGGCCGCAAACACCCAGCCCTCCGATTAGCTTTGCTTCATCTCTGACCCCAATCTGGCGCATTTCAATCCGCATTTTTAATTCTTTGGCCAAGTCTTTGACCAGCTGACGAAAGTCAATGCGGCCATCGGCTGTATAATAGAAAATTCCCTTCTTCTCATTAAAGAAATAGCGGACCATGGCCAGTTTCATGGGTAAATTTCGAGCTTTGATCCTTTGTAGACAAAGATTAAATGCTCTCTTTTCTTTCTCCTTCAGCCAATTGAACTTTCTCTTGTCCTCTTCAGTTGCTTTGCGGATGATCTTGACAGCATCCTGGACAGATTTCGGATGGGAGCAGACCTCGCTAGATATATCAATGACCACTGCTAAATCGCCGCCGAGATCAGATTCGACAAGGCAGATATCACCTTTCCTCAGATCTTCTTCTCCCTTTTTGGCTCGAAAAACCTTTCCCGTTCGCTCCCAAAGCATACAGATAATCTCAGACATGATTCCATCCCATCGCATAAGAATAAAATGAGCTGACAAGCAAGCTCATGTTTAAGTTTTTTGTGAGACCGGAAAGTGCCTCATCAATCTGCTCCAGACACTCCAGCGTTCTCTCTAGGCTTGTCAACTTCTTCGCCTCTTGGATTTCCCTCTCATAATCAGGATTGAGAAGAAGTCGGCTGTCTCCTCTCTCTTTAAGCAGGACAAAATCGCGACTGAAGGAGGAAAGAATCTCAAGAGTCTGCTCGAGGTCTTCGCGGGCAATGTTCCGCTTGGAAAAGGCATAGTTCCGTAAAAAGAAAGAACTCTCTTCCTTTCTCAGGAAAGAAAGAAAGAAATCCCAGGCATCCTTTCTTTTCATTTCGATTTCCTCCCATTCCAGAGTCAATGCTTGCTCCAGATTCCCCCGGACAAGAAGGGCTGTGATTCTGGCTCTTTCCTCTGGAAATCCTTTTTCAATCAGAATTCTCTCGATTTCAGCCTTCGATATGGGAGAGAACTGGAGAATCTGGCAGCGCGATTTTATGGTCGGAAGAACTAGATAAGGATTGGAAGTGATGAGGATGATATGAGAGAAAAGAGGCGGCTCTTCCAAAATTTTTAAAAGAGAATTGGAGGCCTCCTCCGTCAATTTCTCAATTTCGTCGACAATAAAGACTCTTTTGTCCTGAGTCATCGGTTTGAGATAGGCCATCTGTTTCAGGAATCTCATCTGGTCAATTTTAATCACACTTCCTTCAGGCGAAATCTCGATGACATCGGGCAGGTTCCGGTTATTGATTGCTAGGCAGGTGGGGCAGACTTCACAGGCGTCAGCTCGCTTCTGCTGGCAATTGAGGGCCTTAGCCAAGACCAGAGCTATTTTCTTTTTCCCGACTCCTTCTGGCCCGCAAAAAAGCAGGGAATTGGGAATCCGGTTTTTCTCCAGGGCTATCCTCAGGATTTTTTTTACCCGGCTATTCCCTAAGATGTCGTTAAAAGCCATTTTTTTCTATTCTCTCAGCTCGACAATTCCAGCTTGGGCTAAAGCCCTCTTCAAAAATTGGCCTGTATAAGAATCCGAAACCCCAGCAACCTCTTCTGGAGTTCCTTGGGCAACAATCCAGCCTCCCTCTTCACCCCCTTCTGGACCCAAGTCTATAATATAATCGCAATATTTGATAACTTCAAGATTGTGTTCAATAACGACCACAGTATTTCCCAATTTCACGAGCTCTGAAAGAAGTTCAAGAAGCTTGCGGACATCGTCGAAATGAAGGCCTGTAGTCGGTTCATCCAGAAGGTAGAGAGTTTTTCCTGTATTTTTCCGGCCCAGCTCCTTTGTTAATTTGATCCGCTGGGCTTCGCCTCCGGAAAGAGTCGGGGCAGGCTGGCCGAGCCTGATGTAGCCCATGCCTACCTTTTTAAGAGTCGCCAATTTCCTTTTCAGAAGAGGGTGAGCTTTTAAGTATTCATAGGCTTCGTCCACAGTCATGGCTAGATAATCGGCAATATTTTTTCCTTTGTATTCAACGGCAAGAGTTTCCTTGTTATATCTTTTGCCTCCGCAGCGGTCACAGGTGACAAAGACGTCGGGCAGGAAATGCATTTCAATCTTTTTGACCCCAGCTCCCTGACATTCATCACAGCGGCCTCCAGGAAGATTGAAGCTGAAACGACTGGCAGAATAGCCCCTTATCCTGGCTTCAGGGGTGAAAGCAAAGAGCTGCCTTAAGGAAGTGAACAATCCTGTATAAGTGGCAGGATTTGAGCGTGGTGTGCGGCCTATGGGTTTCTGGTCAACGGAAATGACCTTGTCAATCTGGTCAATTCCCAAAATCGCCTCATGTTCACCCACTCGCTGTTTGCTCTTATGAAACATGTTCTGGAGGCTTTTAAAGAGAATATCGTAGACCAAAGTGCTTTTTCCTGAGCCTGAAACCCCTGTAATCGCGTTCATCACAGAGAGAGGCAGCCGGACATCAATATTTTTTAGATTGTGTTCCTTTGCCCGCAAAACAGTTAGCCAGCCCTTTGGCTCCTTCCTCTTCGGGGGAACAGGGATACTCCGTTCGCCTCTCAGATATTGGGAAGTCAGGGACGAAGGCGAAGTCAGAATTTGGTCCAGTCTTCCCTCTGCGACTCTCCATCCTCCCTGCTCTCCTGCGCCTGGACCCAGATCCAGAATAAAATCTGCGGAGCGAATGGTCTGCTCGTCATGTTCAACGACAATAATCGAATTCCCTTCATCTCTGATATCCCTGAGCAGGGAAATCAAGCGTTTGTTGTCTCTCTGATGGAGGCCGATGGTTGGTTCATCGAGGACATAGAGAATTCCCCTCAGACGAACGCCAACTTGAGCAGCCAGTCGCACCCGCTGAGCTTCTCCCCCAGAGAGGGAAACGGTTGTTCTATTGAGCTGGAGATAGGGCATTCCCAATTCAACCATGATCTTGAGCCGACTGAAAATCTCTTTTTTTATTCTTGAAGCAATGAGCTCCTGAGAAGAAGAAAATTTCAAGGAAGAAATTTCCTCAATCATCTGGCTGACAGGAAAAGAGCTGAGCTCATGAATATTCTTGTCACCGATTTTTACGGCTAAACTCTCCTTCTTCAAACGAGTTCCCAGGCAGAGGCGGCAGGCCTCTTCTGTCAACTCAACCTCCCCCCATTCATTAAATATTGCTTCATAGCCAAGTCCATGGCAGCGGGGGCAAGCTCCATAGGGGCTGTTGAAGGAGAAGGAGCGGGGTTCAAGCTCGGGCAGGCTCACCTCACAGTATGGACAGAGCAATTTCAAGGAATAATACATCTCTTTGCCGTCTTCCCTGATTAATAGAAGCTCGCCTCCAGCAATTTCAAGGGCCCTTTCCTCAGCTTCCTTGAGCCGTCTTGAGGAAGTCTCAGAGACCACAATCTCATCGACCAGAACTTCGACATTGTGCTTTTTTGTTTTCTCCAGAGAAATTTCTTCCTCAATTTCCCTGAACTCTCCATCCACTCGCAGACGAAGGAAACCCTTTTTCTTCATTTTTTCAAAGAGGCGATGGTATTCTCCTTTCCGTCCCTTAACTAGGGGAGCCAGGATTTTCACCTTCTCTTTGGAAAAGGAATCGAGAATTCTCCTCAGGATCTGCTGAGGAGTTTGAGAACTAACCCGCCTTCCGCAGCGAGGGCAATGGGGAGTCCCGACTTTGGCAAAAAGAAGCCTCAAGAAATCATAAATTTCAGTGACCGTCCCCACTGTTGAACGAGGATTATAAGAGATTGTCTTCTGATCAATAGAAATGGAAGGAGAAATTCCTTCGATGGACTCAATCTCCGGTTTTTCCATCTGCTCGATGTACTGGCGAGCATAGGCAGATAGACATTCAATGTAGCGACGCTGCCCCTCAGCATAGAGAGTATCAAAAGCGAGGGAGGACTTTCCAGAACCGCTGGGACCAGTGATAACAATCAGCTTGTTTCGCGGCAAGTTAACATCAATCCTCTTCAGGTTGTGCTGGGCCGCTTTCTTGACTCGAATCTCTTCTAACATAAAAATATTTTATTCTATTCGTCCTGATCGGGCAAGAACCCGGGCCTCGATTGTTGACCATTTTTTTCCGATAAGATAGGATTATTGGAGAGCTCTGAGGCAATCATGGACAGAGAGGAAAATCTCCATAAATCATTGGCATTTTTGAAGGAATTGGGCTTCAAGCATGATTCCATCCGGGCCATTAAGCATCTCCCTGTTCAGGAAGGACAATATCTGGATTACCCCCAGGATATCCATCCTGCTCTCATTGAAGCTTTAAAACAGAAAGGATTCGAGAAGCTCTACACGCACCAATATTCTTCCTGGCAAGCAATCAAGGAGGGGAAAAATATCATTGTTGTCACGCCCACAGCTTCAGGAAAAACTCTCTGCTACAATCTGCCTGTCCTCAATTCTATCCTCCACAATCCTTCCAGCCGAGCCATCTACCTTTTCCCGACCAAGGCTCTCTCCCAGGATCAGAAGGCAGAGCTTGATGAAATCATAGAACTCCTTCCTGAAGAGGTTCGAATTTTTACTTATGACGGCGACACGCCCCAGGATGCCCGAAAAGCCATCAGGGTTAGGGGACATATTATCCTCACCAATCCTGATATGCTCCACACAGGGATTCTGCCCCATCACACCAAGTGGATCAAGCTCTTCGAGAATCTCAAGTATATCATCATTGATGAGCTCCACAATTACCGCGGCATTTTTGGCAGCCATCTGGCAAATGTCTTGAGAAGGCTGAAGAGAATTGCCAAATTCTATGGTTCTGATCCCCAGTTCATTCTCTGCACAGCGACCATCGCTAATCCCCTGGAGATGGCGGAAAAAATGATTGAAACAGAGGTCTCTCTGATCGATAACAACGGAGCTCCTCGAGGTGAGAAATACATTATTTTCTACACTCCACCTGTGGTCAACAAATTTCTGGGGATTCGCCGTTCTTACGTCAATGAATCGCGGCGAGTGGCTTCTCTTTTTCTGAAAAACAATCTGCAGACAATCGTTTTTGCCCAAAGCCGTCTGATAACAGAAGTTCTTCTCACCTATCTCAAAGAAGACATCGAGAAGACAGTTAAAGACGAAGGTCTTATCCGGGGTTATAGGGGAGGCTATCTTCCTCTCAAAAGGAGAGAAATTGAGAAAGGCTTAAGAGAAGGGAAAATTCTGGGCGTTGTCTCCACCAATGCCCTTGAGCTGGGAATTGATATAGGAAGCCTTGATGTCGCAATTCTGGCTGGTTATCCCGGAACTATTGCCAGCACCTGGCAGAGGGCAGGAAGGGCAGGCCGCAAAACTGGAAAGTCAGCCGCAGTCCTTGTCGCTTCGAGCTCACCCCTTGACCAGTTCATCATCAACCATCCTGACTATTTTTTCTCCAAAAGCCCGGAGAGAGCCCTGATCAACCCGGATAACCTCTCCATTCTTGTCAGCCATATCGAGTGTGCCGCTTTCGAACTTCCCTTTCTTGACGGAGAAAAATTTGGCAATATCGAAACAAGCAGCATTCTCAAATTCCTAGAAGAGGAAAAGCTTGTTCACCATTCCAAGGACAAATGGTTCTGGACATCTGATGCCTATCCTGCTGATGGAGTGAGCTTGCGCAGCATAAGTTCTGACAATTTTGTCGTTGTCGACTCGAGCGAAAAGGCAAAAGCTATTGCTGAAGTTGATTTCTCCTCAGCCCTGACCACCCTTCATCCCAAAGCTATCTATATCTGTGAAGGGGAGCAGTATTTTGTCGAAAAGCTTGATTATGATCAGCGCAAGGCCTATGTCAAAAAGACAGATGTGGACTATTTCACAGATGCTATTGACTACACCAAAATCAAAATCCTCGATGTCTTTGACAAAAAGAGCCTTGAGAGCTGCCAGATCTCCCATGGAGAAGTCCATGTCGCCACCCAAGTGGTAGGATTCAAGAAAATTAAATTCTTCACCATGGAGAATGTCGGCGCCGGGGATTTGAGCCTTCCCCAGAACGAAATGCAGACAACAGCCTACTGGCTGACCATCCCTTCATCTCTGCTTCAGTCTCTGCCTTTCTCTTCAGAGCAAAAAATTAACGGCCTTTTCGGTCTGGCTTACCTCCTCCATCATGTCTCTCCCCTGTTCATGATGTGCGATCTCCATGATGTGGGGGTCTCCCTTGGTGACAATTCCAGTGGAGAATCCATCCCTCCCCGCAATATTCCTTTTAAAATCCCTCTCCAGGAAGAACAGCCGGTCTTTCAGGATATCGATTTCGAGCCCAATATCTTTATCTACGACAACTATCCGGGCGGGATAGGCTTGAGCCCTGCCCTTTTTGATCTGGAGAAGGCACTTCTTGAGCATTGCTTGAAAACGATCACAGTCTGTGCCTGCCAGGATGGATGTCCGTCTTGTGTTGGCCCGACCAAGGAAAGTGGCGAACAGGCCAAGCAGGTGTGTGTGGAGATACTGAAAAGGCTCATCTAAGGAGCAGGCTTTAGAGGGAATTGATTTTTTGAAGCTGCTTCTCTTTCCCCATGATTATCAAAATATCGCTATCCTTGATGATGAAATCAGCTTTGGGCTGGCTGGAATCTTTTCATTCAAAAAATGACCTTCTCTTCTTATCTTTCCCTTTTCTCTTTTAAAATTGATTCTCTAATTTATTATTTAGGGGAGTTTTTGTCAACTTTTTGGGGGCAGACGGATGCATCTATAATTATGTGATGAGAATGGGTGGCACGGTGCCAGTCCCTGGCCGCCCCCCACATGGCAATGTCTGACCCCGAGCGAGGACGAAAGGGGACGCCCGTGACAGGTAACCAAACCCACCCGACCCCTAGATCTTCGAATACGCAGAGACCGTCCGGCTCCCGTCTTTATTTCTATTAGCAAGTTTAGCTCAGACTCCTGTTTGACATCAGAGCTTTCCTATGTTAATTTTTGAGAGGAGAAGATGAATTTTTTTAGGTTAATTGCCGAAGCATCTATTGTTGTTCAGATTGTTCTCTTCATCCTCATTCTTTTTTCCATCTTCTCCTGGGCAATTATTTTTTTCAAAAGAAAAACCTTAAGGGCTGCTCAAGCCCAATCTAAAAAATTTCTGAAAGTCTTTAGAAAAAGTACGACTCTCTCTGATGTAGATGAGGCAGCAATAAAGTATCAAGCTAGCCCGCTCGTAGCTCTCTTCCAATCCGGATCTCGAGAGCTGGCTATCCTGAAAAAATCCAACCCCCAGAGTTCCCTCAGTTCATCAAAACTGGAGAACCTCAACCGGGCCCTTCTCAAGGCTGCTAACAATGAAATCTCGAAGCTGGAAAGAATGATGAGCTTTCTGGCCACGACCGGAAGCGTAACCCCTTTTATAGGTCTTTTTGGAACAGTCTGGGGAATCATGGACGCTTTTCATAAAATCGGAATCGTAAGGTCTGCCAGCCTGGACACAGTTGCTCCTGGAATCGCTGAAGCCCTAATCGCTACAGCAGCAGGCCTTTTTGCAGCGATTCCTGCGGTTATCGCCTATAACCACTTTCTTCACCGGATAAAAGACCTAATCACAGAGATGGACGATTTCTCTTTAGAGTTTTTGAGTATTGCAGAAAGGCTTTATGGCTCTTAAAATACCTTCTCTCTCTAGAAGACAACTCGGGACATCCCTTTCCGAAATAAATGTTACCCCTTTCGTGGATGTCGTGCTCGTCCTCCTGATTATATTCATGGTCACAGCTCCGATGATGCAATCAGGGATTGGCGTCAACTTGCCTCAGGCTGAGACAGAATCAGCTCCGGCTGAGGAAGGGCTGACCCTAACCGTTACCAAGGAAAGATTCATCCACATGGAAGAAGCAGTGATCAATATCAACCTTTTGGAAAGAAAATTATCCGAATATTTTTATGGGAAAAAGAAAAAAATAGTATTTATTCGGGCGGACAAGGATCTTCCCTATGGCTATTTTATTGACATTGTTGACATCGTCAAGAAAGCGGGTGTGGAAGTGGTGGGTCTGGTCACCGAGCCTGAAGAAATCAAAGAGAAAAAATAGGAAATGATCGAGCTTATGAAAAGCAACAAGGCCTTCCGGAGGGCTGTTGTTTATTCTCTCAGCGTCCATCTTGGTTTATTCCTTTTGATCCTGGTCTCTCCCTCCTTGCCCAAGCCATCAAGGAAAGGAATGATCCATTATCTGCCCATCAACCTGGTTACCGTTCCTGGAGGAGGCGGAGGGGGCGGCGGAAGTGAAAAGGAAGCAGGGGCTCAGCTTGAGGCCAAAAAAGAGACTCTCAGAGACCTGACCACTGTTCAGAAGCTTCAGGAAGAACCCAAGTCAACTTTACGCCATCCGGTTGAAAAGCCGAAGAAGGGAAAAGAGCCAAAAAAAGATAAAAAAACTGTTATCACTAAACCTCAAACAACTGCCGAAGACACTGCCCAGAAAAAGGCTGGCTCAGGTGGAGGGCCGGGGGCTGGCTCTGGTTTAAGGATTGGCGTTGGTGGCCCTGGCAGCGGCGGAGGGCCAGGTTCAGCTTATTCCTCCCAGATAGGTCTCTCTAGTTTTCCCTTCACCTATTATCTTCAGATTATCATGGACAAAGTCTCAGCCAACTGGTTCACTTCACTCGTCGACCCTGGTGTTATGGGGAATTTCCAGGTTGTCATCTATTTTAGAATCTATAGAAGCGGTCAAATCTCGGATTTGAAAGTGGAAGAATCAAGCGGAATAAAATCCCTTGACCTTTCCGCCCTCAGATCTGTCCAGTCATCAGCTCCTTTTCCTCCCCTGCCCAAAGACTATGAGGATGAATATCTGGGGATCCGCTTGATCTTCGAGCATTCCAAATGAAAGTAACAAAAATTATCGTCTCCTTTGCCTTATCGCTCTTGCCCTTCTTGATTATTTTTTCTCAGCAGGAAGTCGTCCTGACCATAAAAGAAGGAATGCCAGCTATCCCATTAGCTCTTCCCAAGTTCATTGCCCAATCTTCTTCTCCTCTGGTTTCTACTGCGGCTGAGGAGATTCGCCAGATTCTCTCCAGTGACCTTAAATACAGCCGCATCTTTCAGCTGACACCGGAGAGTTACTACAGTTATATCCAGCCTTTGAATCCCGAGAAAATCTTATTCAAGGAATGGCTCTCTATTCAAGCCAACCTGCTTTTGGTCGGAGAAATTAAAAGTGGTGAAGGGGAAGCGTTCCTTTTTGAAGGCAAGCTTTATGATGTCAGAAGTGAGAGATTCATCATTGGCAAGCGATATCAGGCCGAAAGAAAATTGATCCGTCTAGTTGCTCATAAAATGGCAGATGAAATCCTGAAAGTTTTTGGAGAAAGGCCCCTCTTCACTTCCAAAATCATCTTTGTTTCAGACAGGGATGGCAACGATGAGCTCTACATGATGGATTATGATGGATTCAATCAAACTCGCCTTACCTTCAACAAGGTGAGAGACTATATGCCAGCTTGGTCTGCGGATGGCAGAAAGATTGCTTTCACATCCTATAGAAAACTTGTGGGAGGCCTCTATCTTTTGGACTTAGAGGCAGGAAAAGTTTCTGAAATATCGACTAAAGGTACCAATTTCTCTGCTTGTTTCTCTGCTGATGGTAAAAAACTGGCTTTTTGTTCAACTCAGGACGGAAACTCGGAAATCTATGTGGCCTCAAGCGATGGCAAGAATATCAAAAGATTGACCTTCAACGATGCTATCGATACAGCTCCCTCCTGGTCCCCGACAAGCCGGGAGATCGCCTTTACTTCAGACCGGAGTGGCACTCCGCAGATTTACATCATGGATGCAGAAGGCTCTAATATCCGCAGAGTGAGTTTCGGAGGAACCTACCATGATTCACCGGCCTGGTCTCCTACAGGAGACAGGATTGCCTATGTTTCTCGGGTTGACCAGATCTTTGACCTCTATGTCCTGAATCTTAGGACAAATCAAATTGCTAAACTTACTGAAAGCAATGCCCGAAATGAGTCTCCAAGCTGGTCTCCTGATGGCCGACATCTTGTTTTCTCCTCCAACCTCAAAGGAAGCCTTCAAATATTCATCATCGATTATGATGGATCAAACCTGCGCTGTCTGACATCTTCAGGCGCAAATAAACTGCCTTGCTGGTCAAATTGAAAATAGAGCATCCCAAAAAATCTTGACAAATGATTGACATAAAAAAGTTTTAATTGTATAAAGTTATGGTAAAAGCTCTATTTTCTCACATCATGAAATAAAAAATATAAGGAGGCTTGATGAAAAAAGTCGCTATCCTTCTTTTTGCCTGCATCCTGGTTTTCATGTTCTTTGCATCCTGTCGCCAAAAAGTGAAAGAAGTTCCTCCTCCGCCCCCGCAAGTCAAAGAGCAACCCAAAGTTGAAAAAGTTGAAGAAGCTCGCCCTGTTAGGAAGCCTGAGTTAAGCGAGGAAGAAATATTCATGGCCAAATCACTTGAACAAATTAACCAAGAAAGCCCTCTGG